>JAEWBS010000095.1 GCA_023391005.1 Bacillota bacterium | reverse complement strand
ATGCGCGGCAAAGGGGCCGGCCGTTTAGCAGGATGGGCAGCTGGTTGCCTATCGGCGGGGCGGTTTCAATATCCTGCGCCGCGAGGACGCGGGACAGCTTGTAATCATCCTCAGCAACTGACATTTCACAGCAATCAGGTGTTCAATATACCTCAAGGGTCTTTCAAAACCTCCTGCGCATGAACAACATTGTCCAATCCTTCTCCAGATCCGGAAGTCCTCAAGATAACGCTGTAGCAGAGGCGTTTTTCTCTGCGTTAAAGAAAGAGGAGCTGTATCGAACTAATTTTAAATGCGAACGAGAGTTCTATAAATGTGTTAATAACTACATTCTTTTTTATAATACTGAGCGTCCTCATGGAACACTGGCATATAAAACGCCAGTGCAGTATGAGATGATCTATCGAGAAAAGCAGAAGAAAAAGCGTTCCAATTAAAATTGGACAAGGGGTTCGAAAGTGGTGTTTTTTAGCTTTTTGTTTCGGATTTTGGCGTTTTAAAGCAAAAGCAAATTGGACATCTGATTATATAATAAAGCCCTAAAACCTCATAAACAAAGGCTTAGAGCAAAGAAAAAGGTCTTCAAATCTGTTCAGTCCAATCAGACTGTTCAAAATTTGAAGACCAAAGCATTTTGTGGAGATAAGCAGGATCGAACTGCTAACCCCTCTAATACCATCGGTTTGTCAGAACAAAAGCTACATGGCATCTACATACGGGCTCCATATGAACTTCACACCCGGGTCGTATACTGTCCTCAAACCAAAGACTTGACTTGGAGGAGAACAGTATGAATCGATTTTCAGCCATCATCCTATCGCTAATTCTTACCCTGTCTCTTGCCGCTTGCGGCGGAACCACGGCAGAAACCGCCGACATATCGGATACATCCGCAGAAGACGCGGCGGCTTCACAGGCAGGCGTTTCTCTGACCGGTGAAATAACCGGCGAAATCACCGTCTCCACCTACGACACCCTGCGATACAAGGCGTTTCTGGAGGATGCGGCCCGGCTTTTCATGGCGCAATATCCGGGAACCACCGTGAATGTGGAAACCTTCTCTGCCCTGCCGGAGGTCAGAACCTCCGAGCAGGGGGACAAAAAGATGCAGATCGTACAGAAGCAGGACGATCCCCAGGGCCGCGCCGACTATATCAACAAGACCAACACCGCCCTGATGAGCGACGGGGGCGCGGATATTCTCGCTATGGATGTGCTGCCGCTTCACAAGTATGTGGAAAGCGGCCAGCTTGAAAATCTGGCGGCGTATATGGAGGCCGACCCCGATTTTAGCCCTAGCGATTACCGTGAGAACATTCTGGAGGCTATCCAATATAAAGATGGAACCTGGTTTTTGCCCATGGATTACACCTTTAATTACTATGCCTATGACAGCGCCCTTGTGCCGGCGGAAACCGCCGCGTCGTTTGGCCCCGGCGAAGCATTTACCACGCAGGAGCTGATTGGTTTGGCAGAGCCTCTCTTTGATGGAAACGCCAAGCTGTTTAACATTTTCGATTATACCAAAGGCGGCGTAAACCTGTGGGGCAAGCTGCTGACGGAAAACTACGGCGCCTTTGTGGATCTTGAAAGCAAAACCGCCAATTTCAGTGACGGCAGCTTTGCCGCCTTGCTGGAAACCGTCAAGCAGTACGGCGCGCTGGGATATGTCAGCCAAGGCGCCACCGGGCAAGCGGACGCCGGCATGATGATGCGCCGGGCCGATGAAGCCCCCGCCGACCGATTTTTCTTCAAACCCAAAGATGCCTTCAACCTGCTTTCCCTCTTTACCCGTGGTTTGGGCATCAAAATGACCGCCATGGCGGAGGGCGGCACCATGGCTGTCGGGGACGACGACGAAATCGCCGGCATCGCGGCGAGCGCGAATGGCGCCATACCCTTTACTTACGAGCAAGCTTATGGCATCAACGCAAACTCGCACAACAAGGAAACCGCCTGGGCGTTTCTTAAATTTCTGCTCAGTGAGGAAATGCAGCTAAACACCAATTTGATGCCCACCGCCCTGCCCCTTCGCAATTCCGCCAGAGAAAAGAAAGCGGAAACAGTATTGACAAGCGCCGTGGGCAGGCAGGGCGAATCGGTGAGCGAGAATCATCTGTCGGCAATCATCCAATACAATCGGGCTGTGGAAGCGCTTTCTGACCAGATCAACACCTACGCGTTTACAGATACCGTGATCAGCGACATGATCGCAGCCGAGGTCGCTTACTTCTTTGAGGGGAGCAAAACCGCCGGGGAGGTGGCGGCCACCCTGCAAAGCAAGGTAAGCCTGTACCTGAATGAGTAAGGGAAACATGATAAAACGGCTCACTCCCCGGAATAATAATAGCCTGACACGCAGACTCAAAATGGCCGTGGCGCGGAGAAATCCGCTGCTCAGCCATACCGGACTGATTTTTCTCGCACCGGGGCTGCTGGGCTTTGTCATCTTCTACATCTGGCCATTCTTTATCTCTTTGGGCTATGCTTTTGTGGATAAACCGGTGAACGGCGCCTTTGTGGGACTAAAAAACTTCCTGAACCTTTTTGAGAACAAAGCGTATCTCACGGGGTTTTGGAACACCCTGCGGTTTATCGGCATTTCAGTGCCGCTCAATATGGCTTTGTCGCTTGGCATCGCCATGCTCATCAGCAAGCTGCGCCGCCACCGGGAGCTCTTCTCGCTGATCTTTCTGACGCCGCTGGTCATTCCCTCCGGCTCGACGGTGTCCTTCTGGAAATCCCTGTTCGCCTACGACGGCGCCCTCAACGGCCAGCTCAACGGCATGGGAATCGCCAAGATCAACTGGCTGGATTCTTCACTGGCGCTTTTCGTTATGGTGCTTATCTTCATCTGGAAGAATCTCGGCTATAACATGGTGCTCTATCTGTCGGGCCTCAGCAGCATACCAAAGGATTACTACGAGGCCGCGTGGATGGACGGCGCGAAGCCCTGGGGAGTATTCCGGCATATCACTCTGCCCCATCTCGCCGCCACCTCGGTGCTGGTGCTGATCATGTCTATCATCAATTCCTTCAAGGTATTCAAGGAGATTTATCTGATCACCGGCAGCTACCCGCATGAGAGCATCTATACCCTCCAGCATTTCATGAACAACATGTTCCAGTCCCTCAATTATCCGCGATTGACCACCGCCACCACCGTGCTTGTGGTGCTGATCGCGCTGTTGACCCAAACACTTCTTCGAATGGAAAGGCGGGCGTCGCGATGAGAAAGCGCACGGAAAAAATCATCACGCCAACCCTGTTTTTCATTGGATTATTCTTCCTTCTGCCGCTGATCGTCACGCTGACCAACTCCTTTATGAGCGAGGCGGAGATTGCGCAGAATTACACATCCACGCTGACCACCTTTGATTTGGCGGCCGGCATCACCGAGAAATTCCAGCGGATCAGTCTGATCCCGGAGCAGGCAGGCTTTTGGCAATATTTCGAGGTGCTTCTCAACCAGCCCTCCTTCCTGATACTGCTGACCAATTCCATCAAACTGGCGCTGCCGGTGATGTTGGGCAGCCTGATAATCTCGTTGCTGACGGCCTACGGCTTTACCATCTGGGAATGGCAGTATAAGGAGACGGTGTTTACCGTCTATATTGTGGTGATGCTGATGCCCTTACAGGCCGTGCTGGTGCCGAACTATATCATCGCGGACACGCTGGGGCTAAAGGATAGCTATCTCGCCATCATCCTTCCGGGTATATTCTCGCCCTTCGGGGTGTTCCTGATGCGGCAGAGCATGAAAGTGATCCCGCCCGCCTACTTTGAGGCCGCCCGGATGGATGGCGCGGGCAACTGGTACATCTTCTGGCAGATCATTGTGCCACAGATGAAGTCCTCAATGGCGGCGCTGATGATGCTCACCTTCATCGAATACTGGAATCTGGTGGAGCAGGCGGTTGTCTTCATCGACGACTATGCCCGGGAGCCGCTCTCGGTCTACCTGTCCCGAATTGCCGAGGGGCGGATGGGACTTGTGTACGCGGCTTCCTGCGTGTATATGTTTTTGCCCTTCTGGTTTTTGATGCTGGGTCAAAAGGATCTGGAAAAGGGAATCGAGCTTTCGGGAGTGAAGTGACATGGAACAAAAAACTCAAACCACACAAAGTTCCCGGATGCCGGTTCGATACCGTGTGGTAAAGCGCGGTGTGCCGGTGTTGCCCCCATCGGGCGAACTGGCGGCGGTTCACGGCTCCCCTGCCGTAACGAAGCGGGACTACAAGAAAATTATCGGCGCTGTGTTTCTGGCCGTCCTGCTGGTGCTGATCTTCTTCTCCCGAACCATCTATGGCTACAACCGGCCGGTTATCACGGCGGTCAAGCCGGAAAATGGCCGCTTGAGCAAGCTGGAAACCAGCTCCGGCATCGCCGACTGGTCGGAGGTGGAGAACCTGTACGCCGCAGTGGGCGGCGTTGTCGAGGAAGTTCTGGTAAAAGAGGGCGACGCCGTCACCAAGGGGCAGGCGCTCTACCGCCTCAGCTTTGATAAGGATGAGGTCGAGCGCAAGCTGCGGGAAATACAGAACAGCCGCAGCAAGCTCTATATCGATATCGAGAGTATCAAACTGAATCTGGAAAAACAGAACCGCTACATGGAAAATCTCAGCGACGAAACCGATGAGGAAGGCACCGTATCCACCTATGAGCTGGACGCTATCGCTATTGACATCCGCCGCGCCCGCGCCGAAGTAGAGGCCGTGCGTGAACGTGAGGAAGCGGGCGAAGCCTCGGAGCTGGATGTGGATAAGGCCCAATATGCGCTGCAAGCGCTGTATCTGAAGCAGGAGGCGCTGGAAGATCAGGCAAAAAAGATGTTGGAAGAGCAGAAATCCAAACTGCTGGACTACGAAGCGGATATCGCAGCGTTGCAGCTCCAGCTGCAAGCAAAGAATATTGAGCTGAGCGGCCTTGCTATTCAGGAAGAACCCTACAAAAAAGCGCTGGCAGACTTTGAAACCCACGCAGCCGTCACGGCCCCCGCAGACGGCACCGTGATCTCCCTTGCCGCTGTGAAGGGAGAAACCATCCGGGCAGAGCAGCTGATCGCATCTGTCGGGGCAGGCGGAACCTTTGAGGTGAAGTGCAGCGTATCGCTGCAAAACAACTTTGTACTGCCGGGAGACACCGTGGCGCTCTCCAATTCCTCCCATGTGGTGGAGGGAACCGTAACCAAGATCACCCCCACCGCTCAGAATAAAACCGTCACCATCGCGCTGACCGACCCCGCCGTCACCGCCGGCGAGACCTTTGACATGACCTTTGAGAAAACCAGCGAAACCACCTATACCCTGATTCCCAACGGAGCGCTGAATCAGGACAATAACGGCTATTTCATCAATCAGGTAAAACGCCGAAATGGCATTATGGGGCAGGAATATTATCTGGAACGGCTGGACGTTTACATCGGGGACTCGGACGCCAAGAATACGGTCATCGTGCGGGGGATCACCTTCTTTGAACCCATTATGCTCATCAGCGACAAGCCTGCCACGGCGGGCGATGTGGTTGTGCTATCGAATGTGGGGGATTTTTTTGAAAAGTAAAATGCTTTGCTTTGCATTGGCCGCATTTCTCCTCTCTTTGTTCGTCCTATCCGCTCTGGCCGGACAACAGGGCTACGAAAACCGCCTGATGGTTTCTCCGCTCGGTTCCGGCGCTCCGGGGATTAACCCGGAACGACTGGAGGAATTCGCGGAGGAAGAATTCCTGCTGACCTATGAGATCCGCAGGCCCGGTACAGTGCAGGCGGTCAATCAAAGGCATACCGTGACCGTGGTGGGAACCAATTCGTATTATGCCGGAATGCTCAACTATGTCCATCTAAACGGCGGCTTCTTCACCGCAGCCGCCATGGACGCGAAGAACAGGCACGCTGTCCTCAACGAAACGGCCGCTTTCCAGATTTTCGGCAGCGTCGGGATTACAGGTAAAACGCTTAAGCTGGACGGCGAAAGCTGGACTGTCACCGGCGTTATTCAGGATGGCGATACGCAGAATACCAACATCTATATCCCTGCCGGCGTGGCGGGCGGGCAGGCGGAGGCCATCATCGTTTTGATGGATGACAGGGTCACCGAAGCATACGCCAAAAACGCCCTGAAGCGCATCGGTATTCACGAGAACAACTATGAATTCATCAATCTTTCAAAGTCCGCCGACGCGTTCGGCAAATGCTTCACCGTAGCCTGGAAGGCAGCGCTGTTCGCCCTGCTGCTGGTATTGGTGAACCGGGCAGGACACAAGCTGCTCAGCAGACTTTGCTTCTACCGCACAAAGCTTGGCGAGCTTTATTTTTGGGAACTGGTTTCCCGCTACAAAACGGACTTCCTGAAAACCGCAAGCGGCGCGCTTCTCTTGGTGGGTGCAATCGCGGCGATGCTGCGGCTATCCCTGCAAGTGCTGGAAATCTGCCTGGCCTGGCAGTCGCTCATATGGATCACCGGGGAGCTAACCGCCGGGGATTTTGGCCACAAGCTTGTCTGGCTGCGGGATGCGCAGCCTCTCTGTTTGACCATATTCGCGGCATGCATCGCCGGGATTATTCTGAGCCTGATCGGGTCTTTTTGCCGCCGGCGTACCACAACGGGGCCTGAAAATGAAATCAAAAGCGGAGGCATTGGCGCTCTATGGCAAATATAAGTCTACACAACCTATCCAAAATCTATCCGGGCGGTGTGACCGCCGTTGACAATCTCAATCTGGAAATCAGCGAGGGGGAATTTATCGTCTTCGTCGGGCCATCCGGCTGTGGAAAGACGACGACCCTGCGGATGATCGCCGGGCTTGAGGAGATCACTAAGGGCGACCTGTTTATGAACGGGCGGCGGATCAACGACACCCTGCCCAAGGACCGGGATATGGCCATGGTATTCCAGAATTACGCGCTGTACCCCCACATGAGCGTTTACGACAACATCGCCTTTGGGCTCAAGCTGCGAAAAGTACCCAAGGCGGAGATCAAACAGCGGATCATGGAAACCGCCCGCATGCTGGAAATCGACCATCTGCTGGCGCGCAAGCCGAAGGCGCTCTCCGGCGGTCAGCGCCAGCGGGTGGCGATGGGGCGGGCCATTGTGCGAAACCCCAACGTCTTTTTGCTGGATGAGCCGCTTTCGAATCTGGACGCCGCCCTGCGCGACCAGATACGAACCGAGCTTATCGGCCTCTACCGGCGGCTGGCCACCACCTTCATTTATGTCACACACGACCAGACCGAGGCCATGACGCTGGGGACGAAAATCGTTGTGATGAAGGACGGCGTCGTCCAGCAGGCCGACACGCCCGACGCGGTCTATAGCAATCCTGCGAACCAATTTGTGGCGGGCTTCATCGGTTCCCCAAAAATGAATTTTATCCAGGCTGTGGTGGAAAAGCCGGGAGACACCGCCCTGCTTGCCTTCGCAAAGCAGCGCCTGCCTTTGCCGCCGGAAAAGAGCGCTGCGCTTCTAAAAGCCGGATATGCCGACCGGGAGGTGGTGCTGGGCATTCGCCCAGAGCATATCGCCTGCGTTCCGATCAATGAAGCGACGCACATCCACTGTATACCGGCAATACGCGAAATCTCCGAAATGCGAGGGGCAGATACAATTCTCCACCTGAATTGCTCGGGAACAAATATCATCGCACGGATGGAAACATCCGTCAGCCGGGGGCTTGCGAAAAACTGCGGCGTTCATTTTCCGCCCGAGAAAATTCACCTGTTCCGGAAGGACTCCGGAACGCTGATCGCCTGAGTGGACACGGATTTGATTATCTGTTATGATCGGTAATAAAAACGAAGGAGGAAAGCCTGTGCCGCAGACTGTTCATATTGTGGAGGATGACTGTAACATCAATGAAGTTGTTTCCGAATACATGAAAGAGGCCGGGTATATCGTGCTGTCCTCCGCCCACGGCGGCGACGCCCTTCGGCTGATCCGGCAGCGCGCCGATATAGACCTTTTTATCCTCGACATCATGCTGCCGGAAGTAAGCGGTCTGGCGCTTTTGAAAGCGATTCGGAGAATGGAAAAGCACAGGGAAAAACCGGTTGTCATGCTCACCGCGCTCGGTGATGAAGCCACCCAGCTCATGAGCTTTGACGAGCTGGCCGACGATTATGTCGCCAAGCCCTTTTCCCCAAAAGTGCTGGTCCGGCGGGTGCAGGCCCTGCTGCGCCGCGGGGGCGCCGGAGACAAAATGCTGCGGTATGGCGACATCACCCTCAACTACGACAGCTTCGAAGCATGGGAGGCCGGAAGAAAGCTCGGCTTGACGCTGCGGGAGTTTGAACTGATGGGCACACTGATGCAAAACGCCGGGAAAGCGCTCAGCCGCCAGCAGCTTCTCAACCATGCATGGGGATACGACTACTTCGGCGATGAACGGGTGGTGGATGTCCACATTAAAAACCTGCGTAAAAAATTGAAAACCCATGTGATTTCCACCATCATCGGCGTGGGGTACAAATTCGGGGGGGAGTGAGCGGGCATGCTGTTTAAAAAAGGGATTGTGCGGAAAACCTTTCTGTTTTCCATCCTGCTCATCCTGATCGTGGTTTTGATCTCCTTCGCGGTCATGTATTTCCTTCTGCCTTCCTATTACCTTAAACAGAAAAGGCTGAATCTGAGGCAGAATGTGGATACCGTAGCGCATAGCCTCAAATACGCGAAAGATGAGGAGGCATGCGCGGCTCTGATCGCAGATTTCTCAAAACAAAACAATGTCACCGTCCTGTCCTTTGATGAGGAGGAGATGCTGATTCCCGCCATTTCCTCGCCATTTCTCTCGTTGCGGGAATCCGGCGCCGTGATATATTCGGACGAATCGACTTTGGGACCGCCCGGTGGTGACAGAGTTATATTTCAGGTCCGCAAAAATATTGCTGATGATCAGGCTGAAAGGGCGAGCACCATTAGAATTTTGGGTGGTGTGAATGGCGACAATATGCTACTGGTGGGCTATGTAGGAACGACATATGTAGATCAGATTTATGTGAGCGCTACGCTGCAGCCAATCGATGAAGCAAGGGGTATCATCCTGTCGCTGCTGCCCTATGTTCTGGCTACGGCAATTGTCATCGGCCTGATTCTATCCGGAATCTACGCCAAACAGATTACCAAACCGATACTGAAAATTTCAGATGCGGCACTAAAAATGCAGGAAATGTCGCCGGATACGGTGTCTGGGCTTCACACCAACGATGAGCTGGGCCAGCTTTCCGCCAATCTGGACGCACTCTACGCCAGCCTGCACGGAAACATCGCCAGCCTGCAAAAGGAGATGGAGAAGGTCAGCCGACTGGAGCGCTCCAAAACAGAGATACTGCAGAGTGCCAGCCACGAATTAAAAACCCCCGTCGCCGCCCTCAGTGGTATGCTGGAGGGGATGATCGACAATGTCGGGATTTATAAGGATAAGGGAAAGTATCTTTTGGCATGTAAAAATCAGGTGGATAAGCTTTCCTATTTGACAGGAGCGCTTTTGGGGGCTTCCCGAGCGGATATGAGCGGGGATGAGCCGGAGCTGTGCGAATGCCATTTAAACGATCTGATCGAACAGGCTATTGCCGAAAACATCTACCAGTTGACTGAAAAGGGTCTGCGCCTGACGCAAAAGCTTCCGTCCGTCAAAGTCACCACCAACCCCGACATGCTATATCAGGTACTATCCAACCTGATATCCAACGCTGTACGTTATACGCCTCAGGGCGGAGAGATCAGGCTATCCCTTGTGGAGAAGGCGGAAAAGCACCGCTTTATGATCGAAAACGACTCCGAACCGATTCCATCGGAGGAGCTGCCAAAACTTTTCGAGCCCTTTTACACCCGCAGCTACAGCCGCGACAAAGCGGCGAGCGGAACCGGTTTGGGGCTTTATATTGTAAAACGCAACCTGGAGCGGCTGGGGATTCCCTATGATGCCCAGAGCACAGGTGGGCGCTTTTGCATCAGCCTTGTGTTGTAGCACGGCTTATATTCTGTCCGCATTTATTGAAACAGCGGGGCCCGCATGGCAAACAACCTCAAGCGATAAACAAACGGAAATTAAAACCACCGGTTGAACTGGTGGTATGCGCCAGCTCTGAAAGGGCGTATTACCGGCTCGTCTCTCGGTCGTGTCAAAAATTGGACCTGTTGACAAAATAAGAAATCCGGAAGATATGTGACAAAACCCTAAAGCCAATAAATAAAGGTTTTTGGGGAAAGAAAAAGTCTTCAAACTTTGAAAGATCTAATTAGACCTTTCAAAGTTTGAAGACCAAAGCATTTGTGTTTTTGCGTAATATGTATGTCCTTGAGCGTTTCAGGGTGGATTTGAACTACCACTTCATGTATTAAACATAATGCGCAGTTCAAATTTAGTCCGTACTGGTAGATCATATTCATAATGCGCAGTTTAGCCCTTAGCACAGAATATTCATAACTAGCTGTCTACTTATCTGATTTCGCGCTGAATCTCAATAAATTTCAGGATCGAATCAATCATACTGTCCGCATGCGATACAGTACCAGCGACACATGCCAGTCCAAGCACGATCGTCTGATGAATATCCTGTGCATTCACTTTGGAAATCGAAACATTAAACTTGTTTTTTGCTTTACTAATTAGGGCTTGCTGATTATATGGTCGCGCGGAGATTTTCCTATTTCAACAGCGAGCGGCACCAGGCAATGTCTTCCCGGGAAACACAGGCAAAAATCCGCAGATTCAGAATATAGAACAGAATTGTCAGGACAATCTGCGCCAGAAATGAAAAAGGTTCGGGGAACACAGGAAGCAATCGGCTCATCAGATTTGCAAGCTGAGCGGATGCAATCACACATAGTACGGCCTTGAAAATATCGAACAATCGGATTTTCAGATCGGAAATATGCACCAATTTGTGGAGGCTCAATGTAAAATTCAGAATTTTGGAGCAATAAACCGTAATGAGATAGCCGGTAATGGCAAACTTGGGCAAAAGCAGGTAAAGCAGTACAACACTGACCAGAGAAGTGATCAGGTTATATTTCATCGTGCTCATGTGCCTGCCCAGACCTCTGACCATCATATCGGTGATCATGTCCAGATAAAAGAATGGGGCCAGAACGGCCAGACGACGGATGAAGTATGCGGCATCGGTGCTTTGATAGATCAGTATCCCCAATTCGTGACTAAACCGCAGAAAGATCCACATCATACAGACTGAAAACAAAATCCCAATTCGATATACCCGCCGGATGATATAACTCAGATGCCTAAGGTGGCCCGCAGCCTGGCTTTCCGTCAGTTCGGGAAGAACCAGGTCCAGCGCTGTGCTGAACAGGAAGGCGGGAAAAAGGATCAGCGGCATTGCCATGCCCCGGATGATTCCGAACGTGGCAAGAGCTCCGCTTCCGGAGGCACCGCCCTTTTTCAGACCGTAGGGGATCAGCAACTGCTCGATTGTGCGGATACTGGATGTAACATAGGAACTCAAAGCGGTTGGCGCGGCAATATGAAGCAATCGGCGAAAGAGATAGGGAGTGGGAGCACTGTTTTTCTGGCTCTGGTTTTTGATGGCTTTGCGGTAAAGCACAAACTGTATGAAGCAGGAACCCAATTTACCAAGAACACAACCCAAAGCTGCGGCAGCGCAGGAGTATGCAAGCCCCATGGGCAGGCATATGCGCAGAAGCGCGACGCTGGCGGTGATCTCCAGCACATGCTCAATTAATTGCGCTGCGGCGATATTTGCCGCTTTGCGTACGCCGATGAAATAACCGCTGAAGACCCCGGACAGTGAAATCAGAGGAAGACTGAAGGAAAAGACGCGAAGCGGCAGGATGGCCCTGGCATCATTGAGCCAGACCGTCCCAATCCAATTTGACCCCAGATTCACCAGAATCGTTGCGGCAATGCTGAAAGCTGCGGTACAGGCAAGGCACAAGCGTACCGCCTGAATGGCGCCGTTCGGTCGGCGGGCACCCAGCTCCTCGGCCACCAGCCGGGTAGCTGTGAACCGCATCCCCGAGGAGGCAAACGTTGCGGCCAGAAAATAGACCGATAAAGTCAGCTGGAGGAGTCCCAGCCCCTCCGACCCCAGATTCCTGGCGAGATATGCCTGGAAGGAAAGGGCGACGGTCTGCAATATGACGGAAACGCCGCAAAGGAGTATAAAGTTCAGAAACAGAGCTTTTACTTTTCTCAAATCAGCACCGCTTTGCCTTTTGATAATCTAGACTATGGTCAAAGCGAACGGATTATTCGATGACATTTTCGGCGGCAGCAAGGATATCCACTCTTAAAAGAGCGGTTGATTGCAGCTGCGCGAAAACGCGTATTGCCCTGCGAATCCACAGAAAGGCCGCCTATGCTTGGCCTGCAAGATATTTCCCCATCGCATTGACCAGCACCCGCATGTCGGACGGATAAACATCGCCGATATTCCCCAGACGAAAGGTAGGCGTCTCGGTCAGCTTGCCGGGGTAGATAATAAATCCCCGCGCTTTTAAGGCGGTATAGAGGCTGGCAAAGTCCAGCTTGCCAAGCGCAAATGTGGTGATGATATAGGACTGATGCGTCGGTGCGACGATAGGCGCGATACCCAGCTCCGCCAGTCCCTCGGTCAGCACCCGATGATTTTCGATATAGCGCGCCCGTCGCGCCGCAAGTCCGCCCTCCTTGTGGTAGTCGTCGATGGCCTGCCGCAGCGCCAACAGCACGTTGGTGGGAGAGGTGAAGCGAAATTTGCCGCCGCCATGATACAGACCCTGATACTGGTCATAGAGGTCGAGGCTGTGGGAGCCCGAGCGGCCAGCGCTTTCTTCAAGCAGCACCTTCTTGGCAATGACAAACGAGAGGCCCGGCACGCCCTCGAGGCATTTGTTCGCACTGGCGGCCAGCGCGTCGATATCCACCCTAGCCATATCGATGTCGTAGGCCGCAAAACTCGACATGGCATCCACCAACACTCTTTTTCCATAGGACTTTGCCAGCTTGGTCAGCGCTTCGAGCGGGTTGATAACGCCGGTGGTCGTCTCGCAGTGGACAAAGACGATGGTGGCAATGTCGCCGTCCTCTTTAAGCTTCTGCTCGACCGCTTTGATACAGATGGGCAGATGGCTCTCGAAGGTGAGCGCACCAAAGATCTTGCCGGCGGCCTTGGCGATGGTTAGCATTCGCTTGCCGTACTCGCCGTTGACGAGGAACAGAATTTTCTCCTCCCTGCTGCACAGGCAGTTGATCATCGCCTCCACCGCGTAAGAACCGCTGCCCTGAAGCAGCACTGCAGCATAGTCGCCGTTGGCGGCAATAGTGGTGATATCCTGCATCACCGAGGTCGTAATCGCCTTGTACTCGTCGTCCCAGGTGCAGTGGTCGGTATGCATCGCCCGCTTGACCGACTCTTTGGTGGTGAGCGGACCGGGGGTTAGCAGCTTGCGGGGCGCACATTGTGCCAGACGGCGGTTAATATCGGCTATCACGCCCGGCAGCGCACTTAAATCGTCGATGATGTAATCGGTGCCCACCTTATAATAAGCGGCCCGGACGGCGGCCTTGCGCCGCGCCATTTCCTCAGCGGAAAGTGCCGCTACCTCCGCGCGGGTCAGTCCCAGCTCGGAGGAGCCTAGGATCACTCCGACCGTCCAACAACCCGCGCTTTGGCCCTCGGCGATATCTGCGATCGTGTCGCCAACCTTGACCGCCTCGCGCGGGTCTCCGACGCCAAAGGCCATCAAATTCTGCCAAATCATATACGGAAAAGGGCGGCCCTTGGTCGTCTGGTCGGGCGAGATGCAAAAGTCGGGCGCATAGCCTTGCTCGGCGGCCTTGGGCAGCACTTTTTCCATCATGGCGGCGGTGTAGCCGGTGGTCGAGCCGATTTTAATACCCTGCGCGCGTAGCGCCGCGACCGCCTCGACGACAAAATCCTTGATACCGCAATGCTGTTCGATATTCGCGAACAGTGTCTCCTCAAAAACGGCATATGCCTTTTGGATCTGCGCCTCGGAGATTTCCTCGGGCAGCATGGTGGCGATAGCCCGCATGTGGTCGAGCTTTAAAAGCCCCATCGGTTTTCTTGCCATCTCGTTGGTAATCTCAAAGCCAATGCTCTTAAACCCGTCGATAAAACCTTTAACCGGGGCAAAGCAGCCATAGTCCACCGTCGTGCCCGCCCAATCAAAGATAACAGCTTGAATCTTGCTCATGTCTAATCTCCTTTAGATGCAATACCGCCCGCGCGGGCAACCAAAACCGTTTTCGCTTAAAGATACTTTTGAAGAAATGCGTCCAGATTCCGAAAGTCCGCAAGCCGCGCCTTGATCGTCTCATAGTCCCAGTCCCACCATTTGACCATCTCGAGCTTCTCGATCAGCGTATCGGAAAAACGCATTTTGAGCACTCTGGCTGGGACGCCGCCGACAATGGCATAAGCGGGCACGTCCTTGGCGACCACCGCGCCCGCGCCGATCACCGCGCCGTTGCCAATCGTCACGCCGGGCAGGATAACGGCATTGTGGCCGATCCACACATCGTTGCCGATCGTCACCGCATGCGCCTTGCGCCACGCGAAAAAGTCGGCATCGTCCGCCCCGAGCCCGTACAGCGCGCTGCGGTAGGTAAAGTGGTGCTGCGCCACGCGGGTATGGGTGGGATGGTTGCCAGGGTTGATGCGCGCAAAGCTAGCGATCGAGCAAAATCTGCCGATCTGCGCGTAATAAATCTGGTTATAGCCCGCACAGTAGGAAAAATCGTCCATACTCACGCCATGCAGCACGCTATGTGCCTGTATCTGGGTATAAGCGCCGAGTGCAGTATCAATGAGTTGAACGTCCTCTTCGATGGTCGGCTGTACGCCGAGCTTTATGCCTGACATATGGCCTTCACCCCGCTTTCATCCGATAAAAAGTCCCCGATGCCAAAGGGCTGCGGCTCATATCGGCCGTGGTAGTCGCTGCCGCCGGTCAAAAACAGCCGGTGCACATCGGCAAGCTGGCGAAGAATGGCCCGGTCCTGCGCGCTGTTGGCGTGGTGGTTGAGCTCCAAGCCGTCCAGCCCCGCCGCCACCAGCTCGGGAATCAGCCAAAAATTCTGCTGCTGCCCCGCGTGCGCCAGCACGGCCAGCCCGCCCGCCGCCTTGACGGTTCTGACCGCCTTAAACACGTCGATATAGTCTATATCAAACGCACAGATGCCGCCGTTTTTAAAGGTGGCCTTATAAAAATCGCCAAACATATCGTCGGCCTGTCCCGTGGCGACCAGCCAGTCCATGATATGCTGCTTATACAGATATTTGCCGTCCGCCTGGGCGAGCTTGTCCGCGTTTATATCAAACCCACGCGCTACCAAAGCGGCAACCTGCCGCTCGGAATTGCGGTTACGCGCCTCTAAAATTGGTTGGGTCAAGGCGGCAACAAGCGCCGGATTTTGAATGCTGTAGCCGAGAATATGCGTCTTTGTGCCGCTCGCTTTATGGACGGCCGACAGCTCAACGCCGCCGAGCACCCGTAGACCGGGTACGGCGGGAATTTGCGCTAAGTGCGAGAGCGTGTCGTGGTCGGTGATGGCGATGGCGTCGAGCCCTTTTTGCTTAGCCTTTTCGATGATCTCAGCAATCGTGTCGCTGCCGTCCGAGACGGTGGAGTGGATATGCAGATCCGCCTTCATGCCGTAAACGCCCCCTCCGAAATATTAAATACCTTGTCGCATACACCTTCCATAAATTCGAGATCGTGGAAGATGCCGATCATGCTGGTTTCCTTGTCCTTGAGCCGTTGCAGCATCTCCTTGACGAGCAGCTTCGTTTTGTTGTCCAGCGAAGCGGTCGGCTCGTCGAGCAGCAGCAGGCGGGGCCGCTTGACCATGGCGTGCGCGAGATTCAGCCGCAGCCGCTCGCCGCCCGAAAAGGTGGCGGGGTAAATATCCCAGAGGTTTTCCGGCAGCTTAAAATAGGCCAGCATCTCCGAAGCGCTGCGCGCCGCCTCTTCAGCGTCGGCGCCCATATCCAATAGGGCGCTCATGACGTGTTCCTTGGCGGTGGTGCGGGGCATGACGTTTAAAAACTGCGACACATAGCCAATTTCGTGGCGGCGCAGATAAATCATCTCCCGCTCACTGGCGGCAGCCAGATCAATGGGTCCAAAGGCCGCGCTGTTGTAGAGAATCTCCCCCTGCATCGGCAGATAGCTGCGGTTGATGCATTTTAGGATGGTGGATTTCCCCGCGCCCGACAGCCCCACAATACCGATAAACCCGCCTTTTTCGAGCGACAGGCTGATGTTTTGGCAGGATTGAATCAAAAGACCCGGGTTGTGCAGGTAGAAGCTTTTGGCGAGGTTTTTGATAACAAGTATGTCCATCACCGCTTACCTCCTATATTCAATACGGGAGGTTGCACGCCCGTCCACCAACACATGGGTGATGACCGGGTAGCCGTCCAGCGTGTCAACAATGAGAACGTCGGCCTTTTTGCCGATCTCCAGTGAACCGTACTCCCGGTCGATTTTGGTGGCCCTGGCCGGGTTTAGCGACACGCGATTCACTATTTCATGCAGCGGTACACCGTGCTTTGTGTGCATGAGAAAAACGCTGTGCAGCACGGTGGCCGGGTAATAGTCCGAGCAGATGATGTCGGCCGTACCGGCTAAAATGGCCTCGGCCGCCGACATGTTGCCCGAGTGGGAGCAGCCCCGCAGAATGTTGGGCGCGCCGACAATGGTATAAAATCCCCGATTCTTGGCAAGGCGTGCGGCCTCGAGCGTGATCGGGAACTCGCTGATATCGACGCCGAGCCGCTGGTTAATCGCCAGCTTTTCGTCGGTGTCGTCGTCGTGGGAGGCGACGGCGATGCCCTTGGTGTGGGCCAGCTCGGTCAGCGTCTTGAGCTGCTCGAACGAAAGCGTGTGTTTGTTTTTGTGGTATTCCACCACACCATCGAGACCCATCCGCTCAAATTCCGCGCCGTTATACTGCGAAACGGTGTCGGCATAAACGGCCAGGCTGCGGTACTGTCCCTGACCGGGGGTGTGGTCCATAAACGAAATCAGGTGCACCTTGCCCTGTGCAAGCATCTCGCGTACAATGTCAAAGGCATCGAGGTTGTCAATTTCGATCCGTAAGTGAAAGCGATGGTGAATCAGATGATAGCGCTGGTGAATCTGCGCAATTAAATCAGCGATTTTCTGCACGTTTTCTTTGGTACGCATCGGCGATTTGCCGAAGAACTCATCCTGAAACAGCGAGATCGAGTGGTACATGGTCGTGATGCCGGCGCCCAGCAGATCGTGCTCACAGACCTTGAGCCCGAATTCAAAGTCGAGCTGTGAGGTGGGGCGGGGCTGAATGTACTGCTCAAGCTTGTCGGAATGCACGTCGATGATGCCCGGCATCACATAGCGCCCATGGGCGTTGATGACCTTCTCCGCCCCGTCGGCGCTGTCGGCAAGGCTGTGGATGCGGTCGCCCTCGATGCGTAGTACCTTGCCCTCCACAATTTGATCGGGCAGGACAATTCGCCCGTTTTTAATTGCAATCATGTTAATCCCCCTATATCAGCGAATGGACGAGCTGCTGCGTATACGCATGCTGCGGATCCTCTAAAATTTGGTCGGTCAGGCCGCTTTCGGCAATTTTGCCGTCGAGCATCACGATGGTCCGGTCGGCCAGCATGCGGATGACCGCGAGATCGTGGGACACCAGCAGAATTGAGATGCCGTATTCGGCCTTGATGCGGCGAATGAGGTCGAGTACCTTGGCCTGCACCGACAGATCCAGCCCGGTCGTCACCTCGTCGAGCAGCAGGATGGCGGGGTTATTCGCCAGCGCCTTGGAGATCTGCACCCGCTGCTGCATGCCGCCCGAAAAGTTCTTAGGCGCTTCGCCCATGCGGGAGGTGAGAATCTCCACCGCTTTGAGCAGCGCGGTGGCGCGCGCCGTCATCTGCCCGGCGTTGCGGCTGCCGGCGGCGATAATCTTTTCGGCGATGTTTGAGGCGGCCGAATAGTCCATGCGCAGGCCCAGAATCGGGTTTTGGTAGACCATGCCCATCATCCGGTTGCGGATCATGCGCTGCTCGGCGCTGCTGGCCTCCCAGATGCTTTGTTCGCCGTTTTTATAGTCGCGCAGCGCCGCACGTCCGCCGGTGGGCGCGATATCGAAGTAGAGCGCCTTCATCAGCGTCGATTTGCCCGAGCCGCTCTCGCCGACGATGCCCAGCACCTCGCCGGGGTAAACGTCGAGCGAAATATCGTTGGCCGCCCAGACGCTACCGCAGCGGGCGCAGCGGTTTTTTTCGAGCTGCCCTTTTTCAGAATTTTGCAGGCAGTCGGGGCAGCCATCGCCATAACGCACAACAAGATTGCGCACCGACAGCACCGGCGTTTCATTTAGATTCACGGTTTCTGACCTCCTGACAATGCGAGGTGTCGGAGCACTGGTAAACCCTTTGGCCGGTCTGCCGGTCGAACATCTCGTCGAGATAGGTGTTTTCGCCGCCGCACAGGCGGCAGCGCTTGCCCGCAAAGCTTTCCCGCTCGAAGGGGACGTCGTCGAACGCCAGCGAGACGACCTCGGTGTGCGGCGGGATGGCGTAGATTTTCTTCTCCCGCCCCGCGCCGAACAGATAAAGGCACTCGGCCCTGTGCAGCTTGGGGTTGTCGAATTTGGGGATGGGGCTGGGGTTCATGACATATCGCCCCGCCACCATGCAGGGGTATTCGGAGGCGATGGTCACCTTTTTATATTTAATCAGGCTCTCGTAAAGCTGAAGCCAGATCGGCGCGTAGTCCTTTTCGGCGTGCATCTTTTTGGTAATCTCCTCCCTTGCCTCAACGATGCGCAGCGGCTCGGGGATGGGGACCTGAAGCACGAGAATTTGGCGGTTGGTCATCGGTACCTCGGGGATGCGGTGCCGCGTCTGAATCAGCGTGGCCTCACGGGTGTCGGTGGTGGTTTTAACGTCGGTGCAAAGGCCAACAAACTTTTTGATATTGACAGCGTTGACGCTCTCGTCGCTGCCCTGATCGATGACTTTAAGTACGTCATCTGGGCCGATCAGCGACAGCGTCAGCTGAATGCCGCCGGTGCCCCAGCCCCGCCCGATGGGCAGCTCGCGCGAGCCGAACGGCACCTGATAACCGGGTATTGCCACCGCCTTGAGCGTCGCGCGGCGAATCTCCCGCTTGGAACCCTCATCCAGAAAGGCGAAATTGTAGTTATTATTCATGGCGGCCCCTCCTCGTTTTGCGCACCGCGTCCAGCTTTGACTGAAACGTGACGTAATGCGGCAGCTTTAGGTGGGAGATAAAGCCGTTCATCTCCAAGCTGTCGCCGTGCATGAGGACAAATTCCTCATTCTGTGTCGGATAGGGGCCTTCACATTCCAATTCCCGGTCGATGACCGCCATCGCGATGGCCTTGTTCTCGTTGCGGCCAAGCACCGCGCCGTAGCCCACCGCCAGCTTGAGCTGATCCTTGTCGTCCGCTTCGGTAAAGCATTCCACCTCGGTCATCAGCACCTCGCCGATGTAAAGGCTTTCGTTGTTGTCAAACAGGTAGGGTACGCATAGCTCCACATAGCCGCAGCGCAGCTCTCCCACCGTGGGGTGCACCTGCCCGAAGCCGCGCAGCGCCGAGTAGGCCAGCCCCGAGATAAAGCCGGTGTCGGCGCGTGAGAGGGTTTGCAGCCGGGCGCTGCGCGCACTCGGGAATTCGAGCAGGTTGGCGGTGACGTCAAAGGGCGCGCTGTCATCCGGCTCAAAGGACTCTATAAGCCCCTCTTTTTTGAGTTCGTCCGAGACGCGGGGGCAGTCGGCAAGCGGCTCAGGTTTGGCCGCCGCCAGCTGCGCCTGCACGGCGGCCAAAAGCGCTGAGGGGTTCTCGTTGTCGATGTCAAAATGAATTAAGCGGTGGGTGTAGTCGTAGGTCGCGCCCAAAATCTGGCCGCCTGAAATATCCTTAAATGCCGCCGAAATACGGCGCACCACCCGCATGTCATCGGTGCTAATGATGTCGGTGTAATAGTTGCGGGTCAGCGTCGAGCGGTAGGCGCGCAGCAAGAACACCGCCTCCTCCACCGAGCCTTCACACTGTTTTAGCGCCAGTGCGGCGTAGCGCTTGGCGTAGAGCCCCGCCTCGCTCATGACCCTATCTACGAGCAGCGAGAGCTTATGCTCAATCGCTTCAATTTCAACATCCCTGTCGGTGCCGCTTCTGTAAAAATCCAGCAGCTTAATGCTTTCCTCAATGGCTTCCTTACCGCCGGATACCGCCACATAGGCCATCTATTTCGCCTCCCAGCGCACCAACCGGGGGATGGCAAAGAGCGTCCCGCCGCCGGTAACAAATATAAAGTCAATCCCCTGCGGGTACTCGTAATACTGCGCCTCCCGCAGTTGCAGCGCGGTGTGTACCGTCGACGAGACCTCGACCGATATTTGACCGTCAATGCCCGGGCCGTATAAGGCCAGGCGGCACTCGGCCGCGCCGTCGTCCTGAACAATGACCGTTGCGCTCCTGTGGGGGTCGGCCAGCGTACCGCATTTAGCACTTCGGATGACCTGCTCCAGCGCGTCGACGTCATTAACAAACACAAAATCCGCCGCGTCAATCAGGCTTTCCTTGGCCAGCGTCAGCGAGACGATATCCTGCACGAGCGCCGGATTGCCGCAGGCGGTAAAGCCGGTTTCGTTATCGAGCAGCGTCATGGCCAGCGCCAGCAGCGCGGGGCTGTCGCCGAATAGCTTATCGGCGTAGGACTGTATGCTGACGGTACGAGTGGGGTTGGACATCGCCTCTAGCACGCTCCGAAACACGCCCTGACTGTCGAAAACTGTGTGAAAGCTATGCTTTTTTGAAAGCTGCGACATCGTCCGGCACCTCCCCGTCCATCGATTCAAAATTGACCATCGTTTTCATATGCAACGCGTTCTCGCGCATGATCTGCTCCTGCTGCTGTTGTTCGAGCATGTGCAGCGTCTCAATGCCGGTAAACATACCCCGGTTGAGCGCCGCATCGATAATCGCCATATCCAGCGTTTTATCGGCGTCGTCCCCCATCGTGACGGCCATGCCTTTGATGCCGTCGAGTTCGACAACCGCCTCGCAGACGATGACCTCGCCCAAATAAAACAGGCTTCGCCTGACCGGCTCGCGCATTTTAATCATGGCGAGCGTTTTGCCCGGCTCCTTGACGACGGTGACGCTGTGTGCTTTCTGAATATCGGCCGAAAGCCCGGCGACAAGCGTACGGTCCGCCTTGGCCAAAATTTTTGACAAGCGTTTTTTCTCCATTTATCGCACCGTCGCCTTCACTCGGGTGGCGACCATCTCAAGCAGGATGACGGCGATCACAACGATATAGGTGATAAAGCCCAGCTCCCGCAGGTCGAAGTAGAAGCTGCCCGCCATAAAGAGATCGTAGCCGATGCCGCCCGCGCCCGCCGCCGCGCCGATGGCGATGGCGTTGGTGAAGTTGATCTCGAAGCGCAGGAACGTCCAAGCGGTCATATAGCTGGCCGACGACGGCAGAATGGCCTGAAACACAATCTGCCAAAAGCCCGAGCCCGAGGCTTTGAGCGCCTCGATGGTGCCGGCGTCCATCTCCTCAATCGATTCGGAGTAGGCCTTGACGAGGTAGGCAACGCTGTGGAAGGTCAGACCCAGCACCGCCGCTACGCTGCCCAGCCCCGCCGCAACCGTGAAGATCAGCACCCACAGAATCGTAGGCACGGCGCGGATAAAGGCGACGATGCCCTTGATCCCATTGGCGACGGCCGGGTGCGCGATGTTTTTGGCGCAGAACAGCGCGCCAAACAGCGCGATGACTGCGCCGATGATGGTCGAGAGCACGCCGAGCGAGAAGGTGACCAGCAACGCGTGCATCGCGCCCCAAAAGCTGTTGTAGGTCAGCCTCGGCTGGCCGAAAAGCACTTTGACGTTGCGCCCTGTGGCGACAACGGCCTCGGCAAACTGAATGTTTTTATAGTCAAAGGAAAAGAAGGCACAGACGGTCAGCAAAAGCAGCACCAGCATGGTCATCCGAATGGCATTGCTGCTTCTGCTTTTCGCGGCGACTTTGATTTTGCCGCGGCGGTTTTTTTGGATGTATTGGCGCGGATCTAGCGTCATCGGCGCTAGGGGCGTCATGACAAGCTCGTTCATCATAAAATCACCTTTCTGATTTGGTTGGAGATCATTTCAATCGTTATGACCAGCAGGACAATCGCAATGACGACCAGGCTTGCCGAACCGTAGTCCAGTCGCTTGTAATACAGGTCGAACAGATAGCCGATGCCGGTCGCGGTCAGCACGCCGATCAGTGTCGAGGAGCGGATGTTGGTTTCGATCATAAACAGCACCCATGTGACAATTTCGGACATTGAGGACGGCACAATGCCCTGAAACACCGTTTGCAGGTAGGTGGCGCCGGTGGCGGTCAGCGCCTCGACGCAGTTTGCGCTGACCTCGTCGATGGTTTCGATAAAGGTTCGGGTCAGCATGCCGAAGGTGGCGAAGAACAGCGCGAAGAATCCGGTCAAAATGTTCTGCCCGAAGGAAAAGAGCAGCAGCATTGCCCACACCACATCGGGAACGTTGCGGAAAAATGCGGCAATGATGCGTACCGTTCGGCCGATCCACGGGTTTATTTTGGTGATGCGCGTGCCCAATAGGCTAAAAAAGAAGGCGACAACACCGGCGCAGACCGTCACGGCCACCGACAGCAACGCCGTCTCCAGCAATTTCTTGAGAATATTGGGGAGCCGCGTCCAGGCTTTCGCGTCCGGTACAAGGTTGGCGGAGATCCATCCGACCGCCCTGGGAACCGACGCAATGCCGTCGACGAGGCTGAAATTTGTCACAAACGAGGTCAGCGCAAACAGCGCGATCACCCCGAGGAACGCGAGCGTAAAGGTGCGCTTGCGCTTTTCAAACAGCGCAGCCTGTGCCTGAATTTTCTTTTCCATCGTCATAGCGCTCACCTGACGTCGGTGATTAAATCACCCTCGTTCGACTGGTATATCTCGTAGATTTTCGACTTGGTCAACTGCTCGGGCGGGCCGTCGTAGACAATGCGGCCGAGCGTGATGCCGATGATGCGCTTGGAATATTTCATTGCGACGTCGACCTGATGCAGGTTTGCGATGCAGGTGATGTTCATGCTTTTGTTGATATCGGCCAGATGATCCATAATCACCCGTGAGGCGTTGGGATCGAGCGACGCAATCGGTTCGTCGCAGAGGATCAGGCGCGGGTTCTGCATAATCGAGCGGGCGATGCCGACGCGCTGCTTCTGCCCGCCCGAGAGCTCGTCGCAGCGCTTATAGGCCTGCTCGGTGAGCCCGAGCTTAGAAAGAATCTCAAACGCCCTTTCCTTCTCCTGCTCGGTGTAATGGCCGAGCATGCCGCTGACGGTGGATTTTTGCCCTAAGCGCCCGTGCAGGACATTTTCGATGACGCTTAAGCGCTCCACCAGATTGTAATGCTGAAAGATCATGCCGGTTTTGGTGCGGATGGTACGCAGCTCTCTTTTACTGGCCTTGAGGATGTCGTGCCCATCAAACATAATGACGCCCTGCGTGGCATCCACCAGACGGTTGATGCAGCGCAGGATCGTCGATTTGCCCGAGCCGGAAGGCCCGATGATGGACACAAACTCACCCTCGTCGATCGAGAAGGATACGTCGCTAAGCGCCTTAGTCACGCCGCCGTATACCTTGCTGATGTTTTGGAATTCCAGAATGGGCATGTGTTCACCTCAATTTTGAATCGTTAGTCTCTGGTTTTCGAAACGCTTACAGCGCTTTTAGTTCATCTCGCGGATGGGGTTGTACCATGCGTCGTCAACGAGCATAAAGCGTTCCTTGGCGGTTTTCTTGAACATGCCGACCGCACCGGCCTCCTTGGCCTTTGAATCGACGAAAATCTTGGTATTAGCCGCTACGGCGTCGCTCAAAAAAACATCGCGAATCTTTTTGAGTTCGTCCGCGCTCAGGTTCTTAGGGTTGTAGGCGAAGGGTCCGTTGAGCACCGGCGTGGACTGGATGACGACAAATTCCTTGCCCCGGACAGTGTCAAAAGGCGCGGTGGCGTTGTCCTTGGTTACATAGACGGCGCCCGTCTTGCATTCCTCGCCCTCTTTCAAGTCCGCGTAGGGGGCAAGCTCGGTGTCGCAGAAGGCCGCGACGTCGCTCCTGCCGCTGAGCAGGTTGAAGGCCGAGCCCTGATGCGAGCCGCCGAACAGCACCTCGGAGAAGAAAGCCTTGGAGCCGCCTTCGACAAGGTCGTCCACGTCGATGTTTTTCCACTGCTCGGTTTTGCCAAAGAAGCTGAGAATGCCGGTGGTGGGCACCTTAAAGCCGGAGGTGGAGCTGTTCGAGACGAAGGACATCTTTTTGCCCTGAATGTTGGCGATGGCATATTGGCCGCCGTCCTTGTAGTTATCCTCGTCACCCTTGTTGACCGCGAGCCAGCTATAGTAGATGGCGTCGTCGAGCGTGCCGGAAGCGCCGGAGTTGACAAACAGCGTGTCGACCTGCGGATTCTTGTTCTTGGCCTCGATGTAGCCGGCCGCGCCCATGAAGCAGATATCGGCCGAGCCGCTGGCGAGAGATTCGATTGCGATGGCGTAGTCGGTGGTCAGCTTATGCTCGACCGGGCGCCCGGTCGCTTCGGTAACAATTCGCGCGAATTCGTCGCGGGCGGGCTGGTAATCGGCGGCCGATTCGTTGGGGTACCAGACCATGTTAATCGGGGCGCCATTTTTACTTTGCGCAATGCTGACGGAGGCGGCGTTACCGTCGGCAGAACCGGCGCTGGTAGGGGCGCTGCTTTGGCCGCCGCAGCCTACCGTGCCCACCGTGACAACCGCCGCGAGCAATCCGGCGGCGACAGCCTTAAAGGACTTGTTCTTATTCATGCGTTTTCTCCTCATTTCTATTGATAAACAGGTTGAGTCGGTACGCGTTTTGGCACCGTACAAGTAGATTATATTTTTGCAATGTAAAATCAAAAAGTTGCTTTGGGTAAAGATCAAGTAAGACATTATGCGCGTGACAGCCTAAATAATAAAATTAATATTCTGATTTTGTATACTTAAAAGAAAAATAGTGGGAAATGGGAGTTTACAAAAAGGCGCCTTCTCGCCGATATATTGTGTAAGCTTTACATGTGGTACCTTTTCAAAGTCTTGGCTTGAGATTATTGCTTGACGATGATTATGAACGAGTATCTGCTGTAACTCTCTATCATTTTTAAATTGAGCACCGTAAATACTCAGTGTTTTTGCAGCAAAACGCAATCGGTGTATTTTTCATTCGAAAGCAATTAGAAAAATGGTTTCCCGACTCCACTTTGCTTTGCAGGCGGGAGAGGGAGCACAGCTTCTCTAAACCAGCCGCTATTTTCCCAAGGCTGGTTCCCGCCAGATAGCAATCAAAAATCCAACGAACCGTTTGTGCGTCCGATTTATTAATAACAAGCGCTCCGTTCGATAATGTGTCATAGCCATAGCAGGTACGGTTTGCCATTTTGCAGTCAGGATTCTCGAAAGACCGGCGGAGCCCTTCAGCAATTCTTTCAGATTTATTGCTGAAATCCATTCTAATACCTCCTAAATGTAATAAATAAAAAAAGCACGGTAGCTATAAAAAGCTATCGTGCCTAAACAATCTGCTTTGATATAAGTTCAAATCCCCATTTTTTAGGGATTTGGACTCTACTGAATGCCAGAAATCCGCATGAATAAAGGAAAATTGACAAGTTCTCTTATCGAAAACTTGTCAACTTATCTTGGTGCCGGTGGTCGGACTCGAACCGACATGGTTTCCCGTACGATTTTGAGTCGTATGCGTCTGCCATTCCGCCACACCGGCACATTGTTAGCTACTACAGCACATGAATTGCATCATCATGCTGAGACAAATGATATTATACAATAAAAGCTTACCAGTTGCAAGCATTTATTTTACTGAAAAATGCCGAACGCAACATGTGCGTCCGGCAGATCATCCTTTTTTGTAGCAATACATCAAGCAAAAACATTGTTATTGTGCCCGCTCAAGATCGCTGATTCGCCTTTCAAGCTGCGTAATGCGCTCAAGCGCTTTTTGCAGATCGGCGGCAATGGGGTCGGGGGTGTGGGTATGGTCAAGCTTGGAAGGATCGAGTTTCTCCCCCGCGACCCGCACCGTTCTCGCAGGCACCCCCACGGCGGTAGAACTCTCGGCCAGATCGTGAAGGAGCACGGCGTTTGCGGCAATTTTACAATTGTCTGCCACCGTTAGCGGGCCTAACACACGCGCGCCCGCACCAATCATCACGTTGGAGCCGATGGTGGGATGTCTTTTGCCTTTTTCCTTGCCGGTACCGCCAAGGGTTACGCCCTGATAGATGGTACAGTTGTCGCCCACCTCCGCCGTCTCGCCAATGACGACACCGGAACCGTGGTCGATTAAAATGCCCCGGCCCATTTTTGCGCCGGGGTGAATTTCAACGCCGGTCAAAAAACGGGAGAGCTGCGAGATAAAGC
>JAEWBS010000075.1 GCA_023391005.1 Bacillota bacterium | reverse complement strand
TAGACACGAAATATAAAAGGAGGTGTGTTCACATGGCATATGTTATTAACGACGCATGCATCAGCTGCGGCGCTTGCGAGCCCGAGTGCCCTGTCAGCGCTATCACGGCTGGCGACAGCAAGTATGTTATCGATGCGAATACCTGCATCGACTGCGGCGCTTGCGCGGGTGTATGTCCCGTCAGCGCTCCCAATCAGGCTTAATTTTATTAAGACAAGCTTACATCAAAAGGCGCGCGGCTTTAAGCTGCGCGCTTTTTCTATTGCAGATCACTTTTACCCGGCGTCCCAGTCGGTAGTACCGTCAAACGCATATGTCAGGCATCAATGGTAGCTGTGTCACGGCGTTTTTATACTCACAATGTTTTATTGTTTCAAAATAGAAAAATACGCCTATTTTGTGTTATGATAATCAAGAATACTATTAAACCTGTTCCAAAACTCCGCGCAATATTTGGATGGCGTGTTTGATCCGCAAAACAGCGAGAAAGCAGCTCAGCGCCCGATGCGGACAGCCACGCGGCGGAATGGAAACGTCTCTCCCATCCATTTGTACTGAATACTCAGATAGATCTTATCACGGGGGCCCGAATTTTTATGGCGCAATCTTTCATACCGCTGACGCACGGCATTACGGCAGCGATTAGTGATATTCACCGCTTTACGACCGATTCGATTTTGCTCGCGCGATTTGCCACCCCGCGCGCCGATGAAATCGCCGCCGAGTTTTGCTGCGGCTGCGGAGCCATTACGCTGCTGTGGTTTGGCGAGGGCGAAATTTCGCCGCGCCATGTCGTTGGCGTCGAGCTGCTGGCCGAGGCGGCGGCGCTTTTTGAGCGCTCGGTTGAGAAAAACAACCTGTCACAGCGCATCACCGTGGTCTGCGCCGATTTAAAGGACTATAAAAATATTCCGGCACTTGAGGCCAACGCCTTTGACCTCGTGGTGTGCAACCCACCCTATTTTAAAGCGGGCTACGGTGGCGGCGCGCGCCAGACCGCCCGGCAGGAGACTGCGCTCGACATCTTTGACATCTGTGCGGCCGCTGCGCGGGCACTGCGCTACGGCGGCCGGTTTTGCGTCTGTTTTAAGCCCCAGCGGCTGCCTGATCTGTTCGAGGCGATGCGCGCCGCAGGGTTAGAGCCCAAGCGCATTCGCCCCGTGCTGGCGCGCCCCGGACACACTCCGCATCTGTTTTTGGCCGAAGCGCGCCGGGGCGGCAACCGACAGCTCGACTGGCTGCCCGCGCTCTGCCTGCAAAACAGCGATGGCACCTCGAGCGCGGAATATTGTGAGATTTATAGAATGAGGTAATTGTCATGTCAAAGCTCTATCTCGTGGGCACGCCGATCGGCAATCTGGGCGATTTTTCGCCAAGGGCCATCGACACGCTGCGCAGCGTCGATTTTATAGCAGCCGAGGATACCCGCGTCACGCTCAAGCTGTTAAACCGCTTTGAGATCAACAAACCGATGATCAGCTATTATCAGCATAACCTGCGCGAGCGCGGCGAGCAGATCGTCACACGGATTACCGCGGGCGAAAGCTGCGCGCTGGTCACCGACGCCGGTATGCCCGCTATTAGCGACCCCGGCGAGGATTTAGTGCGTCTTTGCGCCGAGGCCGGTGTTGAGATCGTCTCGGTTCCGGGGCCGAGCGCTGCGGTCACCGCGCTGGCCATGTCGGGCTTAAATACCAGCCGCTTTACCTTCGAGGGCTTTCTCTCAACCAATAAGCAGGGCCGACGCGCGCATCTCGAGTCGCTGTTAAACGAGCGGCGTACCATGATTTTTTACGAGGCGCCGCACAAGCTGCGCACGACGCTTCACGACCTTACCGAGGCCTTTGGCCATGAGCGCCGCATCGCGCTCTGCCGAGAGCTGACCAAGCTGCATGAGGAGGTCATCCGCACGACGCTTGGGGAAGCGGTTGCCCGCTATACTGCCGACGGCACCGGTACCGGCCCGCGCGGGGAATTCGTGCTGGTGGTCGAGGGCGCACCTGACACGCCCGCGCAGGTTATCACGCCTGAGCAGGCGCTGGCACTTGCACAGGCGCTGATGGCAAAGGGCGAAAGCGCTTCCGCCGCCGCTCGACAAGCCGCGCAGCAGACCGGCTGCAAAAAAAGCGACATATACCGCCTACTTTCGCGGGAATGAGCCGTCTTGATTTTTTCGGCGGCGCGCAGTATCATTATTACATCACTGCTGCTTCGCGCAGCAGGCTTCGGAGGTTTTATTGATGAACGACTGGCAGTTGATATCGGATAGCTCGTGCGATCTGAATGCCGATAATTTTGACACAGGAGAAATACCTTTTGCAACGGTGCCCCTAAAAATAATCGTGGGAGACCGAGAATTTATCGATCTACCCACAACCGACCCGCGTGAGATGCTGGCCGCGATCAAAAATTTTTCGGGGGCCTCCTCATCGGCGTGCCCATCGCCGCATGCTTTTGCCGAACAGTTTTACAAAGCGGCGCACTCGATCGCCGTCACCATCACGAGCGGCCTGAGCGGCAGCTATAACTGCGCCGTGCAGGCGATGAACATGGTGCTTGACGAGTACCCCGAAAAGAAGATTCACATTGTCGACAGCCGATCCACCGCGGGTTCCATGGTGTTGATTCTGCGGCGACTCAAGCAGTTGATTGAGCAGGGCATTACATTTGAAGAGATCGTCAGCCAGATTGAGGGCTACCGCGATTCAATGAAGATTATTTTCTCGCTTGCGACCTTTGACAATCTGGTCAAAAATGGGCGGATGAGCCGCGCCGCCGGTGTGCTGGCCTCCGCGCTGAATATCCGTGCCGTCGCGACCAACACGGCGGAGGGCGTCATCGAGGTGATCGAAAAGGCGCGCGGCGAGAAACGCGCCATCGAGCGGATGGTCGCGCTCATGGGCCGCTATAAAGATATGACCGGCAAGCCGGTCGTCATCACCCACTGCAACAATCCCGGTGCGGTTCAAACGATGTGCGATTTGATCAAATCGACCTACGGCACCGAGGACTCGGATATCACGGTGCTTGAGTGCGCCTGCCTGACCTCTTTTTACGCGGGCGATCAGGGGTTGCTACTCTCATTTTAATATCAAGCCGCGCAACCCCGCTGCGGGTAAAGCTAGACACAAAATTTATGGGTCCGGGCCATCGGCCCGAACCCATTTTCTTTGTACTGGAAATCACCGGATCTGGCGTGGGGTACCCTCGTTTGCTCTACTTTAGCTTTTAAGCATTGAGCGAAGCAACAAGAGATTTGCTCATTGCAACAAGGCATACGAATTTAATTGCTTAGCTGTCACAGCGTGCGTGCTGTAATTGGGGAATTTTCAGGACCTCTTGAGAGGCGAGCCGGTAATATGACCTTTTTAGGGCCGGTGCATAGCATCGGTGGTTTTGATTTTCCGAAAACGCAAAGCTTTACACCCATCGTGTATATAAAAGAAAGGATCGCGTCATGATTGCTCAAACACCCTCGGTTAACAGTTGCCAGCCCGGCACAAATTGCTACTGCATCACGCTGTTCACCCATGGTCGGCGCGCACTTTTAGCCGGTGGCAGCGCTGATGGCGGCACGCGCCTTCCCATGTCAACCGGCAACGGCGTGGCCGCCGTGTGGCTGGCGCTGTCGCGGGAGCAGCCCCAGTTGATCACCGAGGCATTCTATCTGATGCCGAGCAGCATCTGCGTTCTTGTGCGCGTTAAAGGCGAGACAGGCGACACTGCTGCGCTGCGTTTGCTCCACAGCGCCATCCGCCGCTTTAAGGACGAAACAACCCGCCAATATAACAGCGGCTCGGCGCAAGATTACCGCAGCCGGTTGTGGCAAACCGCCTTTGGGTGCGAGCCGGTGGACACATCCGCCCAACACGCCAAGCTTGAGCGGCAAATGGCAGCGCAGGGGGCATACCGCGCGATGTGACACCGGTATCGTCCGCCGTCGAGTCGGGGATACAAATCAGATAGAACTGCCTTGGATATGAACGATGATTAAAAAGAATTGACTGTAATCAAATCGTATTTTCGTGAGAATACAAAGTAAAAACGCGTTTTGAAACGACTTTAAAAGTCAAATCAATCCGCGTTTTTGTTTTGCAGCCTCTTTTTACAGGGGAACGGCTCTATTTTGCCCCCCGATAAAATATCGCGCCAATCAAATTACCCGCCAATGCGATAATACCATACCCTATTGTATAAACCCACGCGGTAGAATTATAAAAGATAAAAATAGTCGGCAAAAACGCAATGGCGACAACCAACGCATAATAAAAACTAAACGCGTGCTTCATGCCGTATAAGCACGCACAGGCAAAGCAGATAAAGGGGAGCCCCACAAGCATCAGCAACATGGCCGACCCTGTATCCCTCAGCATCAGCGGCAACAGATAAAAACCCAATATCGTGACAAGCAGATAGGGCCAGGCGTTTTTAAGCTTTTTCACAGACAACCTCCTGTCAAAATAATTTGCACCCGAAGATTTCACGTATATAACCCAGATACAATAAGCTATGACGTGATTGTACCCCAAAACGCTTAAAAATACAAATCTACCTCATTATATGATTCCAACGTGTAAAAAGGATAAAGCCTTACAAACGCCAAGGGGAGGCCGCCGTTAAAACTAACGGCGGCCTCCCTATATGGGTATTAAGCTTTAAAACAGGTGCAGGCCATAGCGAACGACCAGCGCCGCAAATGAAATCGAAACGGTCGAAAGCAGCTTGATCAGAATGTTGATCGAGGGGCCCGAGGTGTCCTTGAAGGGGTCGCCCACCGTATCGCCAACGACAGCGGCTTTATGGCAAGCTGAACCCTTGCCGCCGTGGTGACCCGCCTCGATATACTTCTTGGCGTTATCCCACGCGCCGCCCGAGTTGGACATCATGATGGCGAGGATAAAGCCGGAGGTGGTGGCGCCCATGAGCAGGCCGGTGACACCGTCAACGCCGAGCAGCAGGCCGGTGGCGATCGGCACGACAATCGCCATAATCGACGGGGCCATAATCTCCTGCTGAGCACTCTTGGTGCAGAGGTCGACGCAGGTGTGGTAATCGGGCTCGGCGGTGCCTTCCATCAGGCCGGGGATCGTCTTAAACTGACGGCGAACCTCGGTGACGATGCTCATGGCCGCCTTGCCGACCGACTCCATCGTCATGGCCGCAAAGACAAAGGGCAGCACTGCGCCAAAGAACAGGCCGACCAGAACAGCCGGATTGGTGACGCTGAGATTCAGTACGAGATCGGGCGCAATGGCCTTACACTGGTCGACATAGGCCGCGACAAGGGCTAGCGCCGTAAGTGCCGCGGAACCGATGGCAAAGCCCTTGCCGGTCGCGGCAGTGGTGTTGCCCAGTGAGTCGAGCGCGTCGGTACGGGTACGAACCGACTCGTCAAGACCGGCCATCTCGGCAATGCCGCCGGCGTTGTCGGCCACAGGGCCGTAGGCGTCGGTCGCAAGCGTAATGCCAAGCGTCGAAAGCATGCCGACAGCCGAAAGACCAATGCCGAACAGGCCCGCCTCAAAGCTGGTGTTACCGCCCGAGACAATATAACTAATAATAACAGCAATGCCGACAATGATAACCGGAATAGCGGTGGACATCATGCCCAGCGCCAGACCGCTGATGATGATGGTAGCCGAGCCGGTCTCGGACGAGGCCGCCAGCCGCTGGGTTGGCTTATAGGTGTCGGAGGTGTAGTACTCGGTGAAATAGCCGATGGCGTTGCCCGCCACAAGGCCAACCATAATCGCAATGAACAGGCCGAGCTGCTCACCCTTAAACACATAGTCAATCAGGAAATAAGCGCCAATGGCCACCAGCACGCTGGCGATGTAGGTGCCCTTGCGCAAAGAGCCCAGCAGGCTTCTCTGGTCGGCGTTCTCGCCGGTCTTGACAAAGAAGGTGCCGATGATCGAAGCAAAGATGCCGATGGCCGAAAGCACCATCGGAACCGCCATACCGTCCATGCCAAAGCCGGCGGCAACGGCAAGCGCGCAGGCCGAAAGTCTCGCGCCCGCATAAGATTCATAAAGGTCGGCGCCCATACCCGCAACGTCGCCGACGTTGTCGCCGACGTTATCGGCAATAACGGCAGGGTTTCTGGGGTCATCCTCGGGAATGCCGGCCTCAACCTTGCCGACGAGGTCTGCGCCGACGTCAGCCGCCTTGGTGAAGATACCGCCGCCGACACGCGCGAACAGCGCCATCATCGAAGCGCCCATGCCAAAGGTGAGCATCAGCGCGGAAATGTGCGCCGCCTGCTCCGCTTCAGTCAGCGCGGCGTAGACAATATACTTGAGAAAATAGAACCAGAGGCTCATATCCAAAAGCCCCAAGCCCACGACGGTAAAGCCCATGACCGCTCCGGCCGAAAAAGCGACGCGCAGGCCGTGGTTCAGGCTGTCATTGGCGGCATTGGCGGTTCTGGCATTCGCAGCCGTTGCAATTTTCATGCCAATAAAGCCAGAGAGCGCCGAAAAGAAGCCGCCGGTCACAAAGGCGATGGGCACCCAAATTTCCATCTGGCCCATGAAAACCAGTACCAGCATTAAGACAAAAACTACGGCAAAAAACTTTGCCACACCGCTGTACTGGCGTTTGAGATACGCATTTGCGCCCTCGCGGATAGAAGCTGAGATCTTTTTCATCAACTCGGTGCCTTCGCTCTCGGCCAATACCTTCTTTGAGCGCAGGTACGCAAATAGCAGCGCTGCTGCCGCCCCAATCGGCATTAGGATGATAAGGTCCATTTTAAACTACACTCCTTGTCATTTTCTTCCTGCTCATTTTTCCTCGTCCTTGTTGCAACGCATTTTTTAGGAATATTATATTAAAACACCCATTAATTTTATTGCGTAACGCTGCACTTGTCAACATAATATTCATATTCCGCTGATCTTTTACACCGTTTTTGACAAAAAAACAATATAAAAACGCTTTGCGGGTATTGAAAAGCCCGCCATAAAATCCCTTTTAACCAAAATAGTTGTAATGTCCCGCCAGCACGGACAGCACCAGCAGGTGCACCGGGTAATACAAATAAAAGCCCCACCTTCTGACTGACGCGCCTATCCGCCCGGTCGGGCCGCCGCGCGCGCCGTTATAGCACAACAGAAAAGGCAGGCTCAGCAGGCAGAAAAGATAGACCCGTTGACCATCCATCAGGCAGACGCCGGTAAACAGCAGCAGCACCATGACGACGCCTGCCGCGCCCTTCTCAGACAGCCGCCAAAACATCAGTATGGTCAAAACACCCAATGCGGCATAGTCGGTGCACAGCAGCTGCGCCAGCAGCGATGTGCCCAAGACAGCGACAACACCGGGCACCCGACCGCTGTCAAGAAGCGCGATACAGGCCGCGCCCAACAACAGCGTAAAAAAGATGTTCTGATGGTCCGGATAATAGAAGACGCCATAAAACGCCAGATCAAACGGTAGCTCGGACAGCAACGCGAACACCGCCAGCCGCAGAATAAAGCGTTTGCGGCTGCGGGTGTGCAGCATGCCCTGTACGAGTAAAAACGCAAAAATCGGGAAGGCTGCGCGCCCAACGGCGCGCAGCGCAAACAATATCGGCATTTCGTGCAATACCGCTGTCCATGCGATCTGTTTCTCCCGCATAATGACCGCTCCGATATGATCGACCGTCATACTCAAGGCGGCCAGCGCCTGCAACGCCGTGCCGGAAAGCCCTCGGCGCATCAGCGCGAAAGCTGTGGCATCGCGCCGGAATGATACGCCTCAAGCAACAGCGTCAGCGTATCGATCTGGCTGCGCAGCTCGACGCCGATGTCGGTGTCGGCCACCAGCTTGCGGCGGTTCGCCACCTCGAGAATATCGGTTTTGGAGAGAATGTCGGTGTTTTGCTGCACCGCCTCGCCAATGCCCGTAAAAGGCCCATGCGACACCAACCGCATGCCGTAGGAATTGTAGATAAGCGTATAGCCCGCGATGCCGGTGGTCTTCTGATAGGCCTTGCAGAAGCCGCCGTCGATGGTCAGCAGTCTGCCGCCGCATTTAATCGGGCTTTCGCCGTCCTTCGACTTGACCGGAATATGCCCGTTGATGATGTGCGATTCCTCGGGGTTAAGCCCGAATTCCTCGAAAATGCCGGTGATGACCTTCGGGTCGTTCATGTGGTGGTAATAGTGGTTCTTGGGCTCCTCATGCGAGGCTTTGTCCTCAACCAACATGCGCTCGAAGGTGGTCATGCGGGTTCTGCCAAACACCGGCGAGTTTTTGCCGCACCAGAGCCACCACATAAAGTCCTCGCCGTCGCGCTTTTCTTTGGTGCCGCGCACGCCAAAATAGCCCTCACGCACCTTCTGCTCGCAGAAATCGAACAGCCGTCTGCCCCACAGCCGCTTGCCGTCAAACTCAAACCGTTCAAACGAGCCGTCGCGGTTGAGCGGCACACACCCGTGGAACAATAGGTTGGAGTTGCAGCAGCGGTAAAAGCTGCCGTGCTCAAACAAAAACCGCATATGCGTCTGAAGCTTGTCGCTGCGGATGAAGGAATCCTTTAAGGCCGCCATCAGCTGGCGCTCCTCCTCGGTCAGCTCATAGGGCGCATCGGGGTTGATGGTCGGGAAATCGGTGTCGCGCAGCGGATAGACCCGCCCGCCGATCGTCACTGTGCCCTCGGCAAAGTTGATTTTGTCGAGCATCATGCGGTCGTCCATATCATACTCGGGGTGCCGCGCGATGATCTGTCCCTCTAATTTGAGCTGTATGACGGCGGCCGCCTTGCGCAGCTTGGCCACCAACTCAATGTCGTTGAGTCCGATTTTATCCTGCTCCAGCACCTTGGGCTTAAAGGCCATCGAGCTGCCGTAGGTCTTTTCGGCAAAGGTGGTCAGCGCGCGCAGGCTGATGCCATAACCATTCTCAAGCGTGTCGACATTTGCGTAAGACAGCGAGACGTTGAGGACGTTGGCAATGCAGGCCTCGCTGCCGGCGGCGGCAGCCATCCAGAGCATGTCGTGGTTGCCCCAGACGATATCAACGGCGTGATGGTGCGTCAAAAGCTGCATAATATCCTCGGCGCCCGGGCCGCGATCATAGATATCGCCAATGATATGCAACTGGTCGACGGCCAGCCGCTTGATCAGGCTTGAGAGCGCGACGATAAAGGCGTCGGCCCGGCCCACATCGACAATCGTGGAAAAAATGCGCCCGTAATAGTTCTCTTTGTTTTTTTCATAATGGTCGGCGTGCAGCAGCTCGTCAATGATGTACGCAAAATCGGCAGGCAACGCCTTTCTGACCTTGGACCGGGTGTATTTTGAGGCCACCACCCGGCAGATGTCGATGAGCTTGATCAGCGTGTCGTGATACCAATCGTCGAGATCGTCCTGATGCTCAATTTTGAGCAGGTCGAGCTTGTGCTGCGGATAATAAATCAGCGTCGCAAGCTTTGAGCGTTCTTCTTCCGTGCAATTGTCGTTATAAAGCTCGTCAATTTTATCCCGGATGACGCCCGACGCGTTATTGAGGATATGCGCGACCGCCTCGTATTCGCCGTGCAGATCGCTGATAAAATGCTCGGTGCCCTTGGGAAGATCTAAAATCGCCTTAAGGTTGATAATCTCGGTCGAGACCGATTGGATATTGGGGAACTGCTTGGACAACAAGCGCAAAAACGCCATATTATCGCGGATAAGGTCACTCTTTTCCTGTCGCATCGTTATTCCTCCCGTGTAAGTGGCTTTTAGAAATTCAATGTTTAAAATGGCTGCATCATCACCATACCAGAAGCGCGCGGCGCGGGGTGTCAAAATCCGCCCGCAAAAGGCATTACCGGCATTTTGCGGCTGCTGTTTGGCAGCCCTGTTACAAATAATGCCATGTTTTTATTATACCATATTTATGACTCTATGAAATAAAATTACAGCACAAAAAAAGCGCCCCCGCATTGGGAGAGCTTTATAAAAATTAGGCAATAATCGACGTGCTGTTGTGGAAGTGGCTTCCACAACAGCACGTCAGCCCTGCCGATACCGCGGCGAAGTTTAATTCGTCAGGGTAAATAGCGCACCTGTATCGGCGTCTCTTCCATCCAAGAAAGATTTGCCGTGCCATCCGTATTTAGCGAAATATCGCACCGCACCGGCCAGTTGTGCCTAAAGGGTGGGATACGGCAATCGGTTTCCAACGTGGCAATCTGATTTAAATCAGCGTCAAATACCGTCAGCGTAACCGGCATCAGCGCGTCCCATTCCTGTGTGTAATCCCGCACGGTAGCCAGCAGCAATTGGTTTTGGTGGTCGACGGCCATGCCTATGACGAGACGTTCGGGGCGCGTATAGCCGTCGGCATCGGTGACGCCGCCAATGTCAAAGATTGAACGCGCCACAGGCTCTGCGCCGCCTATATCGTATGCCTCGAGTGACAAAACCTTATTGAGCACCACCGTGCCGTCGTCAAAAAACGCAGCGTTATAAAGCTCGGTGCAATAATCTACAAAAGTAATGCTGCCATCGCCGCTTTTCAAAACGACATCCCGCCATCCCATATCGCCGGCGCCGCCGCTGTCGGCACTGTATAGCATGGCGTCTCCGCTCGGGCTGGTGGCCAGAATATCCTCAAGCATTTCATCGGTATAGCGGCGGGTACGGGTGTAGGCAAGGGTGTCAAAATTCAGTTCATAGGTCAACTTTGTGTTGGAAATCGACGCTGTTTTGGCCGCGGTATCGATCGAGGCGGTCGCGACATAGGTAACGCCCTCGCGGTCGGTGTATTCCGGGTGTGCAAGAAAGCCGAGCGCCATATCAAAATTATAATCAAATCCCGGTACTGTCATTTCAAACGCCGTGCCGTCGGCCGTCTTGAGTCGGTAGCGCATACCGATGCTGCCCACCTGATCGCTGTATTCACTAGAATAGAAGAGCGCCATGCCGTCCTGTTGCACAAGCTCCTCATAGCGCCACTCGCTGACCACTCTGGTGGCCCTGTTGATGCCGCGGTAAGAATCCCGCTTCATTTCCAGATAGAGATGATCGCGCGTCAGCCGCAGTCCGTTTGGCGTCACATCCCCTTTTTTAAGCTCATCATAAATACCGGTATAAGCCGTCAGCTCATGGTCGCCCTGCGCGTTAAAAACTTGCGCCATTAAAAAGCGGTACTGTTCCGTGTCCTCGTTACGCCGCGGGCGCTGCTCTTCATACAGCGCCGCAAAGCCCGCCTCCCCCGCCACGGTTTCTATCATGCGATATTCGCACGCGGGCATCTGCCAGTGAAGCGCGGTTTCGCCATGATACAGCGGTTGAGAAGCTGCCGCTTTGCTGCTTAAAGCCGACGATATGTCGGATGGCTCCGCAACCGATTTGTCCACCGCGCCACAGGCGCAGCAAAGCACCAGCGCAGCGGTTACCGCCGCCCATGATATCAGCTTAAAGCTCATAACAAGCGCTCCTGCGGTTCATTCGGTACATCAGTCGCCTCGGGTTGGTAGCGCACCCGCGCCGGCGGCCCTTCCGCCCAGCTCAAATCCGCCGTGCCGTCGCCGTTTATTTTGACTGAAAGAATGTTGATCGAAAATTTTGCAAAGGCACGCATCGTCATGCCGGTGTTGTATTCGCCCAGCATCCGGCCGTCCCAATCGAGCGCCGTCAGCGTCACCGGAAGCGCCTCGGTCTGCTGTGCGGTACCCTGCCACAGCACGCCCGAGCCAAAGGTGTAGGGGCGGTGTGCGACGAGCAGCACGCGGTTGACTCTGTCAATCGCCGTGCCGACCACGATACGCACAGGGCCGCTCATCGATTTATTATAAGGATTCTGCTGTGTGCCGAAATTGAACTCGGGCCCCGGCGTCACAGCCTCGCCGGTGGCGGCGTCATAAACCCGCAGCGCGCCAAAGGTATTGGCAAAAATGCGGTCGTCGTCGAGAAAATAGAGCTGATCCAGCTCGGAGCCCGCATATAAAAAGACGATACCCTGCGGCCCGTGCACAACATAATCACAGCCGCCGGGCGCTTCAAAATAGTTGCGTGCGTCGGCGGTATAAAGCTGATATAAACCGCTGGGCGAAACCAGAAGCCGTTCACCGAGCATCGCCTCGGTGTAGCTGCGGGTGACGCTGTAATTGGGGTGCGCACCGCCAAAATCCAAACGGCAAGAAACTTTTTTGTTTGAAAGCACCGCTGTTTTGGCGCGTGCATCAAGCGCGGTCTCTAAAACATAGAGCGGGTTTTTCTGGTCGTTGATCCAATCCTCTTCATTGACGCCATACGCGGTATTATAAAGCGCGTTTAAAAAAGAGGCGTCGATCATCGGCATTGTCAGCTCCTCCACTCCGCCGGTCGGCGCCGCAAGGCGGAATTTGAGCAGCTCAAGACCCTGAATATAATCATACGCGGTGGTATATTGAAGCTGCGTCTCACCGTCGACCGTCAACTCGTTAAATAGGCGGTAGCCGTAGAGATAGTGGTTGGGGTTTTCCCCCAGCGCCTTCTGACCCGCCTCGGTAATAGCGAGCATAAAACAGCCCGCTTCGGTCTGCCCCGCTTCATTTTCGCGCCAAATCTCAAATGTGATGGTATCGCTGTGCGGCGTTAGCCGAACCAGCGGCTCGGTAATCTTAATCGCGTTATGCCACTGGGAATCCACCGTCTGCAGATAATTGCCCCCGGCGTCAAAAAGCTGGGTAGAGATGTTATAAAACACATCGTCGCGGCTGTATATCTTATTGAAGGCGTCGGGCATCTCCTGCTGATAAACAACGGCGTAGCCCTTATCGAAGGTCGTGATGCCCAGAATATCATAAGACTCGTCCGGCTTGGTAAAATGCAGCGTCACGCCGTTATGCTCAAGCGGTACAAAGGGCGCTTCCAACGTCGATTTTGAGGGTGCTTCGGTTGCGTCGCTTTCGGGCGACACCGACTGCGTACCGGCGCAGGCGCATAAGGCCAGTAACAGCGCCGCTAAAAAGGTCATCTTCTTTTTCATCGTGCTCCTCCTTTGTAAACCGCCAGCGTCCGGTGTCCCAAAAAACAATTAATCGGTCTATGTCCGTCAAGCGACGACCGCGTCATCTGTCGCTTTTAATAATAATAGGCTTATATGATTAGTGTTCCAAATTTACCAAATTAATGCAATCATCGGGCGCTTTTTCTAAAAAAAGCGCCCGATGATTTAAATTCGATTTAATTATAACTTTCTTGCCATGCGCAGCGCCATATCAAACGCGTGCGACGAGGAGGTGTAGCGGATATTCTCACGGTCGTCGGCTCTTCCGCGCGCCAGATTTAACTCGCGCACCTCGTCGCCGTTCTCACTGACCACCGCCACATACACACGGCCGACGGGCGCCCGCTCGGTGCCTCCTGCCGGACCCGCCACACCGGTGGTCGAGACGCCGATATCCGCACCGGTCAACTTTCGGACGCCGCGCGCCATTTCCAGAGCGCATTCGCGCGAGACAGCGCCATGCATGCGCAGCGTCTCTTCGCTAACACCCAGCGCCGCCTGCTTTAACGCGTTGGAATAGGCCACGACGCCGCCTAAGAACATAGCTGAAGCGCCGGGAACATCCACAATACGCTGCGCCACAAGCCCGCCGGTGCAGCTTTCAGCGCAGGAGAACGTCAGCTTCTTTTGGGTCATCACATCGACGACCGCCTCGTTGATGGTATGGTAATCAAACCCGTAAATGTCGTCGGGATAAACCGCCATAATCTGCTGTACAACGGGGTCTATCAGCTTTCGGGCCTCCTGCTCGGTCGCAGCTCTCGCCGTTACCCGAAGCTGGCATTCAGCCGTCTTGGCGTAAGGTGCAATGGTCGGGTTGGTCGCGTTGATCAGCATATCGCGCAGCCGGGCCTCAAGCGCCGACTCGCCCACGCCGAAAAAGTTGATCGTGCGCGACACGAGTATGCCGTCTCCGCCGAAGCGGCGCTGAAAATAATCGGTGACCGGCCCGTCAAACATGGGGCGCATCTCGCGGGGCGGGCCGGGCATCATCACCGCGATCTTGCCGTCCTCCCCCTCAATGATGCAGCCGGGCGCGCTGCCATTGGGGTTTTGCAGAATAATGCAGCCCTCGGGCATCATAGCCTGCTTGCGGTTATTGTCGGTCATCTCGCGGCCCACGCGCTTGAAAAAGCCCTCGATGACCGCAAGGCTCGCTTCATCCATCACAAGCTTGCGACCAAAATACGCGGCCACCGTTTCTTTGGTCAGATCGTCATAGGTGGGGCCTAAGCCCCCGGTCAGCAGCACAATATCGCTGCGCGAAAACGAGTCCTTGAGGCATTCGCGCAAACGTTCGGGATTGTCGCCGACCACCTCATGATGGTAGACGTTGATGCCCAGATGCGCCAGCCCGCGCGCAATATCGGCGGCATTGGTGTTCACCACATCACCGAGCAGCAGCTCGGTTCCCACGCAGATAATTTCTGAATTCATTTTTATTTCTCCTTACATGATCGGCCTGCCGCCGTTTTATAACGCTGCTCATACGGTGGATATAATAGCCGGTTTGGGATGTTTATATCCATAAAAATGTTTCATACGCAGGCCTGTCGCCAATTCTGTCCGTCTTTAGGTGCAAAATATCCGCGCGTTACTTTTTAATGGAATAACAGCATTATTATAGCACCGCAACGGCCGCAATACAATTTTAGATCGGTAAAATTTGCATAAAAACCCGGCCGCTTGGCAAAGAAACACCAAGCGGCCGGGTTTAACACAGCTTTTAATATTTTGAGTCGTCGCCAAAGCCCAGTGCGGATTGTGCCATCGACAGTTCTGACGCGTAGATCTGCTCAGAGTCGGCAGCTCGGGCGGCAAGGGCGTCCTCCCCCTGCAACTTAAACCCGCCAACCAGCGTTTTAAGCATCTGAGCCTGACCCGACAGCTCTTCAGAAGCCGCCGCGCTCTGCTGCGCCGTCGCGGAGTTGGTCTGGATAACCACCGAAATTTGGTCGATGCCCTGTGTAATCTGCACGACCTGCACCGCCTGCGTTTCAGACACGGCGGCAATGGCCTGCACCTTCTTGCTGGCGCTGGCGGCCTGCTCGACCACCTCGCCAAGCGATTTCGCGGTCTGACCCGCAATTTGGGTACCCTTATCAACGGCGCTGATGGCGCGCTCGATCAGCGCTGTTGTGCTCTTGGCCGCCTCGGCACTCTTTCCGGCCAGATTGCGCACCTCGTCGGCCACGACGGCAAAGCCCTTGCCCGCCTCGCCCGCGCGCGCGGCCTCAACCGCCGCGTTAAGCGCCAGAATATTGGTCTGAAATGCGATGTCGTCTATGGTTTTGATAATTTTGCCGATCTCGTTGGAAGCACCCGCAATTTCGTTCATCGCCGCAATCATGTGCGTCATCTGCTCGTTGCTGCGGTAAACGCCCTCGCCCGACCGTTCGGAAAGCTGCCCTGCCTCGCGCGCGTTTTGAGCGCTATCTTTAATTTGTTCCGAAATCAGCTCAACCGTCGCCGAAAGCTCTTCAATAGCGGCAGCCTGCTCGGTCGCCCCCTGACTGAGCGCCTGCGCGCCGGCTGCAACCTGATCGGAGCCACCCGCCACCTGACTTGAGGCGATGTTAATCTGCAACAGCGTGTGATTCAGCGCACTCGAAATTTTAGCCATTGCTTCTTTGATCTGGGCAAGGTCGCCGGGGAAATCGGCCGTGGCCTCAAGCGTCAGATCGCCGTCGGCCATCGCGCCCAGCACCCGCTTAATATCGTTGATAATAGCGCGCTGCGTCAGCGTGATGCGCTCGGTCGCCGAAGCCAGCTTGCTGGTTTCGTCCCGCGTTGAAACGGCGGGCAGGTCGGAGTGCAAATCGCCCTGCGCGAGGTCGGATAGCCGACTGGCGCACAGCATGACGGGATCGGCAATTTTTTTAGCCACTCTGCCCGCCATGATCACTGCCACTAGCAGCGAAACCGCCAACAGTGCCAGCGTCGCGCCTGAGGCAAGCAGCGTGCCTTGAATAAAGTCCATAGCCGGGGCATGGATGCCAAGGCTCCATCCGTTGGTGCCCAGAACCGGCGCGTAGGCGATATAGCGCGTTTGCCCGTCCAGCTTACAGCTATCAAAGCCGGTTTCGCCGCTCTGCATAGCCGTGTGAACCCGCGCAAGCGCATTGAACGACGCATCGCTCTGCGCCGCCGCCCCAACGTTCAGGCCCGTTTCCAGCACATCGCCGTCGGTATGCGCAATCGTATCGCCAATGGCGTCGATCATATAGGCGCGGCTGTTGTTGCTGACATGAATCGACGCCATAATATCGTTCAAAAAAGTCTCAGGCGGTACAAAATAGACCACGCCAACCACCTTGGTGCCCGGTACGCCCTCCTTCCAGAGCGGGGCGGCCACGACAATCGTCGTCTCGCCGGTAACCTTGCTGATCAGCGGTTCAGAAACACAGGCCTCGCCGGCCATCGCTGTCTTAAAATAGGATCTGTCGCTGTAATCTTTGCCGTCGAGTACGCTTTTTCCGGTTTCATCCAAAACATTACCGCGCGCAAAACCGTATAGCTTGGTACGCTGCGAGATAATCATCTGCTTATCCGAGGGCGGCGTCGCAGGGTTTGAGAGCCGAGGCCCCGCGCCCACCTCCGTGGCAATACCCTTATATTTCTCAAGTTCGTAGGAAACCCGTGCGGCAGCCAGAACGGCAGTTTCCTGCATGGTGCTGTGGATGAGATCGGATGTGCTTTTGTAGTTGAGCGCAATGCCCGTTCCCCCCACCACGATTAGGGAAATGCCCACCAGCACAATGATTGCGGCCATAATTTTAGATTTTATGCTTTTCATAATACCCTCCATCCTTTTTTGGAAGCTAGAGTACCGACCACGCCCCGGTTTTAAGGCCCCGGAACCGCCCCGAAAAGGCTTGTCCGAACACAAAAAACCGTCCCCCCATTATAGACGCAGCCCGATACCGCTTATTTTTCGGGCGTTCTCACCACAGAAAGCCAGGATGAGGAATATAGACTGCCTATTATATCCTATCCTGATGATAGAATTTTATCACACCCGGCATCATGTTACAATGGTGGGGAAGCTCCAATACGTTTTTCTAAAATATACATAAATTTTTCATGGAATTTAAATACAGAATTTTGCACTTATACTTTAAAATAACAATTTGGGTTTTTATAAACGCAAATAGCGGTTAAAAATACAAAATAAAGATTTGCTTCGAGCGATGCGGGTCTGATCGAGGCCGCTTTTGAACATTGCAATATCAGGCAAAAGCGATTAAAATAGGAATAATGGACTCCAAAGGAGAAAAATGATGAATATTCTGGTGTGTGTTAAACAGGTGCCGCTGGCATCGGAAGTAAAATTTGACCCCATCACCCATACCATGTGCAGAGACAATGTACCGGCTGTTTTAAACCCTGCCGACGCGCTGGCGCTGGAAGCCGCGTTGACGCTTAAGGACCAAAGCTCTACCGAGGTGACGCTGCTTTGCATGGGGGCCGAGCCCGCGAAGCGGATTTTGAAAAAAGGCCTGTCGGTCGGGGCCGACCACGCTTTTTTGGTCAGCGGTCGGTTCGCCGCGGGCAGCGATACGCTCGCCACCAGCTATATCCTCAGCCGCGCGGTGCGCTATATTGAAGAAACGCACGCCAAGCGCTTTGATCTGATTCTCACCGGCAAGAACGCCACCGACGGCGACACCGCTCAGGTCGGCCCACAGCTGGCCGAGCATCTGGGGTACGGCCAGATCACCTGCGCGACCGAGCTGACCGCCAAGGCTGCCGCAATCGTCGCCAAGCAGGAGGCCGAGGGCGGTTACGCCCTGCTGGAGGCCGACCTGCCCTGCGTTGTGACGATTGCCAAAACAGAAAAGCCGCTGCGCGCGCCGACACCGGGCGGCAACCGCCCTGAGATCGTGGTCATCGACCAAGAAACCTTGGGCGATCGGCTCGATTTAAACCGCTGCGGGCTGAGCGGTTCCCCCACCGTTGTGCATAAAACCTTTATTCCCGAGGCCAAGAAGGGTGCTGCCGTCATCAAAGCGGCGACCGATGCCGACACCGCTAAAAAGTTGGTCGAGATCTTGCGCAGCGCCAATTTGATCGAGGGGAGCGAAAATGATGCATAACATTAAAACATCCGACGATTTTAAAGATGCTCGAAACGTTTGGGTTTTTATCGAAATGGACGGCAAAAAAGCGGCTCCGGTTGGGCTGGAGTTGTTAAACCCCGCCCGCAGGCTGGCCGATCTTCGGGGCATGAGGCTCGTCGCGGTCATTTTTGGCGAGGACAACGCGCAGGCCGTTCAAAACGCCGCCGAGCTTGGCGCGGATGAAATCATCAGCCTTGAAGGCCCCGAATATCAAGCCTATAACACCGACATTTTTACCAACGCGCTGACAGAGCTTGCGCAAAAATATAAGCCGGACAGCATTCTTATCGGCGCGACCGGCATCGGCTGCGACTTTGCGCCGCGCGTCAGCTGCCGGCTGAACACCGGTCTTATCGCCCACTGCACCCATTTGGATATCGATCCCGAGAGCGGCCACATCGCTTGGACCCGCCCCGCCTTTGGCAGCAAGCTGATGGCAACGATTCTGTGTCCGAACAGCCGTCCGCAAATGGGGACGATCCGCCCCGGGGTATTCAGTCAGCCCGCGCGGCTGGAAGGCCGTACCTGCCCCGTGATAACCGAGCGGATTGCGCCGCCCGAAAACGCCGGCAGGGTCCGACTGCTTAAAACGGTTCGTGACGCCGCTCAGACGGCGCATAGGCTTGAAGACGCCGAGTTCGTGGTTGCCGGGGGACTTGGCACGCGCGGGCCGGAGGGGTTAAAGCTGGTCGAGGCGCTCGCCGACGCGTTGGGGGCCGCCGTCGGCGTCACCCGCCCGATGGCGGACAAGGGCTGGGCCAGCGAGGCGCAACAGATTGGCCAAAGCGGCAAGACCATCCGTCCCAAGCTCTATATCGCCTGCGGCATTTCGGGCGCGCTTCAGCATGTGGCGGGCATCGGCGATTGCGACTGTTTTGTCGCCATCAACAACGACCCTGACGCGCCTATTTTTGAGAGGGCCGACTACGGCGTTATCGGCGATCTGTTCGAGGTGTTACCGGCTATGACTCAGGAGATTATAAAGCTCAAGCGCAAGTAAATAACAATGTACGACGCCGGTACCCATTATAAAGAGCACCGGCGGCGCTTCGGGTCAAAGGCACCTGCATTGACCCACGCTAAAGGCATGGCGGAGAATGTTTTTGATAAACCTGTTCCGCCGTGCTTTTATAATACCTTTAAAATTCTGATCGCGGCAGATTATCACCCGCGTACCATCAATAGCGCCATCGATTGCGGCTGTCGCGCAGTATTTCTTTGACCCAGTGGCCAAGTCTCCCGCTCGTATTCCACGCCCCATCGCCCGTCGAGCTGCATTTTACAGCCCGTACCGATGCTAAAAGATCAGATAAGGTTGCAAACCGATGGCTTGCAGCCGATGGGACCACCCCGTTGCTATACCGAAAAAGAATTGGCATTTTATAAAGGAGAGCGCGCAGCGTTCTGCACACCCGACTGACGCGCTACCGAGTGACCCAGTCAGAGACAACGCTACGAAGCGGCACGCCCTGTCAAAAGAACCGGACTTGCAAAGATGCCCGGCCCGGGGCTGTTATAACCGCACAGGCACCCTTTTCTTCGGTAGGGCTTTCAGTCAATCAGGTGCGGTCCGACTGCAAAAATCCGAACGCGCAGCCCGCATAAACCGCCGCGCCGGTCGGCAGGCAGCTTTCATCCAGCAGTAATTTAGGATTATGCAGCGTCAGCGTGTGCCCCTGCGCAATGCTGCCCGAGCCGACCGTAAAATAGGCTGAGGGCACCCGCTCTGAAAAGGCTGAAAAATCTTCGGTGCCGGTGTTTGGCGGCGCGAAAATGGTGTTGTCTACCCCGACGACCGCCCCCGCATACATGGCAAGCTGCTCAGAGAGCGCCACGTCGGTGACCATCGGCGCGATGCCGTACATAAAGGTGACCTCGGCGGCCGCCCGAAACGTTGCGGCGACGCCCTGTGCCACCTCCTGAACGCGCTGCTTTAAAAACGCGCGCTTTTCAGCCGTCGTCGTGCGCACTGAAATTTCAAGCTCGGCCCGGCCCGCCACGGTGTTGCAGGTGGTGCCGCCGCTGATTTTGCCGACCAGAATCACCGAGTTATCGCGGCACGAAATCTCGCGCGCGATAATCTCCTGCAACGCAATGACGACATGCGCCGCCACATTGATGGCGTCGACACCGGTTTCGGCCTTGCTGCCGTGCGCATCCTTGCCGATAATTTCAATTTTGATCGCGTCACCCGAAAAGGCGGCGGGACCTTTGGCGTAATAGACCTTGCCCAGCTCGGCGTGCTCGGTGCCGACGGCCATATGCAGCGCCAGCGCGGCGTCCACCCGCGGATTCTCTAAGATGCCATGCGCAATCAAGTCGCGCGCGCCTGCCAGAATTTCTTCGGCGGGCTGGAACACCAGCTTGACAGCACCGCGGAGCTCAGCCTCCCGCGCTTTGAGCAGCCGCGCCGCGCCCAGCAACATCGCGGTATGGAAGTCATGCCCGCAGGAGTGACAATGCCCGTTCTCCGCTGCAAAGGGCAGGCCGGACTGCTCGGGCATCGGCAGCGCATCCATGTCGCAGCGCAGCAGAATCGTTTTGCCCTTTGAAGCGTCCC
>JAEWBS010000091.1 GCA_023391005.1 Bacillota bacterium | reverse complement strand
CCGGCGAGCTTCTTGTTGTCAGAAGCAACAATAACCGCCCACTTGCCGCCGATGCGGCCAAGACCCTTGATGATGGCGGTGGAGCCGCCGTCGTTGTCCATCGGGTTGTAAAGCGTGTTCAGGGGGCACCAGGTCCCCGCGTCAATCAGCGAATAGACACGCTGCATAGCGGTCATCTGGCCGTCCTTGTTCAGGCTCTCGGTCGAGCGGCCATTGTCGAGCACGGCCTCAATCTTCTCGGCCATTTCCTGCTCTCTTGCTCTGATTTCCGCCTCGTTCTCAGCATTGGGGTTAACCAGCGGCTTGCCTATAACCGGCATGTTCTGGAAATAACTAGGCATGGAATAGTTGCTCATGACTTTATCTCCCTTCCTTATACGTCGTTCTTAGTCCTTGGGAACCTGAATGAACGCCTGGCCCGGGTCAATCTCCTCACGGATCATGCGGATAACCTCAGGATCGGGCGCTTCGAGCGCCACCGCGCGCGACACGTCAATGTCAAATCCGGTGTTCTCAATGACATCCTCGGGAGAGGAGGTGGGATAGTAACCGGCAAGGTACATGCGCTTGGTCTCTTCATCAAACTTCATGATGCCGCGGTCGGTAACGACCATCTGAGGACCACGGTTGGTGGGCAGGCCCATCTTGGCGCGGCCGTCGGGGCCGTCGATGTAGCCGGGGCTGGTGATGTAGTCGACTTTATTGATGAAGCGGCGCTTCTCGTGCTGCATCATAATAACGGTGTTGGCAAAGGTCGCAATGCCGTTCGCGCCGCCCGAGCCGGTGAAGCGGGTCTTAGGATGGTGGTAGTCACCGATCGAGGTGGAGTTAACGTTGCCGTAGGGGTCAATCTGCGCACCGCCGATGAAGGCGATAAGACGGTTGTTGTCATGCAGCCACTCGTTGGCTTCAAAGCCGATGAAGCGGACGTTGGGCCACTGCACGGCGCAGTGCGCCATAAAGCGGTTGTCGCCAACCGAACGGGGAACCTCGATGGGGTCGCAGTCCATAAGGCCGCTCTCAACGATGAGCTGGCAGCCCGGCGCGAAAACGCGCTTGGCAAGCGATGCGCCGATCAGCGGAAGACCGGTGCCGACGATAACGATCTGACCGTTCTCAATCACCTTTGCGATGGTCACGGCCTGCATTTCTTTATTGGTATAATTCGTGTAATTAGCCATTATGAGCGCCCTCCTTACTTCTTTAACTCTTTTGTGGCATAGCCGTAGCCGGGAACATTATACAGGTTGACAAGGCGGGCGGCGCCGACAACGTCAAGATATTCTTCGTGGGTCTTGGGGCCGTAGACATATTTATCCACAAACGCCTTAAAAGTCTCGTCGGTCTTAGAGGCGTCGCCATACTCCTTGAGCATGGGGTTGTCGTAGTCGTAGTAGTTGTAGCACTGCGAGGGGTGCGCACCGAACGGCGCATGCACAACCGCCGAGACGCAGAAAGGCGGAATGCTGTTCTTGGTCGGGTCGAGGCGGATCTGCTCGTTGGAGACCAGCTCCTCGCAGGTGACGATGACGTTCTTCGCGGCGACCGCGATGTCGACATCGTGGAACTCGTCGCCCTCGATCGAGCAGGTGCCGTCGGACGCGGCCTTCTGAACATGGATAATCGCGGTGTCAAGCTTGGGCACCGGCAGCGCGACGACCTTCTCACCGGGGTTGAAGGGGTTGTCGATATAGACAAACTTGTCCTCGGGCAGCTTCGGAATGGTCTTTCTGACCTCCTTGCTGATGCCCCACATGTCGACGAGCGAAGAGCCCATCATCAGGCGCACCGGCAAAAAGGGCAGACCCAGCGAAGCGGCATGCAGCATCATCATAACGGCATCCTGAGAATAGTCCTCCATGATGAGCTTGCCCTTCTCATAAGCGTCGCGATAGCGGCGCGAAACGTTGGTGACGCCCGAGTCGGCGGTATAGCAGTTGATGTAAGCCTTGACGCGGCCTTCACCGATCATCATGTCCCAGTCGCCGCCGGCGGGTCCGGCATAAACAATAAAATCGGTCAGTCCCTGACGCAAAATCTCACGCGCTGCGGCATAAGGCTTTCTGTTGGTCGTAAAGCCGCCAAAACAGATATTATCTCCACTATGCACGTACTTAGAAATCGCCTCGGACAAAGTTAAAACTTTTTCCATAGTAAAACCTCCACTTTTACGTTATGTGTAATATTAGCACGCTATCTGCATCTTTTCGCAACCGGCGAAGCGCAGATCCGATTACTACGATTCTCTCGGCATGCGGCCGGTTTGAATTAGCCGATGACGACCAGCACATCGCCGGGGGCAACGGCGGCACCCTGCGCCACCCGCACGTCGGTCACAGTGCCGTCGCAGGGGGCGAAGATCTCATTCTCCATCTTCATGGCCTCAAGCACAACGACCACCTGTCCGCTTTTGATCACGTCGCCGACATTGACCAGCATCTTAAAGATGGTGCCGCTCATCGGGGCGGAGATCGTTGCGGCGCCGGCGCTCACGGGTGCCGCGGGCGCAACAGGCGCGGGGGCGGGGGCTGCGGCCGGAGCGGCTGCAACAGGGGCGGGAGCGGCGGGTACAACGGGGGCGGCAACCACAATAGGCGCGACGGCACCGACGACGCCGGCTTCAATCTCTTCCCGGGTCAGCGGACGAAAAACGTCGGCTCTCTCAATTTCCACGTCGTAGGTTCTTCCGTTGATGGTAGCAGTATACTTCATAACCATTCTCCTTACATCAAGTTTTCGTGCCTCAAATAAATTTAAGCCTCAGAGCCAAAGTGCAAAACAGTCGCAGGTCAAGCCTCTAAACCGTTTGTCCGCGTTAAGGCAGGCTTTGGCAGCCCTTTGCGCGGCAGTCTGTGCCCGACAAAAATAATAACCCCCTTACGCCAAGCTTTTTCGACCCTTCAAAGCCGTTCGCTTTAAAAGGCCCGGCAGCTCCTGTAAGCGGGCTTGAGGCACACTAAAAAGGCACACACCCGCATGCTACCGGCGAAGCCACCGATAGAACCCGAAGAAAGCGCCTGTCTCTGCCTGCCCGCCGTCACCGGCAGTATGCGCCGCAAATGCTGCATAAACATTCTGCACCCATTTTGTCTTCTCAGTATAGCACACAACTAAGATTAATAAATATCCCTAATTGGTAAAAAATTTGCGTATATTGGGTTTCGTGCATATTCGTCATTTCTACGTCTGAAAATTTTTGTTTTTATCGCAAAAATTCCCGCTTTAAAACCGCGAATCCCAAAAATTTCAAAAGCAATATTATGATATATTGCGCAACTTTTTTAAAATATTTGCATATCTTGCGCTCGCGTGATATAATTAATAAAACTCGTTTTCACGATGGAGGGACAGTGTGTCATGACACCCGCAAAATACCAAATGCGCTTAAATTGGGACGATTCCTGGCACATGGATCGCCCTCATTTTCATGAGGATATTGAAATTTTGCTTTGCCTTTCAGACGGCGGCGATTTTTTTATCGAGAACGAACTCTACCCCCTGCACTGGGGCGCGCTGTTTCTGATCGGCGAGGCCACGCTGCACAAAAGCACTGCCAGTGAATCTTATAAGCGCTATGTGCTGCATATCTCGGCCAGCACCTTGCAGGAGCTCTCGATGCCGCAAAGCGATTTTGTGACCTGCATCCGCGAGGCAGGGCACTGCGTTCTGCTCGAAAAAGAAAAAACCGCCGAGCTGATCAAGCTGTTTGAACAGCTTGAAAAGCCGCGCACCGACGCCTTTGGTAACGATATGCAAAATATGATCGCGCTGTTGAGTCTTTTGCTCAAGGTTTTCTCCTCTTTTGAGACAACCGACCCCAGCAAGGTCGTGCTAAACCCCGATTTCGCCCGCATATCGCCGATTCTTGAATTCATTCAGGGGCATCTGGCCGAGCCGCTCACGCTCGATATCATCGCGGCCAACTGCTTTATCAATAAATATCATCTCTGCCATTCCTTTAAGGCCGTCACCGGGTTTTCGGTCATGGAGTATATTATCCACTGCCGGGTGCTCAAGGCGCGCGAGCTGCTCCGAAAGGGTATGCGCGTGCAGGAGGTGGGGGAGATGGTCGGTTTTCGCAACAACGAACATTTTATCCGCACCTTTGGCGCGCTCACCGGCACCTCCCCCAAGCGCTATGCCAAGGAATATCTTGCAGGCGATAAATGCTGATATTTTTAAACGCCGCCACGCACCACGGCTGTCTGTTTTTAACGTCGGACAGGATGTTTGGGTTGCATGGCGGCGTTTTTTGGTGTACCATTATTAAAGGCCCTCTGCGCCGTGTTCTATGGCGTACAGCGATAAAAACTGAGCGCTGCCAAAGCTTTTGTTCGGCACACCCTTAAAGATGCGCTTTGCGTTTCGCTGCCGCTAGCGCTATTGCGTAGCGGGCGAAGCTTTTACATATGGCATTAGATTGCAATTTACATAGATAAGGGGTTATATTATGAATTTTCATGCGTATCCCCATCCCTCGCAGCGCCGGGTGACCTTTGGCGCCAAAGGCATGGTCGCCACCTCTCAGCAGCTTTGCGCACAGGCGGGGCTGGATATTTTAAAGCAGGGCGGCAACGCTATAGACGCCGCCATTGCCACGGCCGCCTGCCTCACCGTTGTCGAGCCCTGCTCCAACGGCATCGGCGGCGACGCCTTTGCGCAGGTTTGGACCAAGGACGGCCTGTTCGGCCTTAATGCGACCGGCGCCTGCCCGGCGATGCTCACGGCGCAAACGATTCGGGACGCCGGACATAAAGCCATGCCGAAGCTCGGCTTTTGCCCGCAGACGGTGCCGGGACTTCCCGCTGCGTGGGCCGCGCTGTCCGAGCGGTTTGGCAGTCTGCCGCTCACCGAGACGCTTGCCCCCGCCATCCGCTATGCCGCCGACGGCTTTACGGTGGGTCCCACCGTCGCGGAACGGTGGAAGGCCGCCGCGGAAGAGACCTACGCCCCCCATCGCGACCGGCCCGAATTTGCCGAGTGGTTTCGCGTCTTCACCAATAACGGTAAAGCGCCGCAGGCCGGTGAATGCTGGCGATTGCCCGACCACGCCCAAACGCTCGCCGATATTGCCTCAACCGCCGCCAAGTCGTTTTATCAGGGTGCGCTTGCCGACGAGATCGACCGTTATATGCGCGCGGCGGGCGGCTATCTGCGCAAAAATGATCTGGCTGCCTTTGAACCCGAATGGGTGACGCCGCTCACCACCGCTTATCGCGGCTACGATATTTGGGAGTTGCCGCCCAACGGACAGGGCCTCATTGCGCTTATGGCGCTGAACATTTTAAACGGCATGGCGCTGCCGTCGCCCGAGGACCCCAAAAGCTGGCATCTGCAAATTGAAGCACTTAAATTGGCCGCCACCGACGCTTATCATTATATTGCCGACCCGCGTATCGGCATGGCGGTTACACCACAGCAACTGTTGGGTGCCGCTTATGCCGAGCGACGCCGCGCGTTAATCTCCGACGAGGCACTGCTGCCAACAATCGGCAACCCAACCGACGGCGGCACCGTTTATCTGTGCACCGCAGATGCCGATGGCAATATGGTGTCCTATATTCAGTCGAATTATAACGGCTTTGGCTCAGGCGTCGTGATTCCCGGCACCGGCATTGCGCTGCACAACCGAGGTGGCGGCTTTTATCTGGACGAAAACAGCCCCAACTGCATCGCGCCCGGCAAGCGGCCTTATCACACGATCATCCCGGGCTTTATCTCCAAGAACGGCCAGCCGGTCGCCCCGTTTGGCGTTATGGGCGCTTTTATGCAGCCTCAGGGACATCTTCAGGTCGTGCTTAGCCTGCTGGAGTACCACAAAAACCCGCAGTCGGCGCTCGACGCCCCGCGTTGGCACTGGACCGGCGCGCGCAACGTCAGCCTTGAACACGGCGTTCCGCTGCATATTGCCCGCGCGCTGGAGCAGATGGGCCACCAGATCAGTTATTCGCACGACCGCGCGCCCTTTGGCCGTGGCCAGATTATCTGGCGGCAGCAAAACGGCGTGTACGCGGGCGGCACCGACCCGCGCTGCGACGGCGCCGTCGTCGCCCAATAGAAAGGATTTTGATTATTATGACATTCCAGATTATCGTTATTTTCGGCGTGATGGCCGCCGTGCTTTGCGCACTGTTTGTCTTTGCGCTCGTTTCTAAAAATAAAGAGCCCCTCATGCGCGGCGGCTGCCACGGCGACTGCTCGAACTGCGCCTCGCACTGTGAGGACGAAGATAAAAAGCGCCCCGAATAAAACGGCACATACCACACACTAAAGGAGCATGACGATGCAGACTCCCGTGACCTTCAGACCTGCAATCCCCGCCGACGTCCCGCAAATTCTCGCGTTTATCCGGCTGCTGGCCGAATATGAAAAACTCAGCGATGAGGTGACCGCCACCGAAGATCTGCTGCACGAATGGTTGTTTGAAAAAAATAAGGCCGAGGTGATTTTTGCCGAGGCCGAAAACGAGATTGTCGGCTTCGCGCTGTTCTTTCATAACTTTTCAACTTTTTTGGGCCGCGGGGGCCTTTATCTTGAGGATCTTTATATTAAAGAGGCACATCGCGGCAAGGGCTATGGCAAAGCGGTTTTACAGGAGCTTGCCCGGTTGGCCGTCGCGCGCGGCTGCGGACGGCTCGAGTGGTCGTGCCTTGACTGGAACCGCCCGAGCATCGATTTTTATCTGTCCCTCAACGCCCGTCCGATGGCGGACTGGACGACATACCGCCTGACCGGTGACGCGCTGCTTAACATGGCACAGGGTCAGACTTCAACATAATATAAAAGCGGCCGCGTTTTAAAACGCGGCCGCGCCTATGCCAGACGGTCTATTATATAGCATCCCGGCGGAATGCGACATCAAAAAACGCCAGCGAGAATTTTACAGACTGTTTAGGCTCCAAAGGACGAAAAATATAAATCCCGCCCTGTAGAATGTCGGAAAGTGCTTAGCCGTTGGCCTTAATGTCGCCGAGGCAATGCTCGCAGACATTTTTATCCTTGTACACCGTGATGTTGTCGGCACTTCCGCAAAAGATGCAGGCGGGCTCATACTTTTTAAGTAGAATGTTGTTGTGGTCTACATAGATTTCGAGAGAGTCCCTCTCTGAGATGCCCAGCGTCCTCCTGAGCTCGATCGGCAGCACAATTCTTCCTAAATCATCAATTTTTCTTACAATTCCCGTTGCTTTCATAATTCCACTCCTTTTCTTTCATGATAAAAACAGGGCAAAGGTTACCTTACAAACTTTATACTCCCTATTTGTCATATCGCAGCTATTATACCGCATCGGTAGGTTAATGTAAAGGCAAATATTGTAAATTTTTGTAAAAAAATCAAAATAATTCTTATTTTTTACATTGAAATTTAGTGATCAAAACTTTATGTTGCTCATACCCTTATTGCATAGGGGTGACGCATATGATGACTGCTATTTTCTGCGTAATGCTGCTGGGCGGCATACTTTTTGGCGCGCTCACCGGCAGAATGCCGCAGGTGTCAGACGCCCTGCTTAAAGAGAGCGGGCGCGCCATCGAGCTGATATTGTCGCTCGCAGGGAATTTTTGCCTTTGGGGCGGCATTATGCGCATCGCGGAGGAATCGAAGCTGACCAGCGCACTGGCGCGTCTGGCACAACCGATAACCTGCCGGTTGTTTAAGGGTCTGCACCCGCGAGGCAAAGCGATGCGCGCAATCTCGATGAATCTGGTGGCAAACCTGCTCGGGCTCGGAAACGCCGCCACGCCGCTGGGCATTACCGCAATGAAAGCGATGGAAGAAGAGGAGCATGCCAACGGCACAGCCACAGATAACATGGTGCTTTTTGTAGCGATGAATACGGCGTCGCTACAGCTACTGCCTACCACAACGGCCATGCTGCGTTCGGCGGCGGGCAGCAAAACGCCGCTTGATATTCTGCCGGCGGTCTGGGTGGCCTCCACCGTTTCGGTGCTGTCCGGCATTGTGGCCGCCAAGCTGCGTTCCGACAGGAGAAAACGTTCATGACCGCGCTGAGCAGCTGGGCGATTCCGGTCGTCATCGGCCTGATCATCCTTTGGGGCTGGGTCAGCGGCCTCAATGTGTTCGACACGTTTTTAAGCGGCGCGCGCAGCGGTATCGGGGTGGCGTTCAGAATCATCCCGGCGCTGGTCGCGCTGATAACGGCGGTCGGGGTTTTTAAAGCCTCGGGTGCGCTCGACCTGCTGACCCACTCGCTGGCGCCTGTCACCGAGCTGATCGGCATTCCGGCCGAGGTGGTGCCGCTGGCGCTGCTGCGCCCCATTTCGGGCAGCGGGGCGATGGTCATCTTCAACGATCTGCTGGCCCGCTTCGGGCCTGACAGCCTCATCGGCCGCATCGCCAGCGTGATGGAAGGCTCGACCGAGACGACCTTTTATACCATCGCCGTTTACTATGGTGCTACATCAATCCGCCGTATACGCCATACGGTATCGGCGTCGGTCATCGCCGACCTCACTGGTTTTATTATGAGCGCAATTTGTGTCAGAATGTTTTTTTACATGTAAATTATTGGGAAACATTCTCAAGTTTACCCGGAGGCGCCCTGGCTGTCGCAAATACCTGCTCCGAGCCGAACTTTTATATCTAACCGCCAAAAACGCGCCGGAATGGCGCGTTTTTAATATTGTGGAAGGCTTTAATATACAGGGATTTCTCCCTCATAAAAGCATTCGCCATTTATTCAATAAGCCCCGCTCAGGCCCGGTCGGCCAACAGCGATTCTATAAACTGCTTGGCCACGCGGGGAGAACGCCCCGCCCGGCGCAGCGCATAGGTCTCGGCGCGCGAAATCAGAGTCTCCTCCGGCAGGTCGATGTTGTTGAGCTGCGCGAGGTGCAGCACAATATCGAGATATTGCCGCTTGCCGGGGCGCTCGAAGGTGACGGTCAGCCCAAACCGATCCGAAAGCGAGGTCAGCTCGGCAATGGTGTCGCCGAGGTGTATTTCATCCCCCTCACGGTCTGAGAAGCTCTCCTTAACCAGATGGCGGCGGTTGCTGGTCGCATACACCGCCACATTGTCGTTTTTATAGGAAATCGACCCCTCCAAAATGGCTTTAAGCGCAGCGAAGTTGTCGTCGTCCTTCGTAAACGACAGATCGTCGATAAATAAAATAAAGCGTAGCGGGTTGGCGGACAGACGGTCGAGCAGTGCGGGAATCTCGGTAAGCTGGTTCTTTTTAAGCTCAATGAGCCGCAGCCCGCGGCATGCGTATTCATTAACGATCGCCTTAACGGTCGAGGATTTGCCGGTACCGCTGTCGCCGTAAAGCAGCACATTGGCGGCAGGCCGTCCCTCAAGCAACGCCAGTGTATTGTTTACAACCAGCCGCCGCTCACGCTGGTAGCCGGGCAGTCGGTCAAGCGTGATCGGGTCGGGGTAGCGCACCGGAACCAAGGTGTGATTCTCAAGTATAAACGCGTGATGATCCACAAAAACGCCGTAGCCGTAGCAGGATATCTTCTCCAGCCGCCCGGCATACGCCGCCCTGAAGTCATGCGCACCGCAGTGGTAGGCGGGTAAAAATCCGTCATATCCCAGCACCTCGCGCAGCGTCTGGGGCGAAATCCGGCTAACCTCCTCAAGCAGCATAAGCTCCTGATCAAGGCAGTCCTTTAGCAGCGGGGAGATCGGCTGCCGCCCCGCGGCCTTCTGCATATAGAGATTTTCATCCCGCAGCACCAGATCCAGCAGATAGTCCGAGAGGTTGTCCCCCTTTTCGTACAGCGCCGCCGCAAAAGCCGCGTAATGCGAAATGCCGTTATGGGGACACTCCGATTCCAGCAGCCGCGTCAGGTTCAAAAGCACCGCATCCTCTAAAAGCCGGCGAAAAATGACCATCCCGCGCAGGCGAACACACAGCGAATAACACTTCGACATCTGAGTACAGTCCTTTTCTAGTGTAATAGCACTATCTTACTCTAAATGTATTTTGCTGTAAAGCGGGTCGCGGCTATTTTATTTTTCATACCGGCGTGCTATTCTATAATAATCGCCATAACGCCGCGCGTATGCCCGCCCCGCGCTTGT
>JAEWBS010000117.1 GCA_023391005.1 Bacillota bacterium | reverse complement strand
GCAGTGCCCCGCAGCCTAGGCTGCGGGGCACTGCCGCCATACTGTCAAAGAACCGCCGATTTCCCTGCTTTGTATTCTCGTGTGCTTTAGACGCCGCATCGGTCCATTCCTTAAATTGTTCCTGGTCATTTTATTTGTTCGGCGGTCGCTGTCCCACGCGTTCACGCGATAAAAAGCCATAACTTTTTTGACAAGGAGAGGTTCTGCCTTTTCCCATACAAAGCGGTGTGATATGATAGGCGCAATGGTATTTGCAGTCATCGATAATGGGAACTTGAAGAAACGAGGTGGAATATATGAAGACTATTCTAGTCATTCAGGGCGGCGGACGTCCCAACGGAAATACCGCTCAACTTATAAGCGCATTTGTAAAAGGCGCTCAGGATGCAGGACATCAAATTGAGACTATATCCCTGCTTAGAACCGAAGTGAAAGGCTGCCTTGGCTGCAATGCCTGTCGATATGGCAAGCCGTGTGTGCAAAAAGACGGATTCAATGACCTTATTCCAAAGATCAGCACAGCCGATTTGATCGTATTTGCCTCCCCGCTTTATTTTTGGACCATTTCCTCTCGGATCAAAGCATTTATTGAACGATTCTATTGTATTGCCGAGGAAGATAATAATCCGCCTTTGGGTCGCTACGAAAAATATCCTATAAAGGACTGTGCGCTCCTTATGACAGCGGCGGATGATTTCTTTTGGACATTTGGGCAGGCAGTTTCTTATTATGAATTTGAGTTAGTAAACTATATCGGTTTTTTCGACAAAGGCAGGGTGCTGGCCGGCGGCTGCGGGGATACAAACGGCAAGCCGCAAATTGCAAAAACAGCATATCTAGCCAAAGCATATGAATTTGGCAAAACCATCTATAGTTGATATTTGTACTACCTTATCTGCAATTACAGGTCGTCGGTTTAAGTCCGACTACCAGCTTCAAAATAAAAGAGACCAATCTTCGGATTGGCCTCTTTTATTCTGAAGCACCGCTGCGGCGGGGAATCCGCTCACTAACGCTCGCTCGACGTGCGGTAGGAACCTACGGTTCCCCCCATACGCCCCCTCCCTCTCGGCAAGTACACATGCAGAAATCTTTTTTGTGAGAATCATAAAAATTAATAGTATTATGAGTTCAAAGCAAGCCGTACCACGCAAACAAACAAGAATTTGAACTGCAGATCATGAATATGATCCGGAGATGGAAAAGAAAACGGCGAAAATCAATGATTAAGATTGATTGTCTACCGTTTATCTGGTAAACTGAATATGTTGGATATTCATGAATATCCCTTATTTTTCGAACAAGGAAGTGAGACAATGGACAGCACCCCCCGAAGTTCGCTTAAGCGGCTTCAAACCCCAATGTGGAAACATAGACCAATGTGCCGGTGCTTATCGCGGGCTGTTGTCCATTGTGCGTTCATGCTGATGGGCTGATTTGCCTGTGTATTTGCCGCCGTCCGTTGGGGCGGCTTTTTTTGTTGACTTTTTATGTTTTCACTGGGGAATCCTAAAAAAGAGAGGAATGATTCCAGTGAACTTTATGAACAGAAAAACGCTTGGCAGACAGATTCAGAAAAACAAGCACGATACCGAAGGAAAGCTCCGCGCCTATGCTTTCCTGACAACAGAGGACCTGTTCGCACGTCTGTCCGTCACGCAGGCGGGACTTACAAGCGAAGAGGCCGCAAACAGGCAGGATACATTCGGGAAAAACACGATTACCGCAGGAAATAAAAACACGGCGCTGCGCAGACTGAGAGAAGCGGTGGTCAACCCTTTTAACGTCATTTTACTCCTGATTGCCGCTATCACATATTTTACAGATGTTGTCACGTCGCCAAAACCTGACTATCTCACCGTTACGATCATTATATCGCTGGTGCTCCTGTCCAGCTTGGTTGCCTTTGTTCAAAACCAGCGCTCCAACGCAGCCGCCGAAAAGCTGTCAAAAATGATCTCTAATAAAGCGGATGTATGGCGGGATGGGAAATTGATTGATATTGCGCTGGACGAGATTGTTCCCGGCGATATTGTCCGGCTTTCGGCAGGCGATATGCTCCCGGCGGACGTGCGTTTTTTGACGACGAAAGATACTTTTATCGCACAGGCGGCCCTGACGGGCGAATCCAATCCCGTGGAGAAATTCAGCGATGCCAAAAACAAGCCGGGCGATGGATTGACCGATCTGCAAAACCTTGGCTTTATGGGTTCCAATGTGATCAGCGGCAGCGCGACGGCCATGGTGCTGGCGACCGGCAACGACACGTATTTCGGGTCAATGGCAAAATCCCTGTCCGGCGACAGGGCGAAAACCAGTTTTGAGCGGGGTGTGGATTCGGTCAGCGGCCTTTTAGTCCGAATGATGCTGGTTATGGTTCCCGTTGTATTTCTGATTAACGGGCTGGCAAAGCACGATTGGCCCGGCGCGCTGCTTTTCGCTATCAGCATCGCAGTCGGGCTTACGCCGGAAATGCTGCCGGTGATTATGACCTCAACGCTGGCGAAGGGCGCGGTTGCCATGTCAAAGCATAAGGTCATTGTCCGCACACTCGGCGCAATACAGACTTTTGGTGAAATGGATGTGCTTTGCACCGATAAAACCGGAACACTGACCGAGGACAAGATCGTGCTGGAAAGGTACATGAACCTCTGCGGTGAGGATGACACCCGTATCCTGCGCCATGCGTACCTCAACAGCTATTTCCAGACGGGTCTCAAGAATTTGATTGACCTTGCCATCATCAACCGGGCTGTGCAGAACGGGCTGGAAAATACGCTGGGGGATTATAGCCGCGTCGACGAAATTCCCTTTGATTTTTCCCGCCGCAGGATGAGCGTGGTTTTAGCGGATAAAAGCGGGAAGCGGCAGCTTATCACAAAGGGCGCAGTGGAGGAGATCATCGCCATCTCGTCTTTTGTGGAGATAAACGGGCGGGTTTTGCCTATGGATGAAGAAAACCGGCGTGTCGCCTTGGCCACTTATGAGAAGCACAATGCCGAGGGTTTGCGGATGATTGCCGTGGCGCAGAAGAACGAGGTCCCCGGCAGCGGGGCTTTCAGCGTGGCCGACGAACGGGACATGGTTTTGATCGGCTTTGTGGGCTTTCTGGACCCGCCTAAAGAGAGTGCCAAAGCCGCGATTGCCGCGCTTCGGGAGCATGGGGTGCGCACTGTTGTCCTCACCGGAGACAGCGAAGGCGTGGCCTTAAAGGTTTGCGGCAAGGTGGGCGTAAATACCGCCCGCCATATAACAGGCAGCGACGTAGCGCGTATGGATGAGGCCGCATTACTCGATGCGGTAAACACCTGCGACTTGTTTGCAAAGCTGTCGCCCGCTCAAAAGGAGCGGGTTGTAAAAACGTTTCAGGCCGCGGGACACACGGTCGGCTATATGGGCGACGGCATCAACGACGCCCCTGCGCTGCGTCAGGCGGATGTGGGCATTTCGGTGGACAGCGCCGTGGATATCGCCAAGGAAACCGCCGACATTATCCTGCTGAAAAAGGATTTGATGGTGCTTGAAGAAGGCGTCATCGAAGGACGCCGTACCTTCGGAAACATCATCAAATATATTAAGATGGCGGCAAGCGGCAATTTTGGCAACATGATCTCGGTCATTGTGGCCAGCATCTTCCTGCCGTTTTTGCCGATGCTGCCGGTGCAGATATTGACGCAAAACCTGCTGTGCGATTTCTCCCAAATGGGCATACCGTTCGACAGCGTGGATAAGGCGTATATTAAAAGGCCGCGCAAATGGGAAACGCACTCCATTAAATCCTTTATGGCTTATATGGGACCGCTTAGCTCCGTGTTTGATATTTTGTGCTTTGCCGTCATGTGGTGGGTTATTAAAGCCAACACGGTAGAGCTCTCGCCCTTGTTTCAATGCGGATGGTTCGTGTTCGGGACGGTATCGCAGGTATTGGTCATCCATATGATCCGCACGGCAAAAATACCATTCCTGCAGAGCAATCCATCCATGCCGCTTTTCCTGTCCACGCTTATTGTGGCGGTGGTTGCAATGATAACCGGGTTTACCGATTTCGCAATCGGTCTTGACATGCTGCGTTTGCCGGCATTATTTATTCCGTGGCTGGCGGCGATTCTAGCCGGTTATCTTCTGTGCGTACAGCTTGTCAAGAAGGTGTATGTGCGCCGGTACGGGGAGTGGATGTGACGCAAGGCAATAAGCGCGTCAGCAAAATGATATTCATCAGCGGCAACTTTAATCGCTTGTATTATTTCATAAAAAGAACCCGCCAAAAGCCTCATATAAAGAAGTTCTAAGACAGCATCGTATTATAAACACAACCGGAAGCTGACAAATTCAAATTTATCGGTGAGATTGTAAATAATGCACTGCTAACTCAAAAATTTTTTGCACTATCACTTCAAATAAAAAGATCGGTTTGAAAACCGATCTTTTTATTTGAGCACCGCTGCGGCGGGGAATCTGCTCGCTTATACCCACTTGACATGTTTTAAGGACCCTGATTCCCCCACACCCCCTGCGCTTGTCGGGACGTTATGAACGACGTTATGATGCGACAGTTCAAGCCTCCCTTAAAAACTGGGACGATAGACATATATCGTAGAAATTGCAAAGAGACATACCCTACAGATATCTTGCAATAATTTGAACCAGTCGGGCGGGAAGCTGTTTAAGGTCAGCGATATCCAAAGTATTTTCCTTTCCGTAAATATCGCTGATGATTTCTTTATCCTGCCCAATAGCAGCGGCGAGAAAGAAAACGCCCTTGCGGCGGTATTCCTGCAAGGTCTTTTTCATGTCTGCGACGGCTAAATCGCCTGAATAGTCCGGCATCGCTTTGGGTTGCCCATCGCTGATGCTGATAAAGAGCTTTGTTTTTTGCGGCGCTGTCAACAAACGGTCGGCAATAATTCTGATCGCCATACCGTCGCGGTTGTTGCTTCTATTTTGAATACCGGCTAAAGAATATTTTTCATCGGGATCTTTGCTATCAAAATCGACATAGGCATAAAGGGATATTTGCTCCAGACGTGAACGGTCGGCGGTATCGCCATAAATGATGATCGGAATACCGCAGCCATCGCAGAATTCATACAGCGCAATTGCCGCTTGTTTTGCGGCGTCTAGCCGTCCAAAAGCCGACATGGATGCCGATTCGTCTATGCGAAGCGCTACGGCAAGAGAAGGGTCTTCCTCCGGTGGGCGCTTTCTTGCAAAGTATCTAAAATCCTGCGCCGCAACACGATTTGCACAAAAGGTTGTGCCATATAATTGTGCCGCCGAAAATTCACTGGCGGTTTCATGCTCCAGAAAAGGGGTCGTTTTCTGAATCAACTCTCTAATCACAGGCATTAGTTCAGACGCTTGCTTTTTATATTCAATCTTATTTTCGTCAGTAGCTTCAGGGCGATGGATGATCAGTTTTACCTGCTGATGGACGCTTCCTTTCACACTTTCACGGGCTTCCTGATTGAGCCTTTTCCGAAATTCCTGCTTTTTCTGCTCTGTAGGACGCCCGTCCATTTCATGATAAATAGGCGCGCCATCCTCGCCACTCTCACTGCTTTGCGTTTTCTCGGTCGTGTTATTGGAAGCTTGATTGGAATGACCCTCACTGTCCGCAGATTTGCGCAAACGTACCGCATTCGGATTGATCGGCATTTTCTCGTCGCTTTCAAAAGGCGTACCATCTTCGGATAAATGCAGTTCCATCACATCAGGATTTTGGCTTTCCTGCCTATGTGCCTGCGTTTGTTCCAATTGATCTAACTGCTTCAATAGACCCTTTACAAATAGCGCCTGTTCCAAAATGGAGATTTCTTCGGGATCAGTCGTAATTTTATAAATCACCTTGTGATACATGGATGCGCGAATCGACGCGCCGTCGGCAACGGTATCAACCCAAAACAAGTAAGAACGCATTCCCGCCACACCTTTAATGGCGTTGGCCTTGGCTGTCTCATCCAGCGTGATCGTCATATCCGCCAAAAGCGATAATATCGGTTCATACGAATAGCCTGTTTTGGCGGTAGCGCGCGCCATCATAACCGCTTTGGGCGGCAAATCCATTCTTTCAGCATGGTGGATTCGATCCCGCAGAGCTTCATTGAGTGACCGAACCCCACTATAACCCCTATTGGTTGTAATCACAGCAATAAAATCGGGGTGGCGATGGACGATACGGGTGGGGAGGTTGATACTGCCATCCGGCTCAAGCGCGGAGTTCAGTGCCATCAGCACTGCGGCATCCCGTATCACAGTTGGCTCCTGTATTTCCAACAGCCATCCATTTTCGTAAGCACGGACAATTTCAGAGGGATAAAATTGATAGCGTACCTCCTGCGCGTCGCGCCCATCCTCCGGCAAAACCGGCAGAATCGACCCCAGAATATCGGCTTTATCCATATCCGCAAAGCAGGTGACCTTTGTATAAGGCAGCCCAAAGTCAGCCGAGAGCGCCTTTGCGAGCTGCGTTTTTCCCGAACCCGCATCCCCCTCCAGCAGAATATTCGTTATTTTCATTTCTTTGCTGTGCCAGTTTCGCTTTACCTCAGCACAGATTCGACGCTCCGCTTCGCTTTCGATATGAGACGGCGGCTTTTTCCAAACAAGCTTTTTTTCAGCTTCCGTCAGTTGTCTGTGCGGGGACAGAAGCATTTGGTTCTCCATGATGATCAATACTCCATTTCTTCTAAAATTCGTGTGAGCACACGCAGGCGCTCCCCGTTTATCTCGCCCAAATCATTAAGTGCCTGCGAAAACGCCTGAATATCCGCGTTGATATTTGGATTGTCGGTGCAAACAGCCATGGGCATCATATCGCCCTGTATGCCGATACGTTCCACGGTAGGATTTTGAGGATCATATAATAGAGGAAGCCGGTAAGCCTCCCGAAAGTGTAAAAGAACACGGCTCATAAAAATCATCAAGTCAAATACCTGATGGATCGGAAGCTCGGTGCCGATTTCCAATTGACCCTGCGCGTTTTTTCTCCAAATTTGAGCGGCAATCTGCATCTTCTTATTTTCTTCTAACACAGGTGCACCCAAAGTCAGCCTTTTAATAGCCGACTGATACGCATTTCTGCCGTCTATGCGGTCATATCCGTCTACGGACATGACAATTTTTTCGTTCATCATCATATTCTCCTTGCATTACTGTTTGATTCTAAGCACTGTGTCAGCAACTTTTCTAATTTCTCGGTATGGTCGGCCTTTGGATCTTCATAGGACAAAACCTCTACCACAGACAGCTCAAAATTACTTTCCCCGTATTTGTTCCAAAGCGCCTGCAACACCTTATTAGGATGCCAGCTTGCATTCAACTTAAAACGGTTACCGTTAAAGTCAGCTTTTGTATCTTTGGAAATACCCAAAAAAGTTTCTGTCGTCGCAGCACAATGAAAAGAAATAATCCCCATTTCGGGCTTTCTATTTTTATACGCCTCAATAAGCTGTTTTTTTCTTTTGATATCCATGATAATTCACCTCACATTTATTTTAACGCTTATACGCCTTATAAACAATCCACGCTCCGTAGATATCCTCCTTACGATGTTTCCAACGGATAAACCGTCTGGGCTTTGCGCGCACAGACACTTCAAAGAGGAAACGAAATAGTCATCTCCATCTATTGCTAGGTTGTCGGTCCAAGTCCGACTGCCAGCTCCAAATAAAAAAGCCTGTAAACAATATGTTTACAGGCCTTTTATCTGGAGCCTAAGGCTTTTTTTGAACCGATGGGTCAACCCATCACTGCGTTGTGCGCTTGTGTGCGCCTCAGGCTTTTGCCACATCCGGCTCTAACCCCGCCGTCCTGTCGAGGCTGATGGTCGGATTTTTACCCCCGCTTTTCAACGCGGACCGCAATGCGGAATCCTGCGTAAAAATGCGGCGTATATGCGGCGAAGCGATCAAGATCGGCGTATTTCCATTCTCGTCGGAAAGGATTAAAACGCCGTATTCATTTTTATAAATACTGCCAGAAGCCGAAATACTGACCGGCATTCTGAGCGAAACGTCGGTTCCCACCGGCAGATAAGACCGGATGGCCAAAAGCAGATCTGTATCGCACCCGGGCGGCAGCGGCTCGGGCGCGGGCAAAAACGTAAAGGACGGATCGTAAACCGTTCCGTCACCGGGATAAATTGCCGAAATACCTGCAATAGGAAGTGTTTCATAATCGCCATTGACGTCCACAAGCTGTAAAAGGGCGGGCTGAGCGGCTCCCGGCGCGGTATACAGGCCAAGCGGCATACCGGAATAGGTGGCCAGCGTGCTTGTAAAAACCGACCATGTCCTACCGGCATAGGCTGTGATCATCTGCGAGAGGATATGCGCCATCTGCGCCACCGCAAAGCAGGCGGTCGTCTCCGCCGTGCTGCCCGAGGTGTCCTTGGTGATCACCAGACCCGCGGCCAGCGGCAGCTGTGCGGCGTAATAAAAAGCGTCCGCGCTTTGATTGATCAGCGAAGCTGTTGACGGCACCACGGAAACCGTTATAATCCCCGTACCGCAGACCTCACCTTTTTTAACCGGAGAGTTCCCTGTTGTTATTTGCCCCTCGGACGTAGAAACTGCAAATATAGCGCCGTTTACCGAGGCGGAAGACTGCGTGGTCACCCACCAGTTAATCAAATATCTTCCAGCCTCATAAAAGTTAACGACACCGGTCGCGCTATTATAACCGATATTTCCCGAGGTATAGGCAACGGTATCGAAAACGACATTCTCACCGGCTGCTACCATACCCGCTGCGGTGCGTTCAATCTGCAAGGCGATACTCATCATTCTGTCCTCCTCTATCAAGCGGATAGGTGCCTGCACGACAGATTATAGTCATTGAACGCGATCAGCATTCTGTCCGCTGGCCCGCTTATCCGCCGTGCCAAAATAACATATTAATTAAAAAATACGACTTTTTGAATAGAAAACAGCCTGATTGACGATAGCTGTTAAAAGAGACTGTAACTTCCCTTCCAGTCTATGCCCGATATAAAAGAAAGGTTTGCGCTGCAGGTGTACCCTAATCCGGTGTGACAGCTTACCTTTCTACTGTGATTACAGCCGATTGACAGGTAATGACATACCCACCCGCTTTGTTCTTGTGGTATAATAGCCGTAAGACGGCTATTATACGCTTCATTTTAGATGGCCCGCCTATCGGCGATGGCCAATTATACCATTCGCTTACGCTCATGGTATAATAACCGTAAAACGGTTATTATATTGGGCTAATGTGCAATGGCACGGCCTGCGCGCATGGAATAATGCTTGAGAGCTACCGCTCTCTTACCAGCAACACAAGAAACGGAGGTAACCAAATTGAAGCTGTTTTTTGAGACGTTTATTATTTGCCTTATCCTGTGCTTTGTCACGCTGTTTTTCCTCGGGGGTCTTCTGTTGAGCAATATCTGGGCGGCAATGTCTTTCATCGCGTTTTTGCTGGCGATATGGATCACTACCTATATCCGACAGGCCGACAGGATCGATGCGCTGGAAAAAAAGCTCGCACAGCTGCAGCAGGATAACGAACCGTCATCTGAAGACTAATACCTGTAATGGATTGCCACGCAGAAGCTGCAAGGGACCATCGCCTAATCAAACAGTACGCGTCATATAAAAGCCAGCGCCAATGGGCATCGCCATAGACAGCGATGCCCATTGGCGCTGCGGCAAACGCTTTAAAATGCAAACCCCCTCCGCACAGCGATAGCCAGTGCGGAGGGGCGGTTTATTTTAAGAACCGATCAGTTGTTATAAAACGCGTCGTGGATGACCATAACGGCGCGCTCGGCGTCTTTGAGCGCGATGAGCACCGAGATTTTGATCTCGCTGGTCGAAACCATGTCAATGTTGATATTGGCCTGCGCCAGCGCGTCGAACAGCTTGCTGGCCACGCCGGGGTTCGATTCCATGCCCGCGCCGACAATCGAGACCTTGGCGCTCTCGGTATCGCACAGCACCTGCTTGATGCCGATGAGGTGCTTGTTGGCGTCGAGTATCGCCACGGCGCGCTCGGCGTTATCCTTGGCGACGGTAAAGGTGATATCCTTGGTGCCGCTGCGGCCCACCGACTGCAAAATGATGTCGACGTTGATCTTCTCCTTGGCCAGCAGTGAGAACACCTTAAAGGCGATGCCGGGCTGATCCTTGAGTTCCAAAATCGAAATTCTTGCTATGTTTGTATCCTTAGCGACACCACTGATGATCATCTTTTCCACGTCAGCTTCCTCCTTAATGATGGTACCCGGTTTGTCTTGCATGCTCGAGAGAACCTCAAGATCCACGTTGTATCGCTTTGCCATTTCGACCGAACGGTTGTGCAGCACCTGCGCGCCAAGCGACGCAAGCTCGAGCATCTCGTCATAGCTGATCGAATCAAGCTTTACGGCATCTTTAACCAGACGCGGATCGGCGGTATAGACGCCCTCGACGTCGGTGAAAATCTGGCATTTTTTCGCATCGAGCGCTGCGGCGAGCGCGACGGCGCTCGTGTCCGAGCCGCCGCGGCCCAGCGTTGTGATATCATCATAGCGATTGATGCCCTGAAAGCCCGCCACAATAACGATCGTGCGCTTTGCCAGCTCATTCTCGATACGTTCCTTGTTGATTTTTCGGATGCGTGCATTCGAATGGTTAGAGTCGGTCAGAAAGCCCGCCTGCCAACCCAAAAAGGATTTAACCGGCAGCCCGCGCTTTTCGATCGCCATCGCGAGCAGCGAAATTGAAATCTGTTCGCCGGCCGCGAGCAGCATATCCAGTTCGCGCTTCGACGCCTTGGGGTTGATCTCGTTTGCTTTGTCGACCAATACGTCGGTAAACTTGCCCTGAGCCGAAACTACCGCGACAACGTTGTTGCCGACGGCGTAGGTGCGCGCAATGATATCCGCAACATGCTCGATACGCGCAGCGTCGGCCACCGAGGTGCCGCCAAACTTTTGTACTATGAGATTCAACTTCTTTTCCTCCTGTTTATAGTCTACAACAGTATATGCATCATTTTGCAATATCGAGCAATGGAATGCTTTCGACGCAGATGGCACCGGTGTTATCGGCGTCGAGCATGAGTAGCTTCCATTTTTTATAGCCCTCCGCGTCAAGGCGGGGGCGCATTCTCGAATAAAAGATGTTTTCCTTGTCGCCGGGCACCATCGCCATCAGCGTCGAGCCCGCACCGCTGATATAGGTGCAGTAGGCCCCCTCCTCATCCATCATCTTCATCGCGCGCTCGGCACCTGAGATGAGCGGCAGGCGGTAATCCTGATGCAGGCGGTCGCCAGCGGCGCAACGCAGGTTGTGGTAGCTGCCGGTCGCGAGCGAGGCGCTCATTAAGGCGGCGCGGGAGAGGTTATAAACCGCGTCCTTGTGGCTGATACGCTTCGGCAAAACGCTTCTGGCCAGCGAGGTTTTCAGCTCGGTATCGGGGATCAGCGCCGCGAATTTGATGCCGACGTGCAGCTCCTGCCGGACATAATGCACCCGCTCGCCGTCGAAAACCGAGGCGACGAAGCCGCCGAGCAGCGCCGGGGTCGTGTTGTCGGGATGCCCCTCGATCGACGCGGCCAGATTGATGATCTCCTGCCGCGAAAACGGGAATTTCATCATGTGGTTCGCGGCCAGCAGCCCGCCGATGATGCACGCCGAGCTGCTGCCCAGACCGCGCGAGAGTGGAATGTTGTTGATCTGGCCGAAACGGACGCCGTAAAACGGTCTGCCGCACAACTCATACATCGATTTCATCGTTGTATAAACGAGATTCGTCTCGTCACAGGGCACCTCGACATCGTCGAGCGAGCGGATCGACAGGCCCTCATATTCCTCAAGGTGCAGCGCGTTATACAGCGTGACCGCCAGCCCGAGTGAGTCGAAGCCCGAGCCCACGTTGGCGGAGGTCGCCGGAACCTTAACGGTAATCAATGCGCCGCCTCCTTAATAATCCAGTACGCGAAAAGCCGACAAAATGGTCGTGTTTTTTTGCGCGGCCTGCGCAACCAACGTTTCAAACTGCGCGTGTGACAGCGCGGGGGTGATAAACGCCGCCTCGCCGTCGCGGGAATAGCTCTCGATCTTTCGTGTGCAACCGAACAGCGCGACCGCTGCGGCCTCTTCACCGGCCGCCACGCGCACCATAACCGGCGTGACGTCCTGACGGTGGTCGATGAGCGTATTGTGCGCATCCTCCCAGCCGAGCGTCGGGATGTTGCCGTCCGCGCGGGCCGCGTCGACAATGTCGGAGATGACGGCAGACGCTGTGGGGGCCTTACCCGCACCCGGCCCGTAGAACAGCACGTCACCCAAGTCGGAGCCGCGCGCCAGCACAGCGTTAAAGACGCCGTTGACGTTGCCAATCAGGCTCTTTTTAGAAACGAGCGCCGGGGAGACCATCGCCATAAGGCCCTGCTCGGTCTGCTTGGCGCGTCCGATCAGCTTGATCGCATAGCCCGCCTTTGAAGCGGCGCTGACGTCGTTGGCGGTAATGGCCGTAATGCCCTCAGTATGCACCTCATCGGGATAAATATGTTTACCGTAGACGAGCGACGCCAAAATGCAGATTTTGCGGCAGGCATCCTTGCCCTCGACGTCGGCGGCGGGGTTCTGCTCGGCGTAGCCGTTTTGCTGCGCCAGCTTCAGCGCGTCCTCAAAGGACATGCCGTTTTCAATCATCTCGGTCATAATAAAATTGGTCGTGCCATTTAAGATGCCGGCGACCTCGGTGATGTCGTCGCTGCCAAGGCATTGGTAAAGCGGGTGCAGCACCGGAATGCCGCCGCCGACGCTCGCCTCAAACAGATAATTGACATTCTTCTCTTTGGCGATGGCCAGAAGCTCAGCGCCGTGGGTGGCCACCAGCTCCTTATTCGAGGTGATCACATGCTTGCCCGCCAACAGGCTGCGCTTGGAAAAATCATAGGCGGGCTTGAGGCCGCCTATCGTTTCAACAACAATACCCACCTCAGGATCGTTCAAAACCTTATCAAAATCCGTAATGCCTTTTTCAGCATACGGCGTTCCCTCAAGGCTTTTAATGTCGACAATATATTTGATGTCGAGTTCTCTTCCGGCCTTGGCGTTAATACGGACCCGGTTTTTATAAAAAACCTCCGCCACGCCGGAACCGACTACACCGTAGCCGATGATTGCGATTTTCATATGCGCTGTTCCTCCTAAAGTTGGGTATTAAAACCGGTACAGGTACCGGACGTATGCACAGATCAATGGCCGGTGAGCTTGCGCGCTTCGACGACGCCCTCGAGCTTTTTAATGGCGGTGACCAGCTCCATATCGCTGGTGCTGGTGGCGTCGAGCGAGACCGAAACCGATACCGCGGCAAGACCGTCGACCGGAATGTTCTGATTGATGGTCAGAATGTTAACGCCGTTGCGATAAAGCTCGGCGATCAGATTTGAAAGCATGCCGGGCTTGTCGCGCAGCAACACATAGATGCTGACGACCTTACCGGACATCTCTCTAACATAAGGGAACACCGCATCGCGGTATTTATAGATGGCGCTGCGCGAAATGCCGGCCATTTTGGCGGCATGAGAAATATTATTGGTTTCGCCGTTTTCTAGCAGCTGCTTTGCATATACTACCTTTGAAAAAACTTCGGGGAGCATATCCGTTTCAACAACCAAATATTTTGGGGGTGTCCACATGACTTTGGCTACTCCTTTCAATATGCAAGTATGCTTTCAGCACCGGCGCTGCGCCGGGCACAAACGCCCGCAGGCGAAGGGTCTCACGGCAGTTCACACGCAGCGCGCTTCATTCCGTCCACCGAAAACGTTTGTATTTAGATTAGAAACACTATAGCATTGCCCATGATGAATTGCAATTATTGTTTCCTGTAATTTTTGATCTTTTAAGCATGTTATCGGTCGTTTTTTAATATTACACCTTAAATAATCGCGTTATCTCTATTTATCTGGATTTTATATTGTTTTTGGCGGTATTTATTAAACGAATAATAGATATTATATTAAAAAGCCACAATGTTGCTTGAACTTTTTTATGCATTTATTGATATTCCTGTCCTCCGATGGGCTAATATAATACGGACGATGTTTTTGATATGATTAATCAAGGTGGTGGCACATATGGAACAACAAAAAAAGCTGGCCTTTATCATCCGTGTCCTCTACTGCGCGGTTGTGGCGGCGCTGTGCTATTTGGCGCTGCGCTTTGTGCTGCCGTGGTTCTGGCCCTTTATCTTCAGCCTGACGCTGGCTTATCTGTTCCGGCATCTGGCTAACCGCTTTCACGCCCGGTCAAAGCTGGCCTCCGCGACGGTCGGCGTGCTGTTTTACGCCGTTGTTATCCTGCTGTTTTGTCTGCTGGTCGCGCTCATTATCGGTAAGCTCATCGATTTAACCACAGATTTCCCGCTATATTACGCCGAGATTCTGCTGCCGCAGGCGCAGCAAGCGGGCGATAGGCTGTTGTGGCGCATCCAACAACTGGCCCCCGCCTCGGTCATATCGGTCGAGGAGCTGTTTGTGCTGATCTCCCGCACCACCGAGGATCTCGTAACAGGCATCTCCAGCTCTCTGATCACGCTGCTGACTAACTTTTTAAAGGGGCTACCGCTGTTTTTGGTCGGCTTTGTGTTTATGATCATCTCTTCGTTTGCAATCGCGATGGATTATGACCGCGTCACACTGTTTTTATTGCAGCAGCTGCCCCACCGCTTTCGTCCAATGATGCTGGATGTCAAGAATTTTCTTCTTTCCTGCCTGCTGCGTCTGGCACGCGCCTACGCGATTATCATGCTCATCACCTTTTGCGAGCTCTCAGTCGGCCTTTGGGCGCTTAGAATCGAGCGGTTCTGGAAGATTGCCGCCGTCATTGCGATGCTGGATATCATGCCGCTGCTGGGCTCAGGCGCGATTTTGATTCCCTGGGGCATTTTTGAGCTGGCGAACGGGCGCGGGCCGCTGGGGGCGGGCTTGCTGGTGCTCTATGCGGTCATCACCGTGATGCGCAATATCATCGAGCCGCATGTCGTGGGCGAGACGCTCGGTTTGCACCCGGTCATCACGCTGACGGCTATGTTCTTCGGGTTGTGCACACTGGGACTGCCCGGCATGCTGGCCGCGCCCGTCGCAGCGCTGCTAATCCGCTTTTTGAATTCAAATGGGAAGATTAAGCTTTATCGGACTGAATGAGCTGTTGTAAATTGTATAGGTTAAAATTTAGCGGTGCTTCAATG
>JAEWBS010000097.1 GCA_023391005.1 Bacillota bacterium | reverse complement strand
GACGCCTATTGCCATATATCGACCAAAAGTAAATGATTCTAAACCGCTTGCAACTTGGCCGCTTTTACTTTATGATATAAAAATAATAAAAACAGCCTGGGAGGTTTGGCGCATGACCAGACGCGATAAAATAAACTATTACTTAGACATTGCCGAAACGGTCGCCGAGCGCGGCACCTGTCTGCGCCGGCTCTTCGGCGCGATTATTGTTAAAAACGACCAGATTATCTCTACCGGTTATGTCGGCGCGCCGCGCGGCCGCCACAACTGCACGGATCTCGGCTACTGCGCGCGTGAGCGGCTCAATGTTCCGCGCGGCGAGCGCTACGAGCTTTGCCGCTCGGTGCACGCCGAGGCCAACGCCATCATCCACGCCGCCCGAACCGACATGCTCGACGCCACACTGTATCTGGTTGGCAAAGAGGTTCCCACCGGCGACTATGTCGCGCACGCCAACTCCTGCGCCATGTGCAAGCGCATGATCATCAACGCCGGTATCGCGACGGTGATCATCCGCGACAGCAAGGAGGATTTTCGTGTGATACGGGTCTACGACCAGTGGGTGCTCGACGACGAGACGCTGGATTTAAAGCTCGGCTATTGATTTTGATGCAGATGCCTTGAGGGGCATCTGCATTTTTAAGTCGCCACGGCAGCCAGATTTTTTCGGCTGTGCTGTTAAACCGGTTCCGGTTTATGGTATAATATTAAAATGCGGCTATTATACGGCTATTTTAGCGGCCCGCCCATTGGCAATGGTCAATCATACCATGAGCACGCGCAGAGCCCACCGCCGGGTGCAGCTTTTATTTGTACTATTATTTTTTAAACGCGGCGGCTGTATTCGGCCCGCGCGCCCTATGTTTGAATATCCTTATGCATTTGCGGAAAAGATGAAGGCATCCACATTTTGATCGGAGGATGCCAAATGCCAAACAAAAAACCTTCAAATAATCAAACCCCCGCTGAAAACGACAACGAGCAGCAGCGTCAAATGGACGAAGCGCAGGATAAACAGATTGAGCAGATTGAACAAACCGGTTCGATCACCCCGATGAGCGGCAAGCACGCGATCCATTGCCTGACCATCATCGGCCAGATAGAAGGGCATTACGATGCCGCCCCCCAGACCAAGACCACTAAGTATGAGCATGTCATTCCGCAGCTTGTTGCCGTTGAGCAGGACCCGCGCATCGAGGGGCTGCTGATTATCCTCAACACCGTGGGCGGCGACGTTGAGGCGGGTCTGGCACTCGCCGAGCTGATCTCAGGCATGAAAAAGCCGACCGTCTCGCTCGTGCTCGGCGGCGGACACTCGATCGGCGTGCCGCTGGCGTGCAGTGCTAAACACTCGTTTATTGTCCCCAGCGCCACCATGACCATCCATCCCGTACGCATGAACGGCATGGTGCTGGGCGTTCCGCAGACACTTTTTTATTTTCAGCGCATGCAGGATCGCATCATCGATTTTGTCGTGCAAAACTCTCATATGACTGAGGAGAGCTTTCGCAAATACCTGATGAACACCGGTGAACTGGTCATGGATATGGGCACCGCCCTAGACGGTGATTCCGCCGTGGCCGAGGGCCTGATCGACGAGCTGGGAGGCTTGAGCGACGCCATAGAATGCCTGTACGCCCTCATCGAGGCGCAGACGTCCCCGCCCGAGAACGACCGGTAAATATTGTCGGTTCGACGGGTTATGACTGCAACAACCCTCCTTTTTCGATACACTTTAGAGGTGACATTAAATACTGAGATTCCACTAAAAAGTGGATCGCTTAGCGGCAGATTTTGCGCCCCGCTCCTGTCTAAAGCCGTCGGGCGTCAGCCCGAATGCGCGCTACAGATAGGGTGCCAAATCTGCCTGTTAAGCTATTCAACCTTTTATGGAATGGCAGTATAAATAATCGGAGGCGTTTATTTTGACAATTACAGAAGCGATTATTCAGGGGATTATTCAGGGGCTGACCGAGTTTCTGCCCGTTTCGAGCTCAGGCCATCTGGCGCTGTACCAGTATTTTACCGGCCAGAGTGGCGAGGCCGGCGCGCTTTTTTCGCTCGTGCTGCATTTGGGCACACTGCTGGCGGTCATCGTGGCCTTTTGGGGCAGCATTCAACCGCTGATCGTCGAGTTTTTTCACCTGCTGGGCGACCTGTTCCGCGGCAAACTATCCTTTAAGCGGGTCAACCCACAGCGTAAGATGATTTATCTGCTAATTATTTCGCTGCTGCCGCTGTTTTTGACGCTGCTGCTCAAGGACATTTTGCGCGGCGTTGCCGAGGATAATGATATTATCGTCGAGGGCGTCTGTTTTCTGGTCACATCGGCCATGCTGCTGATGGCCGACCGCTGCACCGGGCGCACGACCGCGCGCGGCATGAGCTATCGCGCCGCTACGGCGATTGGCGTTGTGCAGGCCTTCGCACCGCTGCCGGGCATCTCACGCTCCGGCTCGACCCTCTCGGCCGGTATGATGCTGGGCTTAGAGCGCGAGTTTGCCGTCAATTTCTCATTTATTATGGGCATTCCCGCCGTTTGCGCGGCGCTGCTGCTCGACGCGAAGACCATCATGGACGGAGGTCTGAATCTCCCCGTTTCGGTGATTGTAATCGGCCTTATTTTTTCAGTTGTATTCGGCTTCATGGCCATCGGTATGGTGCGCTGGCTTGTCGCCTCGCAAAAACTGCGCTGGTTTGGCTATTACACGCTTGTGCTCGGCATCTTTGTGCTGGGGGCGGGCATCTACGACAGCATATCCGGCCACGCGCTGCAAAACGCCGTCATCGCTATGCTCAAATAACTTTCAATACTGTTTTGCAAAACCACGTTGTTTTTATTGCGCACGGCCCGGTTACGCCAAGCCGTTTTTTCACTTTCTTAAGCAAAAAAGTACAGCCCATACATGTCGATGCCGCTATTCCTATAATGCAATTTTGATATAAACCTGTAAGGAGGTCGCCGCCTTGGCTGCCAAACGCAAAAAGAAATCCCCCCGCAAAACAAAGGCGCAGCTGCGCGCGCAAAACCAGATGCTGGCCGTTGTGCTGTTTACGCTCGGCCTGTTGTTTGTCTCCCTGTCGTTTGTGCGCGGCAGCGAGGGCTGGTTAACGGCGCACAACGTGCTGCTGGGGCTGTTCGGGTGGTCGGCCTTCTTTATCGGCCCGGTGTTTGTGTACATATCGGTCATGTCCTCGTTTGAAAAGCTTGCCGACGATCTGCCGATCCGCGCAACGCTGACCGGCGTGCTGCTCTGCCTGATCTCGGCGGCGTTTCAGATTTTTCTTGCCGGAAAACCGGACGGAGAAACGGTGGCGGCGGTTGTTCGCCAGCTCTATGCCGACGGTCAGGCGCTGCGCGGCGGCGGCATTACGGCGGCGCTGTTCGGGCTACCGCTCATGGGGCTTGGTGCGCCGGGCGTCCGCATCGCCGTCTCGCTGCTGCTGTTCCTGCTGACGATGATCATCACGCGGTCGACGATCGCGGGCATACTACGCTCGGCCAAAAAGCCGGTCGAGAAGCTCTCAAACGGCTATCATGAATTGCTCAACGCTATGCCGACGCCCCAGCCCGCCGCAAATGCAAGCTCGGCTGAGCGGCCGGTAATCGATATTCCGCTGGACGACCCTGTGCCTGCCTTGAAGCGACGCAAAAAAGCAGCGGCTGAAGACGCCGTTTCACCTGAGGTGCTGCGCGCCAAAGAAAAGCTCCTGAACACCGCCGCCGCTGATCTGCCGATATCGGAGGAGCACCCCGTCACGCCAAGCGGTGACGCGATTGAGCCGGTCGTGCCCGACGAAGAGGGGCAGCAGCTCATCATTGAGGATATTATCAGCCGCGTGGCACAGGTGCAGGCGCACAAGGCGCAAAAAACCGCCGAACCCACCCCGGCCAAGCTTGAGGCGCCTACGCCCCCCGCGCCGCCGCCCGAGCCCCCCATCTATCTGCTGCCGCCGATCTCGCTCTTACGCGAGCCCGCCGCCTCAGCCGCCGGGGAGGTCACCGCTGACGAGCTGCGCCAGAACGCGCAGAGGTTGGTGGACACGCTGCAATCCTTCGGCGTACAAACCCGTATCATCGATATCTCACGCGGGCCCGCCGTCACGCGCTACGAGTTGCAGCCCTCAGCGGGCGTAAAAATTTCGAGAATTACCAACCTCGCCGACGATATCGCTTTAAACCTCGCTTCGGCGGGGGTGCGCATCGAAGCGCCGATCCCGAACAAGGCGGCCGTGGGTATCGAGGTGCCTAACCGCAAGGTCACGCCGGTGACGCTGCGCGAGGTCATTGACGCGCCGGAATTTTCTGACGCGAAAAGCAAGGTCACCGTTGCGCTCGGGCGGGATATCTCAGGCAATCTGATGCTCGCGAACATCGCCAAGATGCCCCACCTGCTCATTGCGGGCGCAACCGGATCGGGTAAATCGGTCTGCATCAATTCCATCATCATGAGTATTTTATTCAAGGCCAAGCCTGATGAGGTCAAGCTGCTGCTCATCGACCCTAAGGTCGTCGAGCTGGGCGTCTATAACGGCCTGCCGCATCTCGTCATTCCGGTCGTCACCGACCCAAAAAAGGCCGCCGGTGCGCTGGGCTGGGCTGTCGCCGAGATGCTCAACCGCTATAAGCTGTTTGCGGCGCACAATGTGCGCGACATTGAGTCGTTCAACCGCGTTGTTGAAAATGCGGCGGCCAACCCGCCCACGGAAAGCGACGCCGCGCAGCCCCAGCTTTCAAAATTGCCGCATTACATCATCGTCGTGGACGAGCTGGCCGATCTGATGATGGCCGCCCCGTCCGAGGTCGAGGATTCGATCTGCCGCTTGGCCCAGATGGCGCGCGCGGCCGGTATGCATCTAATCATCGCGACGCAGCGTCCGTCGGTCGACGTCATCACCGGCGTCATTAAGGCGAATATTCCGTCCCGCATCGCGTTCGCGGTGTCGTCCCAGATCGACTCGCGCACCATCCTCGACATGGGCGGCGCCGAGAAGCTCTTAGGCATGGGCGACATGCTGTTCTCGCCGGTCGGCGCGTCAAAACCGACCCGCGTGCAGGGCTGCTTTGTCTCGGACGAGGAGATTGAGCGGGTCGTCACCTACATTAACAGCGCGGGTGCGCCGCAGTATGACAGTCAGGTGCTCGAAGAGATCGACAAGCATACGCCGGTCGGCAAGGGCAACGCCTCTTCGGGCGGCTCCTCCGACGAGGGTGGCGACGAAGACGAGATGCTCGCCCCCGCGATTGAGTGCGTCATCGAAGCGGGCATGGCCTCGACCTCGCTGTTGCAGCGCAAGCTCAAATTGGGCTATGCGCGCGCCGCCCGCATCATCGACGAGATGGAGGGGCGCGGCATTATTGGCCCCTACGAGGGCTCAAAGCCCCGCGCGGTGCTCATTTCCAAGGAGCGCTGGGCCGAAATGAAGATCAACCGCATGGTTGAAGCCGGCCAATAGCCCATTGGTACTGGGACTGGCCGCGCCGGAGTGCATAGCCCATTATCCCATTCGCTCACACGCATCGTCATGATATAAAACGGCCCGCCTACGGCGACGGCCCATTATAGCATTTGCTTACATGCATCGTATAAAGAGAGGTCTTCATGGATTATCGTTTTCTCCCCATTACAATTGAAGAAATGCAGGCGCGCGGCTGGCAGCAGGCAGATTTTGTCTGCGTGACCGGCGACGCCTACGTCGACCACCCGAGTTTTGGCATTGCGATCATCTCGCGCCTGCTTGAGCGGCTGGGTTACCGCGTCGCGATGCTCTCGCAGCCCAATCTAAACGACCCCGAGGCGTTTCGCCGCTTTGGCAGACCGAAATACGCCTTTATGATCACGGCGGGCAATATTGACTCGATGGTGTCGAACTACACCGTCGCCAAGCGCCGCCGTTCGCAGGACGCCTACTCCCCCACCGACGCGCAGAACCGACGTCCCGACCGCGCCGCGACGGTGTATTCGCGTGCGGCCAAGGCTGCCTACCCCGACTGCCCGGTCATTCTGGGTGGCATTGAGGCGTCTCTGCGCCGCTTTGCCCACTACGACTATTGGGCCGATCGCGTCCTGCCCTCGATTCTGGTCGACGCGGGTGCGGATCTGGTCTCGTACGGCATGGGCGAGCGCCAGACCGAGATCATCGCCGCCCGGCTCGCCGCGGGCGAGCCGATCGAAGCGCTGACCGATATTCGGGGCACCGTGTGCTATGTCACACCCGACCAGATTCCGAACAGAACCGTCAGCTGCCCCTCGTTTGAGAAGGTGGCCAGTGACAAGGCCGCCTATGTGCGCGCCTTTAAGCTCTGGCTCGACGAGCAGGACGCCGTAACCGGCCGCCCCGTGCTGCAAAAGCATGGCGACCGCTATGTGTTGCAGAATCCACCGATGCCGCTGCTCTCGCGCGAGGAGCTTGACGCCGTGTTCACGATGCCCTTTGCGCGCGCCTACCACCCGAGCTATGAGGCGCTCGGCGGCGTTAAGGCGATTGAAGAGGTCGAATTTTCGATTATGCATAACCGTGGCTGCTTCGGCCACTGTAATTTCTGCTCGATCGCCGTCCATCAGGGGCGGCAGATCGTATCGCGCAGCATTGATTCGGTTATGGAAGAAGCCGAGCACTTTGTCAAAAATCCACGCTTTAAGGGCTATATTCACGATGTGGGCGGCCCGACGGCGAATTTCCGCTACCCGTCCTGCAAAAAGCAGGAGACGCAGGGAATGTGCAAGGACAAAAAGTGCCTTGGCAGCACCGCCTGCCCCGCGGTTCGGGTCGATCACAGCGAATATCTCGAACTGCTGCGCCGCCTGCGGGCCATTAAGGGCGTTAAAAAGGTCTTTGTGCGCTCGGGGCTGCGCTTTGACTATATGCTGCTTGATAAGGATGACACGTTTTTAAAAGAGATGGTCGCCAACCACATCAGCGGGCAATTGAAGGTCGCGCCCGAGCATTGCAGCGACGCCGTGCTCGACGCGATGGGCAAGCCACATGTCGAGGTCTATGAGCGGTTTGTCAAAAAGTTCTACCAGTGCACCAAGCAGGCAGGCAAGGAGCAGTACCTCGTCCCCTACCTCATGAGCTCGCACCCGGGCAGCACCATCCGCGACGCGGTAGAGCTGTCGCTGTTCCTCAAAAAGAACCATATGAAACCTGAGCAGGTGCAGGATTTTTACCCCACGCCGGGCACCATTTCGACCTGCATGTTCTACACCGGCGTCGACCCGATGACCGGCAAGGAAATCTACGTCCCTAAAACCGACCGCGAAAAACAGCGCCAGCGCGCGTTATTGCAATACTTTAAGCCTGAAAACCGTCGAACGGTCATTGAGGCGCTCGAAGAAATTCGCCGCACCGACCTCATCGGCACCGGGCCGGACTGCCTTGTCACACCCGACCGGCAGTACCAGCAGAAGCTGGCCGAGCGCGCTGCCGTGCAGCCGAAGGGGCAGCATAAAGGCGGCCGTGCTAAGCCGCCACGCCGTGCCGCCAATGCCAGACCGGGGGGCGGACGATGAGACAGACAAAAAGACGCAAATCGGGCAAGCAACAGCGTCTTTCTCCGCTGGCGCTGGCGGTCATTATTCTGATCAGCGTCATTTCATGGTATCAGACCGAATACCGGCCCACGCATAAGGTTGTGCCCGCGCTGGCTGAAAATGTCATCGCCGAGGTAAAAGTACTCGATGTCGGGCAGGGCAGCGGTCTCTTGCTGCGTACCGAAGGCGAAAACGGCGGCTATGCCGTGCTGATCGACGGCGGCGAGCGCTCGGCTTCGCAGGCGGTCTGCGACGCGCTCGACGCGGCGGGGATTTCGCGGCTCGATTTAATCGTTATGACCCATCCGCATACCGACCATTTTGGCGGCCTGATTGCGGTGCTTGAAAATTACAAGGTCGATATGCTCTGGATGCCCGCTGTCCCCGACAAACTGATGCCCACCAACAGCACCTTTGAAAGCTTTTTGGACGCGCTGGAGGCAAACGGCTGCGAACTGATACAGCCGATCGCGCCCCGTACCGAGCCGCTGGGCGAGAATGTCACGCTGCGGCTGCTCGACGCCTTCGTGCCCGATCCGAGCGGCTTAAACGACACCTCGCTCTGTCTGCGCATCGATGCGGGGGACGCGTCGTTTTTGATCACCGGCGACGGCGAGACGGCGGTGGAGCAGGCCCTACTGCAAAACAACGCGCCGGTCTCGGCCGACATTTTTGTGGCGGGCCATCACGGCAGCAACACCTCGAACAAGCAGGCGTTTTTAAACGCGGTCGGCCCTGTCGCCACCGTCATCTCCTGCGGGCGGGATAATTCCTACAACCTGCCCAATCAAAAGGCGCTGACCCGGCTCTCGGCCTTTGGGCCGGTTTACCGCACCGACTTAAATGGCGCCGTCACCTTTTCGACCGACGGCAATGCCATTTGGATTCACGCCAACAACATCGACGACGCAATCAGCGCAAAGGAGGCGGCTTAAAATGCGCTTATCCATCGACCGCATCGAAGGCGGCTTTGCCGTCTGCATCGACGAGCAGCAACAGCTCCACCGCGTTGCCCTGTCGGCGTTGCCTAAAGGCGTCGGCGAGGGAGATCTGCTGCGCCAAACTGAAAACGGCTATGCGCTTGACGCACAGGAAACCGGCCGCAAGCGGACGGCTACCTCGGACCGACTGTCTCGGCTGGGCGCGACCTCGCGCCGCCGCAGCCTCGCGCAGCTTTTAGAGCAGACGACCGAGCCGGTCAGCGCCTCGGCACTGGCCGATAAATTCCGCGTCAGCCGACAGATTATCGTTGGCGATATCGCGCTGCTGCGCGCTTCAGGCGCGCCGGTGCTGGCAACGCCGCGCGGCTATCTGATGGAGCCGGTGGCTGACAGCACCGCGCAAGACTACACCATCGCCTGCCGCCATGAGAACGCCGAACAGTTGCTTAAAGAGCTCTATATTGTGGTAGACCACGGCGCGACGGTGCGGGATGTCATGGTCGAGCACCCGATCTACGGCCAAATTACGGGGCAGCTACAGGTCAGCTCGCGCTTTGAAGCCGACCGTTTTGTTAAGACGCTGGCCGAATCGGAGGCCTCGCCGCTGTCGCTCTTAACCGGCGGCATCCACCTGCACACGCTGCGCTGCCCTGACGCCGCCTGCTTTGAGCGTGTGAAGGCGGCGCTTAAAGAGGCGGGTATTCTGGTGTCGGAATAAGATCCCGCGAAGTATTTGCCTAAAGGGGGGAGCTTGTCCATGACCGATGCACACAAAGAGCTTATCAGCAAGGTGCTGCGCCGGTCGCTGCTGGCGATCATCGTCGGCTTCGGCCTTCTGCTCTGCTACGGCACCCAGTATGTTCCTATCGCGGGCATTTTGATCGCGCGGCACCGCTTATCGGGCTATGTCCGTACCCAAATGCCCGGTGCCTTGATCGAGAATGTGCGTTACGAGTGGTATTACAGCGGCTATTTTGCGGATTTGGATAACGACGGCACACTAAACTATAGTCTGCGGCAAAACACCATTTATGACGGCGCACTCAGCGAGTCAATTGAGCAGGCAGCGCAGCAGGACTACCGCCGCGCTGTTGCCGGGCAGTTTTCACCCGAGCTGACGCTGCCCGATTCCATCACGGTGTGGACATTATTGAACGCCGACGACTACACGAAAAAAGCGCAGCGGCTGTATGTGCTGGGCATTTACAGCACGGCGGATTTAACCGAGGAAGAAAGTCAAAAGGCCCCCGCCCAGATCGCCCAAAAAATCATCGGTCTGATGGGTACAGATTATCATTTTACCGGCATTCAGCTCATCTACGCCGACAAAAACGGCCTATATGAAATTGCTGTGAACGCCGATACGTTTAACCCCTTGACCGAGCAGCGGCTGCTGCGGCACACGGAAAAAAGAGCCGAAGATCAGCTGCCCGAAGATTATCTTGAATGGCGCGCGCGGCAAAACGCCGTTTGAGCGTGTTCCATAGCCTCTAAAGCTTCCCATGCTCTTAACAAAAATACAGCCGCCATGCGCCCGCATAGGGTCGTATGGCGGCTGTATTTTTGTTGCCCCATCGGCGGTAAAAATCCTCCGCCGTCTTTTTCCCGTGGCGGAATAGCACCCCGTAATTTGGTTAAAGTAAGTTAATGGCATGCTTTACATCATCGCAACGCCGTTGATGCTTAAATGGAACTGAAAATCAAAAAACTTGGCCGCCTTGCGGCAGAGCAGCATGCGCTCTAAGAAAATCTCAAAATAATCGGCGAGGGTGCTGACCTTTGAATCGATGGTCAGCACCAGCGTGACGGTGCGCGCCTGCTTGTCGATTTTAAGCGACGACTGCTCAACCGAGTAGTTGACACGGTCGTGGATATCAAAGCTTGCAACGTCGCGGTTGCGCACACGCGAGCGGCGAACATCGCTTTTGTCCGCGAGAATCAGCGCGGCGGCCAGAGCGTTGACCGGGTGGGCGGTGTGCTCGTCGTGGTTGCCGATGGCCGACACCACCTGCGCAACCTCCGAGGGCTCCATGCCCATCTTGTCGAGGATGCGAAAGGCCATGACCGCGCCAGACTGCGCGTGGTCAATGCGGTTGACGACGTTGCCGATATCGTGCATAAAACCCGCGATCTTGGCCAGCTCGATGGTGCGGGCGTCGTAGCCCAGTTCGGTCAGTATGTTCTGCGTCACGGTGGCAGTACGCACCACATGCGCAAAGCTATGCTCGGTATAGCCCATGCTTAAAAGCGACGCATCGGCCTGCCGGATGTAGGCCTTAATTTCTCCGCTGTTAGAAACTTCTTCATAGGTTACCATGCGGGTCTCTCCCTTTATTTTCTTCACACTTTTATTATAACTTTTAGTATACCGCCGCAATGTTAAATTTGCAATCATGTAAGGAGACTTTATGAAGCCACGTCTGACACGCCTGCTGTGCAGCCGCGCTCTGCTGCTGCCAGCCTTTGTTCTTTTGGAAGCAGCACTGCTTTTTTGCGCCATCTGGCTGATGGCGCGGCGTTCACCCGCGCTGGCACTGTTGCTGCACATGATGAGCGTAACCGCGGTTTTATATATCGTCTCAAAGCACGACAATCCTTATTATAAGCTGGCTTGGGTGGTTCTGATACTCATGGTGCCCATTTTGGGCGGTACGATATACCTGCTGATGGGCAACAAGCGCCTACCCCGGCGTTTAAAACGGCAATTGATCTCTTATTATCAGCAAAGCCTATCACCCGTGTGCATGGATTCGGGCAATGATACCGCACTGATGACACTCGATAAGCATTTGGCGGCGCAGAGCGTTTATCTGAAAAATTGCACCGGCTTTGCGGCGTGGCCGCACACGGCCTGTGAGTTCTTTCCCTCCGGCAGCACGCTGTTTGAGCGCATGTGCCAAGAGCTTGAGACCGCCGAAAAATTTATATTTTTAGAGTATTTTATCATCGCGCCCGGCCTGCTGTGGGACCGCATCCTCGCGATACTTGAAAAAAAAGTCCGCGCGGGGGTGCTCGTACGGCTGATGTATGACGACGTGGGCACCATCAGCCGGCTGCCGCGACGTTATGAGAAGCTGCTGCGCGAAAAGGGCATTGAGGTGACGGTCTTTAATCCCTGCCGTGTGCACCTAAACGCTTCGATGAACTACCGCGATCACCGAAAGCTTTGCATCATCGACGGTAATGTCGGATTTTGCGGCGGCGCAAACCTGGCCGACGAATATATCAACCGGCTGCCCCGCTACGCCCACTGGAAGGATTCAGGCGTGCTGCTCAAGGGTCACGGCGTCTGGAATCTCACGCTGCTGTTCTTGGGGCTGTGGGGCTTTGCAAACGAGACGCAGCTTGAGGATTGCGCGCGCTTTGTGCCCACCGTCACCTGCCAAAGCGATGGATTTGTGCAGGCGTTCGGCGACAGTCCCTTGGATAACCTTTATGTCGCCGAAACTTTCTGCTTGCAGGCCATCTCGCGTGCGACGAAATATATCTATATCACTACGCCCTACCTTGTGATCGGGCATGAGATGGTGCTGGCGTTGGGCACGGCGGCGCTCTCAGGGGTGGATGTGCGTATCATCACACCGGGCGTGCCGGACAAATGGTATATCCACGCCATCTCGCGCAGCTATTACGGGGCGTTGCTGCGGTACGGTGTGCGTATTTTTGAATATCAGCCGGGATTTATTCACGCAAAGCAGTTGGTCAGCGATGATATCACCGCGATGGTCGGCACCACCAACCTCGATTTTCGCAGCTTTTATCTGCATTTTGAGTGTGCAGTCTGCCTTTATGGCAGCACGGCGGTCAAAAGCGTTTTGCGGGATATGCAGGAAACATTGGCCTGCTGCCGGGAGATAACTTATGGCGATACCCGGCGTTATCCGTTTTGGCAGCGCGCCGTGGCGACGATGCTGCGCCCGTTTGCGCCGCTGTTCTAATAACCCGTTCGGCGGCCGGCTTTGCCAAACGCCGACAAGGCCGCGGCAGAATATATCAACAGATGTTCTGCCACAGCCTTGTTATTTTGAGTGATCTTTTTAGCGGGCCATCACCGACCGCCGCTTAAATCCATTATGACGCTCGCTGTTACCCCTAAGCACACGCCTATGATAATGCCGGCCAGCATATTATTGCATAATATACCGCCTATGGCGCTGCCCAGACCGGTGCCCCAAAGCATGCCAAAAGCGGCATAGCTTATTTTGTCGTCGCTATCGGCCTCATCCCGCTCTTGCCGATTAAAACGGCTCTTGTTTCTCATGTCCGGCTTTCTCCTATTCGCAACTATTATATCATGGAGCGCAAAGAGGCATGGTATAATTTGCACATTATAGGCGGTTGCCGCATTAAGTGGCGGCGCGCCGTTGCGCAACGGCCGGTAAAATAACCGTCTTGTGGTTATTAATACCGCAAACCCATTTTATAACATTTTAGCACAGTGTACTGTCGCCGTAAAGTGCAAAGAATGCAAAAAGCACAGCCTCTCGCCCGCTATGAGCGAAAGTCTGTGCTTCTTCTGTTATGCCGCCATCGTGCGGCGCACCTGATTACAAAGCTGCTTGAGCGTCCTGTTTACCTCTCCCGACGGGCAGCCCAGCAGCCATGCGACGGTATCAACCGGCTGGCGCTGCAGCACCGACAGCAACAGCACCGCCCGCTCAAAGAGCGCCATTTGCCCCAGCATTTCAAAGAGTCGGACGCTGTCGGCGTCGTCTGGCGGCAGCGTCACCGCCGCCAGCATGTTGCGGTGATAAGCCTCGCCGCGAACCGGCTCACACGTCTTGACCACCTGCCACAGCGTTGCCAGCATCCGCTGTTCAAAGCTTTGCCCCGCATGGGTGGCATAGCCCTCGACAAAAACCTCCGCCATGGCGTAGCGGGCCTCGGCCGCGTCGCCCAGCAGGTAAAGCGCCAGCCTGTAAAGCGCCTCGGCAAGATCATCATAGCGGCGCGCGTATTCAGCTTTGCTCAACTTTACCGACTGTGGCATGGCGTTTCTCCTTTTACGATGTTTTAGAGGCTATCAGAAATAATTGTATCCCAGCCTGATCAAGTAGTCCCGGTCGTATTCGTTGAGGGCGCTCTCGCACACCTTGTATTTCATCTGCTCGGACAGAGCCTCAAGCGGCATGTAATAGTAGCCGGTGATACGCTCGTTACCGTTTTCGATACCCGAGATGCCGACGACCACATAGGGCTTATCGGTCTGCGGCGTGTAGATGCTGGTCAGATCCTTTCGCATGGCGGTCAGCTGCGCCGGGTCGATTGCGACAAAGACTCTGGACGGCTCGCCCTCCTGATTATAATACTCCTTGTCGTAATAGGCATGTAGTATGACATCGTTAAGCTCGTAGAGCTTATCGGCCGACGACTGCGTTACAACCGAATCCCAACTGCGCAAATGATAACCCATAACGCCGATATAAGCCTTTTCGACCTTCGAAAAATCATTTTGCAGCTGCTCCCCCGCCCCAAGCTGTTCAAGTAGCGCGCGGGTATTCTTTAAGCTCTCGGTGATAAGCACCTCGCTGGTTGAAACCGAATAATTCTGCTCATCGGTCGTCATCTCCTCAGCGATGGCTACGCCGTTCGCATAGTGCGTGACAGTCCTTTCGCCCTTCCGGCGCATATGGCGGTACTCCATCTGGACATAGCCCAGCGCCTGCGCGCCGTTTTCAAACTCGTCGGCCGGTTGACTGAGCAGGTCGGCGCGCACCGCTTCTAAAAGCTGCTGCTTTTGCTCGGCGGTCAGGCTCAGCGTCTTGCTGTCGTTACCCAGCGCGTTGACCACCGTTACCGAGGACAGCATATCAGCCGTGCCCTTAAAGGCGGCGTGGGACTGCCGAATCAGCTCGGGCTGGCTCTCGAGCGCGAGCAGCGCTTCGCGCGTGCCGTTATAGAGGCCGTAATACCGGCGCGAGAGCGTCTTGCCGTTTTTAAGCGTGTAGGTGACGCGCAGCGAGCCGTCAAAGCTGTCTTCTATATCCAGCGCCGCCTTGTTAGCATCATGGGCCTGCACCTGCGCCTGATGTGCGCTGATAATCAGCGCGATCGATTCGGGATCGCTGAAGGAATAGGTTCTGCTATAGTCCTCATAGAGCGACGGCTCGTTGGCGTAGCGAGTGCTGTAGCTGTCGAGCGCAACCGATGCGACCGATTCGGCGCCGGGAACACGCTTCTCATAGCCAAAGCCGCCGTACATCACGCCGCCCACCAGCAGGCAGACGCCCAGCGTGGTCGCCAGCGCCGTGGGCAGCGCGCGCGGGATTGAGCGCACCGTACGGGTCAACATGACGTCGCCAATAAAATAGGTGATCAGCGCGCCGACGGCAACCGAGGCCAAAAACACCGCCTTTGAGGTTTCAAAGCCGAACACGCCGCAGAAAATAGCACCGAGCACGGCACCCCCGACCAGTGTGCCGACGCTGCGCATAAATAGTTGCAGCGGGCCTAAATTGCCGACCGACTCAGCCTGTTCCGAGCGACGTCTTTTATAAACAAACATGCCAATGACAAACACCACGATGCCCGCGATGAACCATAGCGCGATGGCAATGTTGTTCTCTTGGAGCATCTTGGCCGCGTTGACGCCTCTGCCCAACGTCTGACGGCCGATCATCAGCGCCACCGGCGACAGACGGTAGGCCACCAGCATGCCGTTGTCAATCTCATAAAAGCCGTATAGAAACGCGCTGCCGATCGCGATAACCGTCATATACACCGCCGCGAGCGACGCGTTGAGCCCCATCGAAAAGATGGCCGTATCAAAGGTCGTGCCCACATTAACCGCCGCAAAGGCCGTCAGCGCGAAGATCACAAAGGTGATGACCATCCAGCACAGCAGCTCGAGAAAGATCATGCCGATCGACTGGCCGCCCACTAAAAGTGCACAGCCTGCCACAAGCAAAAAATTCAAAAGCATCGGTGCCCAGATCAGCGTGATGCCCGCGGCGGAGGTCGCCAGATACAATTCGCTTCTCGTCAGCGGCAGCGCGTGGTAGACATCGACCGAGCGCTTGTTCTGCATATAGCCGAACAGATTCGTCGCCATCACCACCGGCACAATCAGCGACATGCCGGTGAAAAACACGACGGCAAAGCCGTTATAAACGTTGGCCGGGCCGATCAGCTCAAAAGTGCGCAGCGCGTTTTCGGGATAAGGGTAGCGCAGATATTCCAAATAGCTGAGCAGATATTGCAGGCTGAAGAACAGAAAGCCCAACACACCATAAAAAAGGGCGCTGCCACGGTTGCGGCGCAGAAGGTTTTTATAGACGGGCAAAAAACGGGCCATATTAAAAGATGATTTTGCTGTAGTCATATCCGACCGCCTCCATTTCATAGATAAATACCTCT
>JAEWBS010000036.1 GCA_023391005.1 Bacillota bacterium | reverse complement strand
CCCGCGCTTCAATTTCCTTCTGGGTAGGCAAACGATCCTGCCGGATCTCGGCCTTGATCGCACGAGATAAGTCTCTCAAGGCGTTCATCTGCCGCTTACCGGAGAAGAGCGTGATGGAACACCCTGATTTTCCCGCACGCCCGGTACGGCCGATGCGATGAACATAGTATTCGGTATTCATGGGAATATCATAATTGATGACGTAGTCTAAATCGCTGACGTCAATGCCACGCGCCGCCACGTCAGTGGCGATAAGAATCGCCACGCGGCCGCGCTTAAATTCGCCCATCACACGGGTGCGCTGCACCTGCTTTAAATCGCCGTGGATACCCTCCGCGCTGAAGCCGTTGTTATTGAGGTATTCTCCCAGCTCATCAACCATACGCTTTGTATTACAAAAAACTAAGGCCCGATTCGGTTTATAAAACCGCAGCAGCAGATTGAGCGCTTCCATCTTTCTGCTGGCGGGCACCTCTACGCAGCTCTGGTCAATTTGTTCCAACGTCACTTGACTCTTATTGATTTCCACCGTTTGGGGATCTCGTTGAAAGGTCTTGGCGAGGCTCAGAATCGCGTGAGGCATTGTGGCGGAAAAGAGAACGGTCTGACGCTCTTTTGGCGTATCCTGCAAAATCGTCTCAATGTCCTCCTTAAAGCCCATGTTGAGCATTTCATCGGCCTCATCCAGAACAATTATTTTTAAATGCTGCAGCTTGATGGTGCCGCGGCGCATGTGATCCATCACACGGCCCGGGGTACCGACCACGATGTTCGCCCGTTTAAGCTGAATCAACTGCCGCTCCATACTTGCGCCGCCGTATACTTCCACCAGCCGGATACCGGGCAGGAAACGGGCCAGCTTGCAGATTTCCTCCCCCGCCTGCTGCGCCAGCTCGCGTGTGGGGCAGAGGATCAGCGCTTGAATCGCGGTTTTATCGGCGCTGGTATCAATGGTCTCCAGCACAGGAATGGCAAAAGCCGCCGTTTTACCTGTCCCGGTCTGGGACTTGGCTATCACATCCGCGCCGCCGCATATAAGCGGAATCACCTGCTCCTGTATGGGGGTGGTGTGCTCGAACCCCATCTCCTTTACAGCCTTCTCGATGCGGGGGTCAAGCTCCATTTGGGAAAATTGCATATCTGACATAGGTCTCCTCGTTTCCAAATTTAAATAACAAAAGAAAAACGAGGATCAGCTCCTCGTTTTTCACTAAACCGATATATAGCTATATGATTTATTAATATTAGCACAGCGGCGTGTTTTTGTCAAATGTCTGCCGACGAATAGATTTATTGTTTTTCGCATGATTGGCGTTTTTTATAGATTACTCAGAAATAGGCGGGCACGTCCTGCTCGACGGAATCAGTCAGGCGCACTGAGCGTTTAGCGCTTAACCCAATAAGACCCGCCGCCCGGCTCACAGCGTTATGAACCGGGCGGCAGTTTTAATTTAAGAGGAATATCATAAATAGCGTAGGATTAGCGCTGCGTTTTTTGGGCTTCGCGCTTTTGCATTTTCTCCTGCTTTCTGCGCGCGCGATCCTCCTTGTCAAACATTAGGTAGAAGGTGGGGATCAGCACAAGCGTCAGCACCGTTGAAAGACTCAGGCCGCCGATGACGACCACCGCCATGCCCTGCATCGTTTCAACCTTGCCGCCGATGCCTAACGCCATCGGCAAAAGGCCCACAACGGTGGTCAGCGTGGACATCAAGATCGGGCGCATACGGGTGCGGCCCGCGAACACGATGGCCTCGCGCACCTCCATGCCCTGCACGCGCATGATGTTTGCAAAGTCGATGAGTACGATCGCATTGTTGACCACAATGCCGACCAGCATGACAAGGCCGATCAGCGAGGTCATGCTGATCGAGTTGCCGGTGACGGCCAGACCGAAGAAAGCACCGGTCAGCGAGAAGGGGATAGAGATCATGACAACCAGCGAAAAGGCCAGCGACTCAAACTGAATTGCCATAACGGCGAATACGAGGAACACGGCGGTCAAGAGCGCGTAGCCGATGGCGGTGAACTCATCCCGCATCATGTTCATGCTGCCGCCCGCGCGCAGCGTCACGCTGTCGGGCAGCTCAAGCGTCTGCATGGCGGCGACGGCCTGCGTCGTCATGGCGGTGATATCGGACCCGCTGACCGGCGTGCCGGTGACGGTGACGATATAATCGCCGTCCTCGCGCGAGATGGCGGTGGGGCCTTCTTCATAGACGACCTGTGCAATATCGGTGACGGCAATCCGCCCGCCTGAGGGGGTGTCGATCATCAGGCCGTAAAGGTCGCTGAGGTTCTTATAGCGCCCTGCGGGGAACTCGACCTTGACGCTGTAGGTCGTGTCGCCCTGCTGGTATTCCATGGCGGTCACACCGGCGATTTTGTTCGAGGCGGCGGTGAGCACCGAATAGGGCGTCATGCCCACCGCACCGGCCAGAATGGGGTCGACCGCAAGCTTTGCGCGCGGGTCGCCGTCTGAAACGCTGCTGCCGGTTGCCGTGATGCCGTCCATCAGCGCCAGCTGCTCCCGAACGGTGGCGGCGGCGGTTTTAAGCGCGCCATAATTGGTTCCGACGAGATCGATTTCAACGCTGGTGCTGCTGCCAAACGACATCGCGCTCTCGGCGGTGGTGGTGATGCTGCAATTTTGGATATGCGCCGTTTTTTCACGAATCTGATTGACAAAGCCGTCGGTTGAGCCGCCGCGGTCTTTTTTAAGCGAGATGGATATCGAGCCGCTGCCCGAGGAGGCGCCGCCGCCCATCCGCCCGCCGCCGCCGCTGCCGACACTCAGCGAGTAAGATTCCACGTCGGCTTCCTGCTTAATGATGTCCTCAATCTCGGTCATGATGGCGTTGGTCGCCTCAAGGCTTAACCCCGACTTGGTCTGTACTGACAGACTGACGTCGCCGCGGTCCATCGAGGGCATCATCTCCATTTTAATCTGGGTGAACATCAGGCCTGCGGCAACCAGACAGGCCACCGCGACCAGCACGACGATTTTGCGTGCGTTGACCGCTTTTCTGAGCAACCGGTTATAATATTTATCGATGAATTTAAGCATCCGGTTGGAGAGCGATTCCATCTTCTCAACGGGCCGCATTTTCACAAAAAGCAGCGGCACCAGCGTCAGCGCGCTGATCAGCGAGGCCGTGATCGAAAACACAATCGTAAAGCCGGTGTCTTTAAAAAGCTGACCCGCCATGCCGTCCATCAGCGAGATGGGCAGGAACACGACAACGGTCGTTGCCGTCGAGGCGATAACCGATCCGGCCACAAGGTTTGCGCCCGCCGTCACGCTCTCTTTAAAGCTGCGCGTTTCGCTGCGCGCCCTAAAGCAGCTTTCCATGACGACAATCGAGTTATCCACCATCATGCCAATGCCCACGACAAGGCCGCCCAGCGACATCATGTTGATCGTCATGTTAAAAGCGGACATCATCACAAGCGCCGACATGACCGAAATGGGCATCGAAAGGCCGACGATAAACGAGGCACGCCACTCCCCAAAGAAGAAAAACAGCACGACCACCGAAATGATCAGCCCCATAATCAGCGACGAAACCACGTTTTCAATATTGTCCATAATCGTCTGGCCGCTGTTGGAGCTGATTCGGATATTCAGGCCGAGGCTTTGGTCGGCGTTTAGCTCGTCGACCAGCGCCGCTATTTTGTTGCAGAGCTGAATCGTGTTGGCGCTTTGTTCCTTGTTGACCGAGATGCTGATGTTCTCAAAGCCGTTCTGCCGGCTGTAGGAGGAGCGCTCCTGCTCGGCCATGTACACATTGGCGACATCCGAGACATGCAGAATATCGCCTGATTTTAACGAGATCGGAATATCCGCGAGCGCCTGATAGGTGTCGTATTTGGCGCTGCCGACCAGACTTAGCTCAACGTCGCCGCGGTTTGCCGCGCCGACGGTCACCTCAAATTCGGCGTTGGCAATCGCTTTTGAAACATCGCTCATGGTCAGGCCGTATTGGCTCAAACGGTCCTCGATGAGTTCAACGCTGATATATTTGTTGCGGCCGCCGCGCACGCTGACCTCGCCGACGCCCTCGATCTTTTCAATCTCGGGGACGATGTTGTCCTCAATATAATCGGTGATGCTGCCTGTGTCGCCGTCGGAGGTGATAGACAACCGCATGACCGCGTTGTTCATGTTCGCGGTGCTCATTTTGATGACAGTCGGATCGTTCGCCTTGTCCGGTAGGCTGATTCTCGAGAGCGCCGAGGTGACGTCCTGATATTTGGCGTCCATGTCGTCGTTATAAGAGAATTGCAGCATCACGCGTGAGCTGCCCGCGCTCGAGGTTGAGGACATGCTCTCAATGCCGCTGACGGCGGCGAGCGCACTCTCGACCCGCTTGGTCACGGCCTGATCCACCTCGTCGGGCGAAGCGCCGCTGTAGCGCGTCATGACGATCATCATCGGCATATCCATCTCGGGCGTCGATTCAATCGGCATGCCCAGAATCGAGCCGGTGCCGAACAGGAACAGCGCCAGCACGCACACGAGCATGCAAACAGGGCGCTTGACCGCGAAATTCGGGAGAGAAAACATGCGCTATCCCTCCTTTTTGTCGGGGGCCGGGTTCGGTTGCGGTTGAGCGGAGTCCTGCGTCGCCGCGTCGGCCGGTGCGGTGTCACCGTCAAGCTGTCGGTTGGTCACCTCGACCCCATCCGTAAGTCGTGGGTGCCAGGTGGTGATGACAGCGTCGGCCGCAGAAATGCCCGCCGTGACCGACACCTTGTCGGCCGTGGTCATTCCGATCGTGATATCCACACGCTTGGCGGCGCCGTTGTTATATATGTAGAGATAGGGCTGGTTACCCTCGTAGTAGACGTTGTCGATCGAAACGGTCAACGTGTCCTTTTCTTGCGCCGTAATCGCCATTACCTTGACGACCGCCCCTGAGCGGGTGGCGCCGATATCCTCGGTGAACTGGGCTTTGGCGGCGTAAAGACCGGTCGAAGCGTCCGCCTCGGGCGAAAGCTCAATGACCTCGGCGTTATAGTCCCCGCCGTTATAGGTGACGGTGACCGGCGCGCCGAGTGTCATGGCCAGCGCGCCGTCCTCCGAGAGGTTAAAGCTGACGGTGGGCAGCCCCTCCTGCGAGATGACATAGCTGCTCGTCTGGGCCGAGACGACGTTATAATCGCTGATATTCTTCGCGGCGATGACGCCCGAAACGGGGGCGTACACCCTGTGGTCGCTCAGGGATTTCTGTGCGTCGGCGTAGGTCAGTTCGGCCTGCGCGCGCTTGATATCCCGCGAGGCAGCGTTTTCGCCGGTGGTCATGCTCTTGTAGATATCATATTTGTCCAGCGCGGTCAGATAATCATCATACGCAGTTTCAAACCTAGTGATTAACGTTTTATAATTGCTGTAGCTGGCGTAATCGTCCAGCATGTCGTTATAATTCTTCATCGCTTTGGTGTAGGCTTCCCAATTTTCGGTCGATTCGTCGTTGTCATACGCCTTTTCGGCCTTTTTGAGATTTTGGCGATAGCGCCTGAAGCTGACAAGGTCAAAGTCGTCGCCGGTGGCTACCTCAAGGTTATCCCGCGCCGTCTCATAAGCGTTTTGCGCCGATGTGATCGCGTTTTGATATTGCAGCTCGGTCAGCGCGTTCGCCGAGCCCGACTCCTCCGAGGCGATTTCGGCCAGCGCTTTCTGATAGGCCAGCTCAGCCTTTTTAAGCGCCGTTTGTGCGGTGGCGTCGTCAAGCTCAAAGAGCAGATCGCCCTTTTGAACCGTATCACCGGCGTTAAAATAGGTTTTGGCAACCGTTCCGCTTACCTCAGGGTAGACCTTGACGCTCTGCGCTGCTGCCAGCCTGCCCGCAAACTCGGTCTGGCGCTGCAACGTTTCGGTTTCGGGATACGCAATTTGAACCGATATCGCGCTGCTTTTTCTGGCCGCCGAGGGGGGACCGCCCTGCGCCATGGCCGGTGTGCTCTTGCCGCAACCGGCAGCGCCCATGACCACCGCCGCCGCGAGCGCCAGCGACGTCAGTCGTCCGCCCTTTTTCAAAAAACTCAAGACCATGTTGTCAACTCCTAAGTATTTTTTACAATTTTAAATAGTAGCATCGGTTTATCAACCCAAGTTAAACTATACCAAAAAGTTAGGTAAAAACCCCCGGAAAACCAAAAAGTTAACATTCAGTTCATTTGAAAATGCTATTCTTTTGATAAGAAAAGCATATTGTGGCGTCAGGGTGGGGGGAAGGCGAATGTTTCATATTCTGGTAGTCGAAGACGAGCCGAAGCTGCGTCAGCTTTTATGCACGGTATTGATCAAAAACGGCTATCATGTCACCGGCGCACAGGACGGCGGTCAGGCGCTCTCGGTGCTCGAGCGCGAATATGTCGATCTGATGATCTGCGATATCCTTATGCCGAACATGGACGGCTGCACGCTGACCAAGTCGCTGCGCGACGCCGGATATACGCTGCCGGTGCTGATGGTGACGGCCTGCGAAACATTTTTTGACAAGCGGCGCGGCTTTCTGGCCGGTACTGACGACTATATGGTCAAGCCGGTGGATGTTAACGAGATGCTGCTGCGCATCAGCGCGCTGCTGCGGCGCGCCAAGATCATCAGCGAGCGCAAGATCGTCTGCGGCGGTCTCACGCTCGATTACGACGCGTTGACCGTCAGCGGCGGTGGACTCAACGACCTGCTGCCCCAGAAGGAGTTTTATCTGCTGTATAAGCTGCTGGCCTACGCCGGAAAAATCTTCACGCGGCAGCAGCTCATGGACGAAATATGGGGCATGGATTCAGCCACCGACGCCCGCACCGTGGATGTGCATATCAACCGGCTGCGCGAGCGGTTCAGAAATTATGATGATTTTGAGATCATCACGGTGCGTGGGCTGGGTTATAAAGCGGAGAAGCGCTATGAAGGCTAAACAAATCACGCTGTGGGGCAGCTTTGTCATCTCAGTGTTTTTAATCATGAGCTTTTCAGCCTTTGTTACGACCGGCATTTTCGTCCTGCTCGACCGTCACGGTTGGATTGCGGTGTCACGGCGCAGCCCGTTTGTGCCAATCGTCAACTTTTTGTTTACCGCCGTCGTGGTGGGAACCGTTGTGTCGGCGCTGGTCGGGCATAAGGTCACTCAGCCGATCAACCGGCTGAGCGCGGCGCTCAAGGAAATTGCGCGCGGCAATTTTGACGTGCGCAGCGCTGAGGATCAGGGGCTGCCCGAGGTGCGCGACATGCAGCGCAATTTTAATATCATGGCGCAGGAGCTCAGCGGCATTGAAACGCTGAGAAACGATTTTGTCGTCAACGTCTCGCACGAGTTTAAGACGCCGCTCGCCGCCATAGAGGGCTACGCGGCGCTGCTGCAAAACGGCGATCTCACCGATGCCGACCGTGAGGACTATACTCAGCTGATCATCCAAAGCGCGCAAAAGCTCTCGACGCTGACCAGCAACATCCTGCGGCTCTCAAAGCTCGAAAATCAGGAGATTGTCCCCGGAAAAACCCGCTTTTCGCTCGACGAGCAGCTGCGTCAGGCGCTGCTGCTGCTGGAGGGGCAGTGGTCAAAAAAGGGCATTGAGCTTGATATTGAGCTGATGCCGGTGCTGTTTTATGGCAGCGAGGAGCTGCTTTTGCAGGTCTGGTTAAACCTTTTGGGCAACGCGATTAAGTTTACGCCGCATTACGGTAGCGTTTCGGTCCGGCTGATCGAGCGGGCGGGGCAGGTGAAGGTGACGATCTCCGACACCGGCGTCGGCATCCCGCCTGAAACGCAGCCCCATATCTTTGAAAAGTTCTATCAGGGCGACCGCACCCGCGCCGCTGAGGGCAACGGTCTGGGGCTGGCGCTGGTTTGGCGTATTGTGACGCTGTGCGGCGGCGCCGTCTCGGTGGTAAGCGACACAGGGGAGGGCGCGTGCTTTATCGTGACGCTGCCCAACCGTGAATAATTGTTTTAAGAAGGGGAGTAAAGCGATGAAACAGCCGGTCATCACCATCAGCCGCGAGTTTGGCAGCGGCGGCAGGCAAATAGGCGAGAAGCTCGCCAAGGCGTTGGACGTTCCATTTTACGACCGTACCCTTATCGATCTCGTGGCGCAGAAAAGCGGCTACCCGCTCGATTTTGTCACCGAGAACGATCAGCGCGTCACTAAAAGCATGTTGTTTCAGGTTGCGATTACCGGCAGCGTGCCCCCGTGGCTTAACGGCGGTAAGGCGATTACGAACCGTGACACGCTGTTTGCAGCGCAAAGCAAGGTGATTCGCGCGCTGGCCGCACAGGGCGGCTGCGTCATTGTCGGGCGTTGCGGCAACTATATTTTACGCGATCTGCCCGGCTGCCTGTCGGTCTTTATCTGTGGCGCGACCGAGGATAAAATCAAGCGCTGTGTGGCTGAATACGGCGTCCGCCCCGACGCGGCCGAGGCCGAGATGCAGCAGCGCGACCGTGACCGCGCCAATTACCATTCCTACCATACCGGCGAGCTCTGGGGCGAGGCTAAGAACTATGATCTGGCGCTAAACAGCAGCCGGTTTGGCATTGAAGGCGCGGTTGAAGTGGTTCTCGCAGCGGCGCAAAAGCTGTAACCACTGTATTTCTTTACCGAAACGCGCTATAATGAAATAGCAAGGGCGGCCTTAAAAAGAAGCGCTCAGGGCGCTTCTTTTTGCGTCTTACTGCATATTAAAATGAAAACGGCATGCTTTGAATCGGCTGTGCAGATAAAGGGCTTTTAATGCCTGAGACCGGCTGTGCCATTGCCGTCAAAACGAGGGTCGGCTGCCAGTGGCAACGGTCGGCTGCCGCTGTCCGCCCTTCTGGGCTTGATTATGTCGCCAGCCGACGGGGCTGCTCTCTTTAAATCTCATACTATTGGAGGAACTGATGAAAGGAACTGCCAGATACGCCCTGCTTGATGCGCTGCGGGGTTTTTCGCTTTTGAGCATGATCGCTTATCACGCCACCTACGATTTGGTTGCTCTGTACGGTGTGCGGCTGCCGTGGTATTTTGACACACCGGGCTATCTCTGGCAACAGTCGATTTGCTGGAGCTTTATTCTGCTGTCCGGCGTCAGCTGGCATTTCGGGCGCAGCCCGCTCAAAAGGGGTCTGCTGGTTTCGGCCTGCGGCTTTAGTATCACGCTGATCACCGCTTGGTTTATGCCGTCGCAGCTGATTGTGATGGTCATATTGATCTTCTTGGGGGCGGCCACGCTGCTGATGATACCGCTGCGCCGCGCGCTTCAAAACGTCGACCCGCGCGTCGCCGCAGGCGGTTGCGCGGCGCTGTTTTTTGTCACCCGAAACGTCACCCGCGGCTTTCTCGGCTTTGAGCGCGTCAATCTGATGCGGTTACCGGACTTTTTATATACGCTGCCCGGCGGCTTTATTTTGGGATTTCCGTCGGCGGGGTTTTATTCCAGCGATTATTTTGCGCTTATACCGTGGTTTTTCCTGTTTTCTTTCGGGCATTTTTTATGGCGCTGTCTGGGGGATAACAGCCGTATCAAGACGGTGCTGCGCCTTGATCTCCCGGTTTTAAGCCTGTTGGGTCGCAGAAGCCTTATTATCTATCTGCTGCACCAGCCGCTGACGCTGCTGGTGCTGACGCTGGTGATGCGGGGGTAGCGGCGCGCCCCGCACGCTTTTTAAGCGTGCGCGCTGTATTTTAATTTACGGCATTGATTTGGCGCAACGTTTGGGGTATAATCGGATCAATATATCAATCTACGTAATAACGGCGGCGTGCAGCCGACTGGAGAATTAAAGGCATGATGAAAATTGTAATTGTCGGTGACGGTAAAGTTGGACATACACTGACCCAGATTTTATCGGGCGAAGGACATGACGTCACGATTATTGACAGTAATTTAGATCGGTTACACGAGACGCAAGACAGCCTCGATGTTGCGGTTGTTGAAGGGAACGGTGCGCTGGTTAATGTGCAGTTGGCCGCCGGTGCGCAGCACAGCGATCTTTTAATCGCGGCGACCTCAAGCGACGAGATCAACCTGCTCTGCTGCTTTGTGGCCAGAAAGCTCGGCTGCAAAAACACGGTGGCGCGGGTACGCAACCCCGAATATGACCAGCAGCTTGGCTTTCTGAAGGAAGATCTGGGGCTGTCGTTTTCGATTAATCCTGAAAAAGCGGCGGCCAAAGAGATATTCAGCCTGCTTCAGTTCCCGTCGTTTTTAAAACGCGACTCCTTTGCCAAAGGGCTCGTGGAGCTGGTCGAAATACGCTTAAAGCCGGATAATATTCTGGTGGGGCGCAAGCTGGACAGCATGTCCGACATCTGGAAAATGAACGCGCTGATCTGCGCCGTTGAACGCGATAACGAGGTCTATATCCCGTCGGGCAGCTTCCGGCTGCAGGCCGAGGATAAGATCACCGTCGCGGCCGAAACGGCGCAGCTTGTTGAGCTCCTTAATGTTTTAAAGATCGCCCACAAAAAGGTGCGTCAGGTCATGATTATCGGCGGCAGCCGCATCGCATCTTATCTGGCGGCCAGACTGATTAAGACCAATGTCAATGTGACGATTATCGAGCAGAAGAAAGAACGTTGCGCCGTGCTTTCAGAGCTGTTACCCAAGGCGCTGATCATCCACGGTAACGGCGCGGAAGAGCATGTGCTGTATGCTGAGGGCATCCGCGAAATGGACGCCGTCGTGACGCTGACCGGCATTGATGAAGAAAATCTTGTTCTCTCAATGCTCGCAAATCATATCGGCGTTCCTAAAACCATTACAAAAATGAACCGCCTCGAGTTTATCGAGGAGCTCTCAAACATCGGCGTCGACACCGTCATCCGGCCGAAGCTTTTGACCGCCAACGAGATTGTGCGCTATGTGCGCGCGGTCGAGGCGACCGAGGCCGACAGCGTCGATACGCTTTACCGCATGGCGGACGGCAGGGTTGAGGCGCTCGGCTTTACGGTGCCCAAGGGCGTCTGCTATCTCGATAAGCCGTTGTCGGAGCTGAAGCTCAAATCCAATATACTGATTGCCAGCATCATTCGCGGCAATCAGGTTATAATACCCAACGGCGCCACCTGTATCAAGGCGGGGGATAATGTTGTGGTGCTCGTTCGCGCTCAGCCCGAGGCGGTTTCGAGCCTGAACGATATTTTTGCCGTGCAGTACAATGGCCCGCAGGACGGTGCCGAGTGGGGGTCTGAGTGATGAATCTGCGCGCCATAGCCATTTACATAGGGCATATCCTTCGGCTTGAGGGGTTGTTTATGATACCGGCGCTGGCGATTGCGTTTTGGTATGGCGAGGCGCCGGTTTATCGCGCGTTTATGATTACCATTGCGCTGCTGTTGATCGTCGGCATTTTGCTGACGCGGGTTTCGGACAGCATCCACAGCATCTATGCCCGAGAGGGGTTTGTCACCGTGGCGCTCGGCTGGATCGCTCTGTCGCTGTTCGGCGCGCTGCCGTTCTTTCTCAGCGGGACGATACCCGGTTTTATGGATTGCTGGTTTGAATCGGTGTCGGGCTTTACCACAACGAGCGCCAGCGTCGTCAGAGATATCGAAGCGCTGCCCAGAGGCATTTTGTACTGGCGCAGCTTTACCAACTGGCTGGGCGGCATGGGTGTGCTGGTGTTTATGCTGGCCGTGCTGCCCCACAGTCAGGGCGGCGGACAGACGCTGCACCTGTTCCGCGCTGAAATTCCCGGCCCGACGGTAGGCAAGCTTTCTCCAACCGTTCGGGTGACCACCCGCATCCTCTACGGCATCTACATCGTGCTGACCGCTGTTGAGATCATATTGCTGCTGGCGGGCGGCATGGGCCTGTTTGACGCAACGACCCACGCGCTTGCAACGGCGGGCACGGGCGGTTTCTCGACCATGAACAAAAGCATCAGCGCCTTTAACAGTCCCTATATCAACATGGTTATCGTCATTTTTATGATGCTGTTTGGCATCAGCTTTAATATTTTCCATCTTGTGCTGATCGGCAAGGCCGCCGTCGCCTTTAAAAGCGAGGAGCTACGCACCTATCTGGGCATTATTCTGTTTTCCACCATCGCTATTGCCCTCAATATACGCCAGATGTACGCCGGTTTAGGCAAGGCGCTGATGGACGCGCTGTTTCAGGTCGTTTCGATTATTACCACCACCGGCTTTGTGACCGCTGATTTTGACTTGTGGCCGCAGTTTTCGCGTTATCTGCTTATTGGATTGATGGTCATCGGCGCGTCGTCGGGCTCGACCGGAGGCGGCATTAAAGTGATGCGGCTGGTTATTATGGGCAAGGTGGCCAAGAGCGAGATTCTGATGCTGGCGCACCCCCGCGCTGTCTGCCCGCCGAGAGTTGACGGCAAAAAAATCGAAGCGGGTGCCATTCGGGGCACCTATGCCTTTATCACGGTATACGGCATTATCTGTGTCGTCTCTATGGGGATTATCGCGCTGGATAATTTTAATCTCGAGGTCACGGTGACCGCCGTATTATCTTGCATCAACAATGTCGGCATCGGCTTGGGGGCCATTGGCCCGATGAATAATTACGCCGGGCTGTCGGCGCTGTCAAAAACCGTGCTGACGCTGGATATGCTTTTCGGAAGGCTCGAAATTTTCCCGATGATCATGCTGTTCTCAAAGGAAAACTGGAAGCATTAATACCCCGCCTTTTAAAATAAGGCGTATAGAGGGCGCTCGCCCTTTATACGCCTTGTTTTCGTGGTTTAAAAAATTTGCTCGCTATCTATGTGACTTTCTGGTAAAATGTCAGTGTTAAGCAGAACAATACGATATCGGCAGGTGTATAAATGCAATTTATCAGCAAATATCGGGAAAACAGGCTTTTCTATAAAATATTTATTATTTTGATGTCCATGTCGCTCTTAATGTTTGCGGTGGTCTATTATTTTGTGCATGGATATCTTTATCAGATTTTTCAGCAGCGCTCGGTCGAAATCCAAAGACAGGTGCTCAGCACCGCCAGTACCCGGATTGACTATACCTTAAACGAAATCAGCTCGGCCATGGCGCAGATTCTTTATAACGAAGACGTCATCTCACTGATGCTGCTGCCCGATGACGCCGATTATCTCAAACGTTCGTCGGCCGCCAAGATATTGGAAAAGTTCGAGATCACAAACGGCATGGTCGCTTCGGCGCATCTCGTGGTCAACAGTCAGAGCGCGGTGTACAGCTCCAACGGCAGCGTGTCGAATCTTAAAAATTTTGTTTACAGTTCCTTTTTGCGGCGCGACGGCGCCAAATGGATTCAACTTAAAGAAAACGGCGCGCGTGGTACGATGCTGGTGACGATCAACGGTCAGGCGGCGCTGTTTCAAAAGTTCCCCACGCCCGAGGATAACGGCGGCATTTTGGTGGTGCTCGATATGTACGAGCTGTTTACGCCGGTCATCCAGTTTGATCCCGACACCGTTGAGGTCGTTTCTTCCGACCATTATCCGATGTTCCCGCTTTTTGAAGAGGACGAGCGCCCCGTTGTATTTCAACCGTTTTCGCTCTCCTTTACCTCTCCGGTTACCACATGGAGTTACCGCTTTATCGGACCGATCGAGACCGAGGGCTTTGGCTTGGGCCGCGCGATCATCATGACCGCGCCAATGGCCATTGTCTTTATGCTGATGAGCATTTTTCTGGCCACCAATGTCACCTATCATATCTATCGCCCAATCAGCCGTCTGTTCCAGATGGTCATCAATAGCGACGTCCCGCCCGGGTCGATGAAAGGGCAGGACGAGCTCTCGGTGGTGCAGAGTGCTTATGCCAATGCCATGCAACAGCGCAACGCGCTGTCTGAGCAGCTGGCCAGCATTGCGCCGACCATCCGCGAGAAGCTTTACAAGAATCTTTTGTTCGGGCGCGAAATGGATGAGGCGCATATTCACGAAACGCTGTCGACGGCGCAATGTCCGTTTGCCTATGACGATCTGTTCATGGTTATGGCGCTGTCCGCCACCACGCCGCAGGGGGAGGATTGTTCGGATATTGAAATCAACCTGCTTTATCAGGCGGTTGAGAATCTGCTCCCGGCGCTCACGGACCATCTGTGCTTTGATTGGGTGGTCACCGACAACAATCACTTCATTTTTATTCTGGGCTTTGACGCTGATGCTTCGGTCGTCTCAGTCAAAAACGCCGTGCTCGGGCTGGAAAAAGAGCTTTTAAACCGCATGAAGGATACCGGCTTTAGGCTGTTTGCGGGTCTCTCAAAACCAACGCTTGGCATCTCAAACCTTTTTTATTGCTACGAGCTGGCTGAAAAGGACCTCAACTACCAGCGCTACCAGTACTTTGAAGATAACACCACCGCTGAAGGGGAGTGGTCGGAGCGGTTTGGCGATCAGGAGCAACAGGCTGAGATTATCGACCTTGTACTCGATGGAAACCGGCGGCTTGCCGACGCCGCGCTTGAGAATTTTATGCGTCTGGCACAGTCGGAATCGACCGATGCCGGTGCGCTTAAGCTGCGGCTTGACCGCATGCTCGACGCCATGACCGAGCGACTCGTGGCCTTTCGCGCCACTGAACAGGAGATGGCGGTGTTTGAGCCGTATTATGGACTCAAACCGCCCTATCAGGAGCAAGGACTCAACGGCGCGTTTTTGCAAGCTGCGCAGGAGGCGCTAACCACCCTTGGCGTCTATGGACAGAAAAGCAAGAACCGCTATATTCGTCAAGCGAAGGAATATATCTCCCAGCACTGCTCGGACAGCGATTTGTCACTGTCTAAGGTGGCCGCTTATATCGGCATCAATCCGAACTATTTAAGCCGGCTGTTCTATTCGAGCGGCGAGGAGAATTTTATTGATACCTTAAACCTCTACCGCATTGAAAACGCCAAGCTGCTTTTGCGCCAGACCGGCATCCCAATTAAAGAAATCGGCTTTAAAACCGGTTTTAACTCGATGCAGAGTTTTAATCGCGTGTTTAAAAAGTTTACGGGCACTACGCCGAGCCAGTACCGCAAAGAGAAGGAGAGAGAGTCATGAAACGCCTGTATGCGGCGATGCTAATCCTTTTGGCGGCGCTTTGCGGCTGTGTAGCGGCAACATCTGAGCTGATGCCCCCCGAACCGCCGTCGGTGGCGTTTTCTGAGCCGCTCGCCGAGGGGCAGCAGGCCACCTATCAGTTTTCAGTGGCTTTTACAGGTAACAGCTATTCCAAAAAGATCTATCAGGCCGCCGCCAGCATTGAAAAACGCACCAACGGCGACCTGAAGCTTGTCATCTTTTCAGATGGGCAGATGGGCACCGACACCGAGGTTATACAGGCGGTGCAAAACGGTACGCTGAGTCTTGCAGCGGCCAATACCGCTATGTTTCAGCCGTTGGTGCCGCAGGCCGCCGTCATCAACATTCCGGCCTGCTACACCCAGTATGTGCAGCCCTATATTTCCTACAACAGCGAGTTTTATCGGCAGTTCAACAAGTGCTTTAACGAGGCGGGCTTTGAGCTGCTGGTGCAGGAATCGAGCGGTTACCGCCTGCTGACCAGTGCTTCCTCAATCACCGCGCTCGACCAGCTTTCGGGCCTGCGCATCCGCACGCTGAACAATCGCTTCCACGTTCGTCTGTGGGAGCTGCTTGGCGCGCAGCCCTATCAGAACATTGAGTGGAGCGAATTGTATTACGCCCTGCAGGAGGGCGTCGTCGAAGCACAGGATAATCCGCTTGAGATTATCCGCATGGGTCGGCTGCAGGATATTCACCCCTACGCCCTCAACGGCCCGTTTTTTGTCACCTATAATTCGCTGGCGATGAATAAAACGGCGTATGACGCGCTGCCTGAGGACTATCAGAAGATCCTCAAGGAGGAGCTCTACGCGGCGATGGCGGAAAATATCACGCGCATGCGCAAAAACCCGGTCGAGGTCTACGGGCTGACCATTAACAGCCTGTCGCCCGACGATCAGGAATTACTCAAGGCCCGTCTACTCCCGATGCTCAACGAGATTGAGCGCGAGGCCGGTTCGGATCTGATGCAGGCATTGATCGTCGAAAACGGACTGAAAAATAGCTAATCAGAATGGATGCTTTTTAGACAATACACATAAATAGCAAAAACGGACTTGTTTAGTGGGCGCTTTAAATAAGTTCGTTTTGTATTTTAGCTGCAAAAGTGATATGATAATAACCATACCCTATTTGAGAAACATGCAAATCAGGATATGTGTAAAGGAGGAGCTTACATTGACACTGCAACAGTTAAAGTATTTTTGTGTCATGGCCGAAACCCTGCACTACACCGAAGCGGCCCAGAAACTGTATATTTCACAGTCAAGCCTCAGCTACGCACTGTCAAAGCTCGAAGAAGAATTGGACGCGCCATTGTTTGAAAAGCGCGGCAAGCAAACGGTGCTTTCAAAATATGGGCAGGGCTTTTTGCCCTACGCAACCCAAGCGCTCGATGCCGTTGACGCGGGTGTGCGGCATATGTCGCAGATGCTGCAATCCAATTCGGTGATCAATCTGGGGTATATCTATTCTTTGAGCTTTAATTACTTACCCAAGGTGATCAAAGGTTTCAGAACCCAGCCGGGTAACAGCGCGGTATCTTTTAAGTTTTTTCAGGGCTTAAGCTCGGTTATTCTACAAAAGCTCAAGCGTGGCGAGCTGGATCTGGCCTTTTCGGTCGAAACAGGGGACGAATCGTTCAGCTCCATGCCGGTGCACCTTCAGGAGCTGTATCTTGTCGTACCCATTAACCACCCGCTGGCCGGTTATAAAAGTGTTTCGGTCGACGACATGCGTGAAGAAACCTTTGTGGGCATTACGCCCAGCAGCGGGCTGCATAAGCATCTCAACAGCATCTTTGAGTCGCTGGGCTTCACCCGCAAAATTGCATTTGAGGCCGAGGAATGCAACTCAATGGCGTCGTTTGTCAGCGCGGGCTTCGGCGTGGCGGTCATGCCTGAGATCCCGTCCTTTCAGTCCTATCGCGTGCGGGCCATTCCAATTGCCGACGCGCGTTTCTGCCGCCAGATCTATCTGCTGTGGTCTAAGGAGCACTTTTCTTCTCCCGCAATTGAGCATTTTAAAAATTTTGTTTCAAAACCGCTGCTCGAAGAGGAGAGCATAAAGGCATAAACGACGAAAAATATAAAAAAATTTGTTTAAAATAGCAGAAATTTTTTGGATTGTGATTCGGCCTGCAGTGTCGTCTATGTGTGGAATATATACAAAAATTTAATTGAATTAGCAGCTAATTAGTCCAACTAATCGAAATGTCCGATTTAACAATCGAATTTCGGTGTTGGACTTTTTATTTGCCTTCTCGGATAATAAAAGCATAAACCGCACAAAGTATTCTTTATGAATAACGGGATATACACGCTGTCAAAAAGGAGCTGAATATAGATGACTCTGCCAAAAAATATTACGGTTTGTGAAGTTGGCCTGCGGGACGGGCTTCAAAACGAAAAGGCAACGCTGAGTACCGAGCAAAAGCTGACACTGCTTGAAAGCATTCAAGACGCCAACATTTCGCTCATTGAAATAGGCAGCATGGTGAACCCCAAGGCCGTTCCGCAGATGGCGGACACCGGCGAGGTCTACCAGCGGCTGCAAAAGAAGCCGGACACCGAATACCGTGTTCTGGTCCTGAACCAAAAGGGCTTAGAGCGCGCGGTCGAAGCCGGTATGAAAAAGGTGAAGATCACCCTGTCGGTCAGCGAGGCGCACCAAAGAGCCAACGCAAACTCGACGCCGCTTGAAATGTTCAAAACCTTTGCGCCGATGGCGGAATATGCCGCCGCGCACGGGGTGACGCTGTCAGGTGCGATGGCGACATCGTTCGGATGCCCGTTTGAGGGTGCGATTCCGATTGAGCGCATCAAGGCTGTCGCCGCCGAGTTCAGAAAGATCGGTATCACCGAGCTGTCGATGTCCGATACGACCGGCATGGCAAATCCGGCGCTGGTTTATCGCCAGTGCACCGAAATGCGAGAAGCTTTTCCCGAGGTGATGTGGAACCTCCACTTTCACAACACGCGCGGTATGGGCTTGGCCAATGTTTTGGCCGGTATGCAGGCGGGGGTGACCCGTTTTGACGCAAGCTTGGGCGGTTTGGGCGGTTGCCCTTTTGCCCCCGGTGCAACCGGCAACATAGCCACCGAAGATCTGCTGCACATGTGCGGCGAAATGGATATCGAAACCGGTGTCGATCTCGACAAGATGATCGCGGCGGCCCGCGCGCTTCAGGAGATGGTGGGCCACGAGTTGCCCAGCGCCGTATTGAAAGCGGGCAAGGTCTCGGATCTTTATAAGTTTTAAGCGCCTTTGTTTACAACGGGTGTTGCATAAACAATGTCTTAAATTAATGATTGAATGATAAGCGAAAGGATGATTTTAACCATGGCAAAAGAACTCACCGCCGAGCAGTTAAAAGAAATGGATGAATTATTTGAGCGTGCCCGCAAGGCAGCCGATATCATCGCAACATATGATCAGGAGCGTGTTGATCACCTCTGCCGCGCTGTCGGCTGGGCTATTACGAATCTTCAGATCTGGGAGCCCCTCTGCTACGAGGTTGTTGAAGAGACCGGCCTCGGCGATCCGATTTCCAAGATCAACAAGCGCCACAAGGTGCGCGGCATGCTGCGCGACGCGCTGCGCGGCAAGAGCGTCGGCATTATCGAAGAGCTCCCCGAGAAGGGCATTGTCAAATACGCCAAGCCCGTCGGCATTATCGCTTCGCTGGTGCCCACCACCAACCCGACCTCCACGCCTGCCGGTCAGGCCATGTACGCCATCAAGGCGCGCGACGCGATTATCTTCTCCCCGCACCCCCGCGCAAAGAAGTGCACCGCCAAGTGCGTGCAGATCATGCGTGAGGCACTGGTCCGCGAGGGCGCGCCCGCCGATATCCTTCAGGTTGTCGAAGAGCCGAGCCTTGCCAAGACCGACGAGCTGATGAGACGCGCAAACCTCATCATCGCCACCGGCGGCCGCCCGATGGTTAAGGCCGCTTACTCCTCCGGCACACCGGCCTTCGGCTCGGGCGCCGGCAACTCCACGATGATCTATGACGAGACCGCCGATCCGAGAGACGCAGCCAGAAATACCCGCATCTCCAAGACCTCCGACTTTGGCTCGGGCTGTTCCTGCGACGGCAACCTGGTCATTCACGCCTCCATCTTCGACGCGACGGTCGAAGCCCTCAAGGAGGAAGGCGCCTACTTTGCCACTGAGGAAGAGAAAGAGCTGATCAAGCGCGTTATGTGGGACGAAAACGGCCACAGACTGCCTGAGACCGTTGCTGTTTCTCCTCAGAAGCTCGCCGAGATGGCCGGCTTTACGATCGGCGCAGAGTACAAGTTCGTCGCGGTCATGGGCGACGGCATCGGCAAGGAGCATTTCTTCTCGAGCGAGAAGCTGACCACGCTGCTGGCCCTCTTCAAGTACGACGGCGAGTTTGAGAATGCGCTCGACATGATGCGCGCCATCTACGAAGTTGGCGGCAAGGGCCACTCCTGCGGCATCTACTCCTTCAACGAGGATCACATCCACAGACTGGCGATGGCGGCCCCTGTTTCGAGAATCATGGTTCGTCAGCCGCAGAACAAGGCCAACGCCGGTTCTTACACCAACGGCATGCCGATGACCAACTCGATGGGTTGCGGCACCTGGGGCGGCAACATCATCTCTGAGAACATCGCGCTGCGCCAGTATATCAACACCACCTGGGTGTCGGTGCCGATTCCTGAGGACAAGCCCAGCGACGAGTGGCTGTTTGGCGAGTTCTACAAGCCCGAAATGGACAGATAAGCCATTTCAATGTTATCATCTACGCGGGGCGGTGTTTATCCCGCCGCCCCTTTCCCCTGATAAGGCATTGCTTAGAAAGGAGCGCAGATATCAATATGAAGAAATTACTTTCCTACCAGATCGTCGATTATTTAGAGCGTCGCGGTGTTGAGTATGTATTCGGCCTTTGCGGCCATACTGTTATTGCGATGCTCGACGCCCTCGAGAAAAACCCCAAGGTCAAGTATATCTCAAACCGCCATGAGCAGATCGCATCCACGGCGGCCGACGGCTATGCGCGCATCACCCACAAGGCGAGCGTTGTACTGTGCCATATCGGCCCCGGCATGACCAACGCCCTCACCGGCGTGGCCAATGCGGCATTTGACTCGATTCCCATGGTGGTGATCGCGGGCGACGCGCCCAGCTATTATTATGGCCGCCATCCGCATCAGGAGGTCAACATGCACTGCGACGGCTCGCAGTATGACATCTATAAGCCGATTGTTAAGCGCGCATGGCGCATTGACGACCCCGAGGCGATGCCCGCCATCCTCGATAAGGCGTTCCGCCTTGCTGAGAGCGGACGGCCCGGCCCGGTGCTGATCTCGGTTCCGATGGACATGTTCTCGCGCGAGATCGATACCGATCTGTTCGAGCGCACCTATCTTGATAGCGATCTCACGATTCGCCCCGCTCTTGCACCCGACGCGGCTAAGGCGATCGCCAAGCGCCTCGTTGAAGCCAAGAACCCCGTGATGCACGCGGGCGGCGGCATTCTGCTGGCGCAGGCTTCTGACGAGCTGGCGGCGCTGGCCGAGTTCCTTGACATACCCGTCTCGCGCACGCTGATGGGGCAGGGCTGCCTCTCGGATACGCACCCGCTGATGATCGGCCAGACCGGCTTCTGGGGCATGGAGTTCACCCATAAGCTGACCGCCAACGCCGACGTCATTCTCGGCCTTGGCACCCGTTTTGCCGAGGCGGACAGCTCAAGCTGGTACCCGGGCGTTACCTTTGATATGGGCAAGACCAAGTTCTTGCAGGTCGATATCGACCCCACCGAAATCGGCCGTAACTATCCCGTCGAGATCGGCGCGGTGGCCGACCTGAAATACGCGCTGCAACAGATTCTCGAAGAAGCCAAAAAGCTTTGCCCCAACGGTATTGACCGGCCCGAGCTGCGCGCCGAAGTGGCCGCGCAGAAGGCGGCCTTCAAGGCGGCCAACACCGATGTCAGCAACGACAGCCGTTTCCCGATGACGCCTCAGCGCATCCTCAAGGATGTCAAGGAGCAGCTGCCTGCCAATTCGCTCATCTTCACCGATGTGGGCTGGAACAAGAACGGCGTCGCGCAGCAGTTTGATGTCGAGGTTCCCGGCAGCATTCACCATCCGTCGGGTCTGGCGACCATGGGCTTTGGCTCGGCCGCTATTCTGGGCGCCAAGCTGGCCGCCCCGGATAAGACGGTAATCACGCTGATCGGCGACGGCGGCTTTGGCACCAACCCTTCGGTTATTGCCACCGCGGTCGAGCAGAATATCCCGGTGGTGTGGGTGGTCATGAACAACTCCGCGTTCGGCACCATTGCCGGCCTGGAATATGGCAACTATGGCACCAAGTTCGGTACGCTGTTCTCAACCCCCGACGGTGCGAGCTATACCCCCGACTGGGCGCAGATTGCCAAGGGCTACGGCATTGAGTCGGTTAAGATTACCTCGGCTGAGGAGTTTGCCCCCGCACTCAAAAAAGCGATTGAAGCCAACAAGCCTTATCTGCTTGACGTCCCGATGCAGAACATCCCGGTGCCGACACCCGGCTGCTGGAACATCAACGACATCTATTCTCCCGATGGCCGCGTTGTCAACGGCAAGGTCATCCGCAACGCCGAGGGCGTCTATGAGCCGCCGAAGCATTCCGCTTCCCACAAATCCTAGTCTATAATAAAGCGCTATTCAAATCCCATTCAATATTGCTTGACGGCGGCGCTTTTTAAAAGCAAAGCGCCGCTGCCAAACGCGGTAACACTTGGTAAGAAAGGAAATAAAGGTGGCCTATGAAGGTTTTCAAATGGTTGGATAAGAGCCTGGAAGAAACGATTCTGGTTGTACTGCTGCTGATTATGTCTTTGGCTATGGGTGCACAGATCATAGCAAGATATATTTTTAATAGTCCGCTTTCTTGGTCTGAGGAGCTTTCACGCTTTTTATTTGTCTGGTCAGGATTTCTGAGCATCAGTTACTGCTTTAAAAAGCAGGTTTCGATTAAAATTGATCAGGTCGTATCCCTGCTGCCCAAAAAGATTGCAGCCGGCTTTAAAATTATTGAAAAGCTCGTCATGCTGGTGTTCTATTTCTATATGACGCCCTTTGCTTGGACCTATTTTAACAATACGGTTTCAAGTGGTCAGCTCAGCCCGGCGATGCAGATTCCTATGTCCGTTATTTACATCGCGCCGTTGGTTGGCTTTGTTTTGAGCATTATCCGTCTGCTTCAGGGTCTTTTTGAAAAGTGGTTGGTTGTTTCAAGTGACGACAAGGGTGCGTCCGGTCAGCTTGGAGTAGGAGGAGGAAACTAATGATTGCCTTAATTGTATTTGTCGTATTTTTTGCCCTCTTGATTATTTCCGTCCCGATCTCTTCGAGCATCGCGATCTCTTCCATTGTTCCGTCGCTGATGAATCCCAAGTTTGCGGCCAACGGAACCTATCTGATCCGCGAAATGATCGGCGGTATCAACAGCTTCCCGCTGCTTGCAATCCCCATGTTCATTTTCTCCGGCATCATCATGGCCCGGGGCGGCATTTCGAAGAAGCTGTTTAACTTCTTTACTTACTTCCTCGGGAACGTTACGGCCGGCATTCCCTGCGCCGTTATCATCACCTGCCTGTTCTACGGCGCGATTTCCGGCTCCTCGCCGGCTACCGTTGCCGCCGTTGGCAGCATGACCGTGCCGGTGCTGGTCAGCTTAGGGTATGACAAGAAGTTTTCGACCGCTGTTGTCGCGGTTGCGGGCGGCTTGGGCGTCATTATCCCGCCTTCAATCCCGTTCGTGCTTTATTGTATGGCTTCCGGCGCATCGGTCGGTCAGCTGTTTATCGCAGGCATTCTGCCCGGCTTTTTGATTGCGTTCTGCCTGATGGGCTACGCCATCTTCTACTGCGTGCGCCATGGCGAAGATAAGGCCAAGATCAACGAGGTTGTCGGGGCGTTGCACCGTCAGGGCTTCGCCAAGGTGTTCTTCGACAGCTTCTGGGCGCTGCTGACGCCGGTCATCATTCTGGGCAGCATCTATTCGGGTATCGCTTCTCCGACTGAAGCGGCTGTGCTTTCGGTGTTCTACGCGCTGTTTATCAGCCTGTTTGTGTATAAGACGCTCAAGCTCAACGAGCTCTACCAAATCTTTGTAGAAAGTGTGCGCACCTATTCGCCGCTTTTGTTCCTGCTCGCCGCGGCAACCGCCTTTGCGCGCGTTTTGACCTTCTTGAAGGTGCCGCAGTTGGTCAGCACCTCGATTAGCGATACCTTTGGCGGCAACAAATTTCTGATTCTGCTGGTCGTCAACGTGTTCCTGCTGCTGGTGGGCATGGTTATGGACGGCGGCCCCGCCATCCTGATTCTGACCCCCATTCTGCTGCCGATTATGACGGCGGTTGGCATTCACCCGCTGCACTTCGGTGTTTTTCTGGTCACCAACCTCGCTATCGGCTTTGTGACGCCGCCTATCGGCATCAACCTGTTTGTTGCCAGCTCGATCACCGACGTTCCTGTCATGGAAGTGGCAAAGCACGCCGTACCGTTTATCCTGTTGTTCTTGGTCGCGCTCGTGCTCATTGTCGCCTTCCCGGCCATCAGCTTGGTATTGGTAGGAGTTTAAAACTGTGTCCCAATGAGGGCGAATGTCCTATTTTGAAAGGAGAAAGAATTACAAATGAAGAAGTATTCCAGAATGTTAGCGCTTGCTCTTTCTATTGCCACTGCATTTTCTATGACCGCTTGCGGCTCTAAGCCCGCTTCCAGCACCGCCCCGTCGTCGACGCCGGCCGGTTCCAGTGCTGCGCCTGTCGCCGGTAACATCGGCGAGCATACCTGGACGCTGGGTATGGACAGCGCGAGAGACACCGTTACCTATATGTACGGCCAGAAGCTGGCTGACGAGGTTTCGGCGCTTTCCGGCGGCAAGATGACCATCGACGTTTACACCGATGCCACGCTCGGCGGCGACGTTGCGTTGCTTGAGAGCTGCAAGGACGGCAGCGTGACCATGGTTGTTCAGACCACCGCGCCGCAGGTTAACTTCATCCCTGAGCTCGCCGTATTCGACATGCCCGTGGTGTACCCCACGATTCAGGAATTCCGTGAAATTTTTGATGATGCTGACTTCATGGGCAAAATCGCCGGATTCTACGACAAAGCCGGTTATAAGCTGCTTGGCTATGCCGACCAGACCTTCCGTGTAATGTCCTCCAACAAGAAGATCGAGAAGATGGCCGACTTTGCCGGCGTCAAGATCCGCACCATGGAAAACCCCAACCACATGGCTTTCTGGAAAGCCCTTGGCGCAGCCCCCACCCCCATGGCTTGGGGCGAGGTTTACACCGGCCTGCAGCAGGGCACCGTTATCGCACAGGAAAACCCCTATGCGGTTATCGCGGCCAACAAGATCTATGAGGTTCAGGATTATATCATCCAGACCAACCACATCCCGCACATCCTCTCGCTCATCATGAACCCGGCTGAGTACAACGGACTCAACGACGAAGAGCGTGCGATTCTCGATCAGGCTGTTGCTGCCGCTACCGCCTATGCCCGCGAGCAGGCCGATGTGCTTGAGGCTGAGAAGATCAAGGTCATCGAGGCTTCCGGCACCGAGATCGTTCCGGTTTCCCCCGAGTTCTATGCTGAGATCAAGGCCGCCGCGCAGCCCGCGTACGACCTTATCGCCGGCAAGGTCGGTCAGGAGCTCGTTGACGCTTACCTCGGCAAGTAAAGACAAACCAATGTTCAGCGGGCGGCGGGTCCGCCCGCTGAATACTTAAAAAGGGGATCAATCATGATTACTGTAGATACCAAGCTGATTGCCCTTATGGGAAATCCCTTACGCCAGTCCTTTGCGCCCAGAATGCAAAACGAGACCTATCGTGCGCTCGGGCTGGAGTTTCTGTACTTTCCGCTCGAGGTTGAAAATGATCACCTCGGTGATATGGTACAGGCGTTTCGCAATCTAAACAGCCCCGGTTTTGCGGTCACCAAGCCCAATAAGATTAAGGTGATCGAATACCTTGACGGCATGGACGAGTTTGCCGAAAAGATGGGCGCGGTCAACACGGTGGTCAAGCGCGACGGCAAGCTGATCGGCTACAACACCGACGGCCCCGGCTTTATCCGTTCGCTGACGCTTGAAACCGGCTGTGACATTAAAGCCAGCACCTTTTTCGCCTTTGGCGCGGGCGGCGCCGGACGCGCCATCTGCTGCGCGCTGGCCTTCCACGGCGCGAAGGAAATTGTCATCGTCGACCGTTTCGACGCGGCTGCCCAGAGCCTCTCGGAGGATATCAACAAGAGCTTTGCGCCGGTCGCAAGGTGGATTCCCTTTGAGGAAAAGGCGCAGTACGAAAAATGCATCGGCGAATGTGATGTGGTTATGAATTGCTCGGGTGTCGGCATGTATCCGCACACTGACGAGACGCCAATCGACGCGGCGCTGTTGCGCGCGGAGCAGATTGCGTTTGACGCCACCTATAATCCGCTTAAAACGCGGTTCCTGCAAGAGGCTGAGCGGCAGGGCTGCCGCATTCTCAATGGTCTGGGTATGAGCATCCATCAGGGCGCCATTCAGGTCAACCTCTGGTCAGGGCTGCCTGAGCCGGTTGAAATTATGACTGAATCGATCAACAAAATTGTTGCCGAGATTCAGGCCGGCCAAAAATAATATTGCTATCTTCTCTCATACTCTTATTCCTTTCACGTGATAAACCCGGCATAGGAGAATTATTGGCATGACAGAAATTTTGGGCAAGGTTCTTCCGTTACTCTTTCTGATTGCGTTGGGCTACATTTTGCAGCAGGTGCAATTCTTTGGGGAAGAGGCCTTCTTCAAGCTGCAGTCGCTGGTGCTGAACATCGCGATTCCGTGTATGCTGTGCACCACTTTTATCAATCTGGATGTCGACGTCTCCTATGCCTGGCTAAGCGTGGCATTCTTCGCCCTGATGATTATTCTGTTGGGGCTGGGATTTGTCATTTACCGCGTTTTTCCCATCAAGCGAAGCTTTTTTCCATTTTTGTTGACCTCGTTTGGCTTTGGCACCGTCTCCATGCCCTTTTACGCCGCCCTGTTCGGGCAGGAAAATCTCAAGTATATGAGCATTCTGGGCGTTGGGCACGAGGTTTTTATCGCGCTTATTTTTTTGCCGCTGGCACAGACGCGTCTGCGTGGCGATAAAATTACCCTGCGGCGGTTGCTGGAATCCTTTAAAAGTCCGTTTTTACTCATGACATTTCTGGGGCTCTCTATTCGTATTTTCGGTTTGCGTGAGTTCCTTTTTCATAATGCGATCGGGCTGGGTCTTTACGGCGCGGTTGAGCGGTTGGGCGCTATTTCGCTGACCCTGACGCTGGTTATCATCGGTTACCGTCTAAAGCTTTCGGACAAAAAGAACCTTAAAGAAAGCGCTTTATATGTCGGCATACGCTACGCCGTTTCACTGAGCGTCGCTTTTGTGTTCAAGCTAGCCGTCATCGACCGTTTGATTGCACCAAATCCGCTGTTTGATGCCGCGTATCTTATTTTGCTATGGCAGCACAGCTCAATTGCACTGACCGTTTTAGTTGGACAAAACTGTTCGCGTGAGGATCACGAGGTGGTTACCAATGCGTTCGTTTTGAATACCGTCGTCGGTATTTTACTTTTTGTTGTTTATTCCTTTATAATTTGAATTCCTGAAAGGATGGTTGCTTTGAAAAGAGAATATTCGCTGGCACACCTGACCACTCTGCGCTGCCCGCCGCCCGAACTGGTCTACACCGCCAAGCTGGCGGGCTATGACTATGTCAGCCCCCGCATTGTCAATCTCGGCATTAAGGGCGAGTCCAATTACGATCTCGCGTCGCAGCCCGACATGCTGCAGGACACCCTCAATGCGATGGAGGAGACCGGCATTCGCGTGCATGATATCGAATTGCTGCGCATTTTACAAGATACCGATGTCCAAAAGTATGAAGCGGCCATTGAGGTGGGCGCCCGGCTCGGCGCGCGCCATGTGCTGAGCAGCATCTGGACGTCTGATAAAGATGTTTACTTAGAGAAGTTTGCGCAGCTGTGCGATCTGGCTAAGTCCTACGGACTGGGCGTGCAGCTCGAATTTGTCACCTGGGCCGAGGTCACCGATCTGGCGCAGGCCAAAGAGGTGCTGCTGACGATCAACCGCGACAACGCGGGTATTATGCTTGATACACTGCATGCTTACCGCTCCCGTGTCGCACCTGAGGAGCTGGATGCCTGCCCCGCCAACTGGTTTAAGTTCTGCCATCTCTGCGACGGCCCCGTCGAGATTCCCACCGACAAGCAGGAGCTGCTGGCGGTTGGCCGGGACGGCCGGTATTATGTTGGCGAGGGCGTAATCGACATCGCCTCTTATATGCGCCGCCTGCCCGAGGACATTGTGTGCAGCATTGAGTTGCCGCATATTAAACGCATTGCCGTCTATGGCGCTGTTGAGCATGCGCGCCGCTGCATTGAGTCGTGCAAGTCCTATTTTGCGGCGCACAATATGTAATCGCTATACTACATCTGTTTTTGGTAATAGGCTTTTTCATCTAACCGCACAGGGGCGGCCGCAGTGAAGTGCGGCCGCCCCTGTGCGGTTGTAGCAGCTTGAATTTTATCGGCAACGCGTTTAACCGGCGGTGATTGTGCTGTCGGGTATCCGTACGGGGAGGCTTGCCGCTCTGGCCCGGGCGTGCGGATCACTTGTCAATTCAAACAATAATTCCATTTGTAATCTGTATAGCTTTCTTGTTGACAGGGATGTGTATTATGTGCTATTGTCCCATTAGTAACGGTTTTGTTTTATTGTGGTGCAACGCCCTTGCGCCGCTGCTGAAATGGGATCCCGTTGACATGTATATGTCATGGGGTCTTTTAATTTTATCAGTGCCTTTTTTGCAAAATCGAAAATGAACGCAAGGGCAGGGTGTTGACCCGCGGCGGACAAGGAATATCGGTATTCTCCAGTTTTTTATCGATAAGCAGCATCTATTTTAGCATAGTCATAATAAAAAGGAGGAATTGCCATGAAGGTTGGTTGTGTTAAGGAGATTAAGAACAATGAGTTTCGCGTGGGGATGACGCCTGATAACGTCAAGGCCTATGTCGGCGCGGGGCACACCGTTTATATTGAACGGGATGCGGGCTCGGGCTCAGGATTTTCTACCGAGGAATATCAGCAGGCCGGTGCGATCATTTTGGATGACGCCAAATCGGTCTGGGCGTGTTGCGAGATGATGATTAAGGTCAAAGAGCCACTCGAACCGGAATATCCATTCTTTCGCGAGGGACTCATTCTGTTCACTTATCTGCATCTGGCCGCCGACCGCGCGCTGACCGACGCGCTGATGCAAGCCAAGGTCAAGGGCGTCGCCTACGAAACGCTGATGGAGCGTGACGGCAGTTTGCCGCTGCTGGTGCCGATGAGCCAAATCGCCGGGCGCTTGAGTGTGCAGGAGGGCGCAAAATATCTCGAAAAGCCGTTCGGCGGCTCGGGCGTACTGCTTTCGGGCGTGCCTGGAACCCCCAAGGCGAATGTCGTCATCCTTGGCGCGGGCACGGTGGGAACCAACGCCTGTAAAATTGCGGTCGGCATGGGGGCCAATGTCACGATCTGCGATATCAGCCTGCCGCGTTTGGCCTATCTCGACGATGTTTTCGGCGCGCGCATTCAGACGCTTTACAGCACCGACGAGGCGATTGAAAAAGCGCTGGCACAGGCCGATCTGGTCATCGGCTCGGTGCTGATTCCGGGCAAAAAAGCGCCGAAAATTGTCAAGAGGGCTTACCTTAAAAATATGCGGCCCGGCAGCGTCATTGTGGATGTGGCGGTCGATCAGGGCGGCTGCTGTGAGACGACCCGGGTTACCTATCACGACGCGCCAACCTTTGCTGTGGACGGTGTGCAGCACTATTGTGTCGGCAACATGCCGGGTGCGGTGCCGCGCACCTCGACCATTGCACTGACTAACGCCACGCTGCGTTATGGGCTTGAAATTGCGGGCAATGGGCTCGAGATGGCCTGCAAGCGGCATGACACCGTCTATTCCGCTATCAACACCTATGACGGAAAATGCACCTATAAAAACGTCGCCGATGGGTATGACATGGCGTATACCGATATCAGAACACTGTTTTAATCGGTATGCCTATCCATTTAATACTACTTTAAATCAAAAGAAACGCTTAAAATGATGAAACGCCCTCAAGCTAGAACGCCTGCGCCGCTGTATAGCGGTTAGGCTGCGGCTCAAAAGGGCGTTTCTTTTTATATACCTTCAAAAATAACGTGTTCTCATAAAAACAGCGCCGCTGCCAATACTATGGGCGAGGTGATTTTGATGTCAAAAGCCAGTGCTTATTTTACCGTAACCAACGTTAACGGCAGACATGACGTGAAGCAGCTTAAACGGGAGCTCGATACCTTCAGGGGCGTGCTTTCGGTCAGCGTCAACGACCGAACCGAATGCATCGCCGTCGATTTTGACACAACTGGGGTCAGATCGGACCAGCTTGCAAAAAAAATCGAGACGCTGGGGTTTGAGATAACCGGCAGCATCATCGAAGACCATATCATGTAAGGAGGATGCGGCATGTCACAACCGAATGTACCGGGCCCGGCGGAACTCGTTTCTAAAGAGGAAGAAGAGGCCGCCCTAAAACAAAACAACGTTCAGCCCACGACCAATCACAATATTAAAAAGGAAGCGCTTGGCCCCAATACCAGGCGATGAGGTGCAGCGATGCCGAAGGATAGCCAACCCGACAACAAGCAGGCGCGCGTGGCAAAAGCCAACGGCCAGACCCCGATTACCCGGGAAAATCAGAACCAAAACAAAAACGCTAAGAAGCAGTCCATCAAGGGCAATGACGTGTAAAAACATCGTTTTGGGCGCACGCAGCATAAACCTGCGCGCGCCTGTTTTTTATTGGTCCAATCCTGCTAAAACACCAATATTTATGCGGCGGATGTGGCGTCTT
>JAEWBS010000030.1 GCA_023391005.1 Bacillota bacterium | reverse complement strand
AGATATGAGCCTATCCTTAGGCCAAAGTGAAAGCTATATCAATAAAATCGAAAACGGAAAATCGATGCCCTCAATGCAGGTGTTCTTTTATATCTGCGATTATTTCAAAATTTCCCCAAAGGCGTTTTTTGACGATGGCCCGCACCATCCAGCTCTAATACAGGCGATCGTTGATGATTTGGGCGCGTTGAGTGACAAACAGGTCGAGAGCATCCACGAAATTATCAAGGGCCTAAAAAAATAGGGCGGTTTTAAAAGCTGCGGGCAAAAGGCGCTGATATAGACGTCTTTTGGGTGTCGTCTATATTGGTTATTGCAGAAGACATATGTTACCCGCACGGCGGCGCGATGGAAGCGCCGCCTTGCCCCAAGAGGCCAGATAACTTAATTGGCGCGCATAATCACGTAACAAGTCTGGATGCGCGCCCACTGATGTTAAGTGGGTAGGTAACGTGCTCACGTGGGGCATACATTCACCAACAACCGTATTCTTTAAGCCCCCTCAGGGGGTTTGGGGGTGAAGCCCCCTGTGCCCCTCTGGGGGACAGGGGGTTGGGGGTGGGGGCCGTTCCTGCGCGCCAGCGCAAAACAGCCTTTGCCGTTTTAACACAGCTGTCAAAACCTATGCAAGGTTAGTTCTTGTAGTTCCGCATAAATAGGACTTTATAGCATGCAAATATCACCTTAGCTGAATGTACAATGTGTACATGGGGGGATGACGGCGCATGTATGAGAAATATTTGGCTGAACGAATCGCGAAACTGAGAACACTCAGGAACGTTTCTGCCCGTGATATGAGTTTATCCATCGGACAAAATGAAAATTATATCAACCATATTGAAAATGGGAAGTCAATGCCCTCCACGCAAGTGTTCTTTTATATTTGTGAGTATTTTAAAATCTCTCCCAAGGACTTCTTTGACGACGATCTCGGCAACCCGGCCCAAATACAGGCGGTTGTTAATGATCTGAATGCGTTAAGCGATAAACAGGTTGCGAGCATTCATGAGATTATTAAAGGCCTAAAAAAATAAAGCGGGTCTTCAAAGCCCGCTTTACGCGATTCATCCCAATATCAGGGCAAACACAGGGGCTGGAGCAAAATGCGTAACACGCATTTTGCTCCAGCCCTTAAAACAATCTTATGCCTCAGCCCAACAGCTTTTCAACAGCGGCCAGCCGTGCGCTGGCGCAGAAAATCTCCATCGCGCGCGACAGCTCCGCCGGGGTCGGGAAGCTCGGCGCAATACGGATATAGCTGTCATCGGGATCCTTGCCATAAGGATGGGTGGCACCCGCGTCGGTCAGCACCACACCGGTATCCTTGCAGAGCGCGACAATGCGCTTGGCGCAGCCCTTGGGGGCCATATAGGTGACAAAATAACCGCCCGCAGGCTTCACCCATTCGCCGACGCCCCGGAGCCCAAGCTCCTGCTGCAACGCGTCGAGCACCGCGTCAAACTTCGGGCGCAGAATCGCCGCATGCTTATCCATCGCGGCGCGGATGCCGTCCACATTCTCAAAGTAACGCACATGGCGCAGCATGTTCATCTTATCCCAGCTGATGGCCTGCGCGTTGAGCTGCTTGACCGTGAAGTCGACGTTTGCCTTGGACGCCGCCATAAAGCCGACGCCCGCCCCCGGGAAGGTGATCTTAGAGGTGGAGCCAAACATATAAACCCTGTTGGGGTTGCCGGCCTCCTTGCAAGCGTCGAGGATGTTGAGCAGCTTGGTATCCTCATAGATGTAGTGCGCCGCGTAGGCGTTATCCCAAAAGATTCTGAAATCCTTGGCCTTAGGCTTCATCGCGGCGAGGCGTCTGACTGCCTCATCGGAATAGGTTCCGCCCAGCGGGTTGGTATATTTGGGCACGCACCACATACCCTTGATGCTGTCATCCTCGGCGACGAGCTGGTCGATCAGGTCCATGTCGGGACCCCACTCGGTCAGCGGGACGTTGATCATCTCAATGCCAAGGAATTCGCAGATTGTAAAGTGGCGATCGTAGCCCGGTACGGGGCAGAGGAACTTGATCTTATCATATTTGCACCAGGGCTTGTCGGAGTCGACGGTGCCGGTCAGCATCGCGCGCGCCATGCAGTCGTACATAAAGGTCAGCGAGGAGGAGCCGACAACGATGGTTTCTTCGGGCGCGGCGCCCAGAAACGCGCCGAACAGCTTTTTAGCCTCGTAGATGCCTGAAAGCTCGCCATAATTTCGGCAATCGACACCGCTCTCGGTCGTGCAGTCGCTCTTGAAATTCAGGACGTCAAGCATGGGCATGCTCAGATCAAGCTGGTCCGCGCCCGGCTTGCCTCGCGCCATATTCAACTTTAATCCCTTTGCCTTGTAGTCGGCCAGCGCGGCCTCCATTTGCGCCTTCTCGGCGAGAAGCTCTTCCCTGTTCATCTGCTGGTAAGCCTTCATTACATTTTCCTCCTCATGTTCGCAGCAAATATATGTGTTTGAAATGCGTTTGTATTCAAACAGAGGCGGCGGCGTTGGATATGCGTCCAGCACGCCGCTTCCGCCCGTTCCTGCGGATTAAAATTCGGCGCTGCCCGGTGTTCTCGGGAAGGGCAGCACGTCGCGGATATTGCCGACGGCCGTGATATACATAATTAGGCGCTCAAAGCCCAAGCCAAAGCCCGCGTGTCGATTCGAGCCAAAGCGCCGCAGGTCGAGATACCACTCATAATCCTCGACCGAAAGACCGCACTCAGCCATGCGGGCCAGCAGAACATCCAAGCGCTCCTCGCGCTGGCTGCCACCGATAATCTCGCCAACGCCGGGCACCAACAGATCCATGGCTGCAACGGTTTTGCCGTCGTCGTTCAAGCGCATATAAAATGCCTTGATCTCCTTGGGATAGTCGGTGACGAAGGTCGGGCGGCCAAAATGCTGCTCGGCGAGATACCGCTCGTGCTCGGTCTGCAAATCGCAGCCCCAGAAAACGGGGTACTCAAATTTGTCCTTGACCGCCTCTAAAATGCCGATCGCCTCGGTGTAGGTGACGTGTGCAAAATCGGAGGCGATGATGGCGTTGAGGCGCTCAAGCAGGCCTTTATCGTAAAAATCGTTGAAGAATTTCATCTCGTCGGGGCATTTTTCAAGCACCTCAGCCAGCACCGATTTAATCATGTCGCGCGCAAGGCACATGTTGTCCTCAAGGTCGGCGAACGCGATCTCCGGCTCAATCATCCAGAACTCCGAGGCGTGCCGCGCCGTAAAGGAACGCTCGGCCCTAAAGGTCGGGCCAAAGGTATACACCTTGCCAAACGCCATCGCCATCGCTTCGGCCTCGAGCTGGCCCGAGACGGTCAGGCTTGTGGGCTTGCCGAAAAAGTCCTGTGAAAAGTCGATATCGCCGCCCTCGGTTCTGGGCGGGTTTTCGATATCCAGCGTGGTGACGCGGAACATCTCCCCCGCGCCCTCACAGTCATTGCCGGTGATGATCGGGCTGTGGGAATAAACAAAGCCGTTTTCCTGAAAAAAGCGGTGAATTGCAAATGCCACGACGCTGCGCACGCGCAACACCGCCGACAGCGTGTTGGTACGCGGGCGCAGATGCGCGACGGTGCGCAGATATTCCAGCGTGTGCCGTTTTTTCTGAAGCGGATATTCAGGTGTGGAGGTTCCCTCGACCGAGACGGCTTGGGCGCGCAGCTCAAAGGGCTGCTTGGCGTCGGGCGTCAGCAGCAGCGTGCCGGTTATAACCAACGCGGCGCCCACGTTCTGATGGATCAGCGCGTCAAAATTCTCAAGCGCATCCTGGGCGGCCACCACCTGAAGTGCGCGGAAGGCGCTGCCGTCCGAAAGCTCGACAAAGGCAATCGCGCCCGAATGACGCAGCGTTTTAACCCATCCGCATACCGTGACCGTCCGGCCGCTAAATTCCTGCGGATTCAAAAAAAGAGTTCTGATTTCTGTTCTCTGCATCTTAACGTCCTCTTCTCACCCTGATTTTAGTTGGTCTTTTTAAATCCATCGTATAGACTCGTGCCTTGGGTGCCACTTTAAAAACCGAGAGCATTGAAACGCCAGCCCTTGCGCGACGGCACCTGAGCGATCGCCTTGTATAGCGCCGCTGAGGCAAAGCCGCCGCAGTGGTTCCGTTAGCCATTCATGGGGCCCACAATGCAATGCCGTTATGCGGCCGCGCGCAGGCGAACGGTATCATGATGCATTAACAGAGTGGTCAACCCCCGCAAGGCATGCGCCAGCGTGCCTAAATATAGTATAATGATTATACCGCATCTTTCCAGCGTTGTATAGTAGCTTGAAGGAAAAACTGCAGTATTATTGCAGCAATTTTCCGTTTTAACTATATCGTCGAATATCGATTTAGCAATTTCTTTTAATCTAATTTAAAAACTCCACATTAATTAAAATCGATTTTTATATACGAAATTATTATGCAGCTTTTCTTGCAACACAATTGATTTTATCCGCTCTTCTGTCAATATTCAACTTGGTGCTGGCGTTTTTTGGGCCTTCGCGCTATAATTGAAATCATAAAGTCGCCTACTACAGCAATTTGATCTTACCACTCGGATTGATAACGCCATCTTGCTTGCATGCGGTTGAACTTAAAGGAAACCCCGGCATCCGAATAATGAGCTCAACCGCGATAACCAACAGCGGACATTTTACAGCGGGAACAAAAACAATACCATATCCTTTGGTGGTGCTTATGAATATCAAACGCTTGAACGACATAGCCTCAGAAATAGGCTTTTTGCTGCTGAGGCACGGCGCGGAAATACACCGCGTTGAAGACACCATCTGCCGCATTGCCGTCGCCTACGGCACGCGGGCCGATGTGTTCGCCATCCCCGCCAGTCTGGTGGTAACCATCACAGACGCACAGGGCAAAACCTTTACTAAAACACGGCGCGTCTACTATCGCGATATTAATCTTGACCGTGTCGACGCGCTTAATGCGCTGGCCCGGCATATTTGCACCGCCACGCCCGATGAGCGAGAGATTTCTTCGGCTCTGGCGGTTATCGCACGCCGCCCGGCATATACGCTGCCGCAGCAGCTGATGGCCGCAGGCTTGAGCTCAGGTGCGTTCGCCGTGTTGTTTGGCGGCGGCCTTATCGAAGTGGTGATTGCAACCGCCGCAGGCATTCTCGTGCGCTGGGTGGGCGCTATGATGGAGAAGCTGGGCGGTGGGCTGCTGCTTAACAATATCATCGGCGGTGCGGTGTGTGCGCTTTCAGCCGCCGTGGCAGCGCAGCTCTGGCCCGCCTTAAACAACGCCGTCGTCACCATCAGCACGCTGATGCTGCTGGTGCCGGGACTGGCCATGACCAATTCGATGCGTGATCTCATCGCCGGCGATCTAGTCACCGGCGTTATGAAGGGGACCGAGGCCACCGTCATCGCCGCCGGAATTGCAATTGGTGTCATGTGTTCGCTCGCCCTCTGGCGCAGTATAGCGGGGTGAAACTATGAGTATATTATGCGCTTCTCTGGCCGCCTTGGGCTTTGGTATATTTTTTAACCTGCGGGGTGTTAAGCTGTGGACCGCCGCGATCGGCGGCGGAATTGGCTGGCTGTTTTTTCTTTTGGCCGCGCCCGGGGGTGATCTTGTTCAATACTGCACCGCCAGCGCCGCCATTACGCTTTATGCCGAGGTAACGGCGCGCGTGCAGCGTGCGCCGGTAACCATCTATCTGGTGCCTTCGCTGATTCCTCTGGTACCGGGCGGTCTGATCTATGAGGCGATGTTGCACGCGCTCAACGGCCAGAACGATCTGTTTCTCTCGGTCGGCCTGCATGCGCTGACCATCACCGGCGCGCTGACGCTCGGCATTGTGACCGTCTCGTCGCTGATGCGGCTTGTGTACGCCCGCAAGCTTCGCCTACACCGCCCCATGCCGTAACGAACTGAACCTGTAAACCGCTCCAAACGCGCGCGCCGGCGTCAAAGCACGCGAACATCTACCCGCGTAGCGCATAACGCGTCGGCGGCCGCATCTTTTGTGCAGCCGCCGACGCTCTTTTTGTTTAAGTAAATGTTGTTCAATCAGGCAGCGAAGCCGCATTCTTGAAGAATCAGCCCATATTTAAAAATGGCACGGTCGTTTGACCGCGCCATTTTAACTATTGGCTATACTTGATTAGGCAGCAACGTTCTTCTTGGCACGCATATGCTGTATGAAAGCAACGAGCAACACCGCGGCCAAACCGGCAAGGTCGGTGATGGTGCCGGGCTTGAGCATGCCAAGGCCACCAGCCACCAGAAGCAGCCGCTCATACCAGCGCGCATCGGTGAGGAAGTACCCGGTCAGTCCGCTGCCGATACCAACCATGCCGACCAACGAGGTGATGACAACCTGAACCATGTTCAGCGGCGTTGCGCCGATCAGAATCATTTGCGGGTTGTACACAAACAGGTACGGCACAAGGAAAGCTGCGATCGCCAGCTTGGAGGCGTTGACGCCGGTCTTGAAGGGATCGCTCTTGGCAATGGCCGAACCGGCATAAGCCGCCAGCGCAACGGGGGGCGTGATATCCGCCACGATGCCGAAATAGAAGCAGAACATATGCGCGGTAAAGGTGGATACGCCCAGCTTTACCAGAATCGGCGCTGCAATGGTCGAGGTGATTAGGTAGTTCGCGGTCGTGGGAACGCCCATGCCGAGAACGATCGAGGTCACCATCGCAAAGAACAGCGTCAGGAACAGGTTACCGCCCGTGAGCGAAACAAGGCTTTCGCCCAGCTTGAGGCCCAGACCGGTCAGCGTCACAATACCGACGATGATGCCCGCAACACCGCAAGCGCAGGCCACCGAGATGATATTGCGTGCCGCCTGAGGATAAGCCGAAGCAACATCCTTAATCGGGACCCAGGTGTTCTTACGCAGGAACGGAATCACGATGCAGGCCAGCGAGCCAAGCAGCGCGGCACGGGTGGTGGTAAAGCCCATCGTCAGCAAGACGATGATCGCAACCAGCGGAATAATCAGATGTCCGCGTTCCTTCATCAGCGGCCCCGCCTTGGGCAGCTTCTCGCGCGGGATACCCAACAGGCCCAAACGCTTGGCCTCAAAGTGAACCATGATCCAGATTCCCGAGAAGTAAAGCAGCGCCGGAACAATGGCTGCCTTGGCAACATCGAGATAAGGAACGCCGACTGCCTCAGAAATCAGGAACGCCGCCGCGCCCATGATGGGAGGCATGATCTGACCGCCGGTGGATGCCGCGGCCTCAACCGCCGCCGCAAACTCGGGCTTGTAACCCAACGACTTCATCAGCGGAATGGTGAACGAGCCGGTGGAAACGGTGTTAGCCACCGAGGAGCCCGAAACGGTACCCTGCAACGCGGAGGACAGAACCGCAACCTTTGCAGGACCGCCGGCCGCCCAGCCTGCGAGCGAGTTGGCGATATCGATGAAGAACTGGCCGATGCCGGTCTTCTCAAGGAACGCGCCAAACATGATGAACAGGAAAATGAAGGTCGAGCAAGCGCCGATAGGCGTGCCGATGATACCTTCGGTCGTGTAGAACAGGTGGGTGACAATGCGCTTCATCGTGTAGCCGCGGTGGCGCAAAAAGCCCGGCATATATGCGCCAAAACGGGCGTAGACAATAAAAATACAGGCGATAACGACAATCGGAACACCGACGACACGGCGGCAAGCTTCAATGATCAGGATGATCGCCAGAATGCCGACGTACATATCCATATCCGAGAAACGGCCGGCGCGCTTTAAGAGCTCAGCGTAGTTTAAAACACAGTAGCCAACAACGCCGACAAACGCGGTACCAAACAGCAGGTCAGGAATATTGAGCTTATTTCTGCTGAATTTGACCGATGCGGGATAGAGCCAGTAGGCCAGCGCAATGGCAAAGCCGAGGTGTATGTAACGCACCTGCTGCTGCGGTACGCGCCCCGTGAGAGAAGCAAACAGCTGAAAGGTGGTAAAGCAGACAAGAATGATGGTGATAACGGTGTTTTGCCAGCCTGTAAAGGTTCTATAAGCGCTTTCTTTATCCAGAGTTGATAAGTCAATCTCCTCTGGTTTTACTTTTTTCTTGCTAAAAAGCAATTTTCTCACCCTTTCCGACCTGTTAGGTCGAAGATCGATTGATTGTAACTTTATTTGTGCAAGGAATCGACGTTTAGGTAAGCCGCAGCAGCCTCTTTAAAACGCTGCGACGCGATATCGAAATTGAAAATGGCTGTTTCGGGCGCAACTTCCCGACTTCAAACATATCATCGCCGTATTTAAAAATATGTCCGGCGATATTCCCCCCTATATATCCGATAGATGCTTTCCACTCCGGTTTAAAATCCAAAATGTAAAAATCACCCTCCTGCCGAAAATTCATATCGGCAGTGTCCTGAACGGTATCGATCATACCTGCGCCATAACTTTGAAAATAGCCCTCTTCCAGCGTAATCAGCTTGTTTTCAGGGTCTAAGCGGTACACCTCGCGAATCAGCCCTTTGTTGACCGAATGCCTGAAATCTACTTCACACTCGGTGGATGCGATAACCTTCTCATAAAGGACCTGACCTTTGGAAGCTACCACAAGACTGGGCGGGAGTAAAGGCAGTAACAACAACAAGATAATGACGCCAAGAAGAATGCAGGCGGACGAGATGGCTCTCGCCCGCCCGCGTACATGCTTTTTGATATTCAAGATTTAGTTCGGATAAGGCTTTCCTTACGGAACCTTAACGCCGATCTCGTTGTAGTACTTGGCAGCGCCGGGGTGTACGTTCCCGGGAACAACGCCGATCATCGCGGTGTCGCCGGAAAGCTCGGCGCCCTTGGCGTGCGTGGCAGCCAGCTCAGGCTGATTCTCGAACAGCGCCTTGGTCAGAGCATAAACGTCGTCATCGGACATTTCAGCGCGGCAGATCAGAACAGCCTTGATCGCAAGGGTGGTCGCGTCAGCCTCGGTCTTGTAAACGTCCTTGCCAACCGTGTAGTCGGCGTAGTAGGGATACTTCGCGATGATGGCGGTACGCTCTGCGTCGCCGATCGAAACGATCTTAACAGGCTTGGAAACAGACAGCTCGGTGATAGCGCTGTTGGGGGCGCCGGCTACGACGAACGCTGCGTCGATGGTGCCGTCCTGAAGCGCACTGCCCGACTCGGCGAAGGAAAGGTCACGAACCTGAACATCAGCAGCGGTCAGGCCATAAGCCTCAAGGAACTGCTCGGCGTTGGCACGGGTGCCCGAACCGGGAGCGCCCATCGAAACAACCTTGCCCTTGAGGTCGGCAACGGTGTTGATGGCCATATTGGTGGTCACGCAGTGAACAACCTCAGGGTAGAGCGAAGCGATGGCCTTAACGTTGTCGACAGGCTGTCCGTTAAAGGTTTCAAGCGTGGTGCCGCCGACGGCATAGGCCTGAATGTCGGTCTGGACAATCGCGAGGTCGGCGTCGCCCGACTCCAGCAGACGGACGTTCTCAACAGAAGCGCCGGTGGAGTTCGCGGTGATGTTAGAGCCGGTCGCGGCATTGAGCACCTGGCAGATGACGCCGCCAAAAGCATAGTAGGTGCCGGAAGTACCGCCGGTAGCCATGATAAAGTCGCCCTTGACGGTCGGGCCTGCGGGAGCCGCTTCAGAAGACGACGCGGGCGCTGCGGACGACGGAGCCGGAGCAGCCGAGGAAGCCGGAGCGGAAGATGTGCCGCCACAGGCCGCGAGCACCAGCACAAGTGCCAGCGCCATGGAAATTGCCAAATACTTTTTCATGAAATTTCCTCCCATTCAACTTGCATTATGTACGGTTTTCATTTTCGGTAAAAAAATGCCAACCGCCATTAGTGTTTTTAGTATAGCACAGCACTTGGCAATTGGCAAGTTTTTTGGTCTAAATCATGAATAGTATGAATAAATATTTACATTAATGAAATAATATTAACTTTTTAATATTTAAATTTATTAAAAAACGCTATTACAAAAAGCATTTTTTAGAGAATTCATTGAATTTATATCAATACATATATACATATATTCTATTATAATTTATCACCGTAATAACCATTATATCCCTTTTAATCCAATAAATTTTATCGCACTAATACGCTAAACTACTTGATCCTCCCTTTCATTTTAGCTTCATATTTCTGTATCAGATTAAAATTTTGCGTTATTTCCTTCGTTTTTTTGCAGCCAAGATGCAACTTCCTTCATTATTAAAATTCAATTGTCCTCAATAAAAACACACTTGTCCTCATTGAGGCTTCTCAATACAGAAAAGCGCTTATTTTTTCGTCATGTTGCATAGCATCCTGCAAAAATCGTCTTTATAACAAGCTTTCCGTCAATTTACACACACTGAAAAATCCTGAAAAAGCGCTTTGAAAAATACCATTAATATCCTGACTTGAGAACAGTATCATCAGGCTCTGGCAGAATCGTCATATGCTTTTTCCAAGAAATATGTATCAGTTTTATGGATATTGACATCAAGAGACAAAGCTTTTATGCTAGAATTACTTTACGAGTAATATGTGACTAATACGGATATGCCACGCAAAAGCTGATATTTTGGCGGCGCAGCAATTTGCATGCCATCTGCCAGCCCTTGAGCTGCTTGTTCGTATAATCCCTTATCTTACAGCGGTTGTCGTTTAGATGCGCGGCGAGCCGCAGGTTTGTGGGTGAAACAAGTGAGAATTGGTATCGATATAGGATCTACGACTATAAAATGTGTGGTGCTTAATGCGAATGATGATATCGTCTATCATTCGTATGAGCGCCACTATTCTCAAATTGCAGAAAAAACGGCCGAGCTTATCAACACGGTGCGCGAAAGCGTTGCGCCCAAAGAAGACCTTGTGCTCGCAATTTCGGGCTCCGCAGGCATGGGACTGGCCGAAAAATGTGGCATTCCCTTTGTGCAGGAGGTGTACGCCACCCGCGTCGCGCTGCGCAACCGCCTGCCCGAAACCGACGCCGCCGTCGAGCTGGGCGGCGAGGATGCCAAGATTCTATTTTTGAAAAATGGGCTTGAGGTGCGCATGAACGGCTCCTGCGCAGGCGGTACCGGCGCGTTCATCGACCAGATGGCAACGCTGCTCGACATCACCCCCGACCAGATGAACGACTACGCCGCGCGCGCCCAGCGTCTTTATACCATTGCCTCGCGCTGCGGCGTCTTCGCAAAATCGGATATTCAGCCGCTGCTTAATCAGGGCGCAAACCATGACGACATCGCCGCTTCCATCTTCTCCGCTGTCGTCAACCAGACTGTCGCGGGGCTGGCACAGGGTCGGCCCATTACCGGCAATGTCATCTACTTAGGCGGGCCGCTCACCTTTTTGCCCGAGTTGCGCAAGAGCTTTGACAAAACTCTGGGAGTCACCGGCCTCTGCCCTGAAAATTCGCTTTATTATGTCGCGCTTGGCGCGGCGCTCTGCGCCGACCGCGCCGTCGACCCGCAGGAAGCGCTGGACCATCTGGCCAATCTGTCCCACACCGGCCAATACCACTTTATCGCGCCTCTGTTTGAAAGCACACAGCAATATGCCGATTTTTGCACACGTCACAGCCGCTGCACCGTCGAAGAGGCCGACCCCGCCGCCTATACCGGCAGGGCTTTTCTTGGCGTCGACGCCGGTTCCACCACTGTCAAGCTCGCCGTAATCGACGACGCGGGCCGCCTGCTGGCACACGTCTATCAGCCCAACAAGGGTAACCCTGTGCCGGTGGTGCGTCAGTTTTTAATCGATTTTTACAAGCGCTATCCGCGCGTCGTCATCGCGGGGGCGACCGCGACCGGCTATGGCGAGGATTTTATCAAGAATGCGTTTTCACTCGATTACGGCATTGTCGAAACGGCCGCGCACCTCGCGGCGGCACAGCATTTTATGCCGGATGTCGAATTCATCATCGACATCGGCGGACAGGACATCAAATGCTTTAAAATTAAAAACGGCGCCATCGATAGCATCTTCTTAAACGAGGCCTGCTCGTCGGGCTGCGGCTCGTTTTTGCAGACCTTCGCAAACGCGCTGGGCTACAGCGTTGAAGATTTTGCAAAGCTCGGCCTATTCGCCGACCGCCCCGTCGATCTGGGCAGCCGCTGCACCGTGTTCATGAACTCCTCAGTTAAGCAGGCGCAGAAGGACGGTGCGTCGATTGAGAACATCTCAGCGGGCCTGTCGATCAGCGTTGTCAAGAATGCGCTTTATAAGGTAATCCGCGCCGCCTCGCCCGAGGAACTAGGACGGCGGGTCGTGGTACAGGGCGGCACATTTCTAAACGACGCCGTACTGCGCGCCTTTGAGCAGGAGATGCGGCTCGAGGTCGTCCGCCCGACCATCGCCGGACTGATGGGCGCTTATGGCGCGGCGCTCTACGCACTGTCCCACCCCAAGGAAGAAAGCACTATTATAACGCTGGCCCAGCTCGAGGCCTTTATCCATAACGTCAAGGATGTCAACTGCGGCCTGTGTGAAAACCGCTGCCGCTTAAGCGTCAACACCTTTTCGGGTGGGCGCAAATACATCAGCGGCAACCGGTGCGAGCGCCCGGTGACCAACCGCGAGAACCACGATGCACTGAATATTTACAGCTATAAGCTGGCGCTGCTCAAAGGCTACGGGCCAACTCCAAACGCGAAACGCGGCGTCATCGGCGTTCCGATGGGGCTTAATATGTTTGAGTTGCTGCCGTTCTGGCACATGTTCTTGACCCGGCTCGGATTCTCGGTTGTAACCTCGCCGCTTTCGGACCGCGACATCTACCTGCTCGGGCAAAGCACCATTCCGTCTGATACGGTCTGCTTCCCGGCCAAGCTGATGCACGGCCATATCCAGATGCTGATCGACAACGGCATTCGCACCGTATTCTACCCCTGCATGAGCTACAATCTGGATGAAAATCTCGGCGACAACCACTATAACTGTCCGGTCGTCGCCTATTACCCCGAGGTGATCGGCGCAAACATGCCCGACCTGCGCCGTGTGACCTTTATCAGGGATTATGTCGGTATCCACCGCCCGCGCGAGTTCCCAAAAAAGATGCACCATATCCTGACCGGCTATTTCCCGAACGACAACATCACGCTCTCGGAGGTACAGGCCGCCGCCAAGGCCGCCTATGCCGAGCAGGATGCCTATCTCGCGCGCATCCGCGAACGCGGCGAGGAGATCATCAAAGCGGCGCGCGCCGACGGCAATCCCATCATTGTGCTGGCGGGCAGGCCATACCACATCGACCCCGAGATCAACCACGGCATCGATAACCTGATCACCAGCTTCGGCGTCGGGGTCATTTCAGAGGATGTCCTCAGCGACCGCGTCGCAAAATTCCCGGTCAATGTTCTAAACCAATGGACCTACCATTCGCGGCTTTACGCCGCCGCACGCTACATTAAGGATCAGCCCGACATGCATCTGGTGCAGCTTGTATCGTTCGGCTGCGGCATCGACGCCATCACAACCGACGAGGTGCGCACGCTGCTTGAGGACGAGGATCGGCTCTATACCCAGATAAAAATTGACGAAATCACCAATCTGGGCGCTGTTAAAATAAGACTGCGCAGTCTGTTTGCGGCGGTTGAACAAAAGGCCGCACACACTGCCGCGGGAGGTAACCGCCATGCATGAACCCCAATCGCCAGAGAGCGGCCGCGTCATCTTTACAAAGGAGATGCGGCGCGACTACACCATATTAGTCCCCATGATGGCCCCGATTCATTTTGAGCTGATC
>JAEWBS010000105.1 GCA_023391005.1 Bacillota bacterium | reverse complement strand
GGCGTATACGAGGGGGATTTGTAAGCATGCTAAATAAAGTCGGAAGAGAAATTCCACAGGAGATTCTCGATTTAACGGGCAAAAAGCCCTATATGGGTTATCTGGAATTTGATAACTACGAATATGTCAAGAGTGCGCCCAAGGTTCGGGCGGTGATCGATCCTTCACGCTCCAAGCTGGTGGCCTCGATTGACGAGGCGCTCGATAAGTGCGGCATCAAGGACGGCATGACGCTGTCGTTCCACCACCATTTCCGCGAGGGCGACTATGTTGTCAACATCGTCATGGAGCGTGTATACGCGCGCGGCATCAAGAATCTGCGCATCTGCGCGACGAGTCTGGGCAAGGCGCATGACAGCCTTGTGCCGATGATTGAGGACGGTACCATCACATCGATGCGATCCTCGGGTGTACGCGGCGGCATTGGCGAAGCCATTTCGGGCGGTAAGCTTCGGGACTTGGCCGTCATGTGCTCGCACGGCGGACGCGTCAGAGCGATTGAAAGCGGCGAAGAGCATATCGACATCGCGTTTATCGGCGCGCCGACCTGCGACGAATACGGCAACTGCCGTGCCAACGGTGGCAAAAGCGACTGTGGCGTGCTGTCCTACGCGATGGTTGACGCACAGTATGCCGATAAGGTGGTCGCCATCACCGACACGCTCGTCCCATTCCCCAATGCACCGGCCAGCATCTCGATGATCAATGTCGACTATGTCTGCGTCGTCGACGCGATCGGCAATCCGGCCAAGATCGCCTCGGGCGCGGCGAAGCCCACGACCGATATGCGCAAGCTCAAGATGGCCGACTACTGCACGCAGGTCGTCATCAACACGCCCTACTTTAAGGACGGCTTTTCGTACCAGACCGGCGTCGGTGGCGCATCGATTGCGTCGACCATCTCGCTGGCCGAGGAGATGAAGCGCCGCGGCATCAAAATGGGCTTTGGCGTCGGCGGTTTGACAACGCCGATGTGCAAGCTGCTCGAAGAGGGGTTGGTCGACAAGCTCGTCGACACGCAGGACTTTGATCTGGGCGCGGTTGAGAGCATCAAGAAAAACCCCAACCACATCGAAATTTCGGCCTCTGAATACGCGAACCCCTTTAACAAGGGCGCTTATGTCAACAAGCTGGATTTTGTTATTCTCGCCTCGCTTGAGATCGACACCAAGTTCAACTGCAACGTGGTGGTCGGCTCAGACGGCGTTATCACAGGTGCTCAGGGCGGACATCCCGACACCTCGGCCGGGGCCAAATGCACCATCGTCATCGCGCCGCTGCTTCAAGGCAGAATACCGGCGGTTTGCACCGACGTCACCACCGTCACCACCCCGGGTGAGACGGTCGACGTGGTGGTTACCGACTACGGCATCGCGATCAACCCGCTGAGAACCGACCTGCTCGAGGCACTCAAGGACGCAAAGCTCCCGCTGAAAACGATTGAGGAGCTGCGCGACATCGCCTATAAGATTGTCGGAACGCCCGACCCTGTGCGGTTTGGGGACCGCGTCGTCGGTATAATCGAGGCACGCGACGGCACGATAATAGATGTGGTGCGTCAGGTCGAGCCGATGGAATAGCGGTGACCGTCAAAAAGTTTTTTAGCGAAATTTAAATTCGCCAAAAATAGATGATAGGAAAAGGAGAAAAAACATGAAAAAGGTTATTACTCTTGTTGTCACTCTGGCTATGCTCGTTACGGTATTTGCCGGCTGCGGAAAGTCCGCTTCCAGCACGCCCGCAGGCAGCACTCCCGCAGGCAGCTCCACCGCTGCTGAGGCTGACTGGAAATTTACGCGTAAGATTGAAATTATCTGCCCCTGGGGCACCGGCGGCGGTGCCGATACCACCGTCAGAACCTTTGCTACCGCGCTTGAAAAAGAGGTTGGCGTGCCTGTTGTCATCAACAACAAGGCCGGCGCCGGCGGCGTAGCGGGTGTTGAGTTTGCGAGCAAGCAGCCCGCCGACGGCTACACCTACCTGCTGTGCACCCCCTCTCCGCTGCTGGCTCAGGTGGCCGGTGCGACCGAGTTCGACGTCTATGGCACCATCAATCCCCTCGTTCAGCTCGTTCACGACTGCAACGTGCTCGTTGCCGGCAAGGATGCGCCCTACAACAACTACAAAGAGCTCATGGAATATGTTGAGAAGAACCCCGGCGCAGCTAAGGCTGGCGTTATGACCATCACCGGTCTGGATGCTGCTTGCCTCCAGGCAGCTTTCGACGGCAAGATCGAGCCTGTTGCCTACACCGAGGGCGCTCAGCTCAACGCCGACATCATCGGCGGCCACGTGGCGCTTGGCGTTGTTGGCCCGGCTGAGGTTGCCGCGATGGTTCAGTCCGGCGACATGAAGGCGATCATGTCCTTCACCGAGAAGAAGATGACCATGCCTGGCTACGAGAACGTTGAGGCTGCCGGCGAGATCGGCGTTGAGTCTTACTTTGGCCCGGCCCGCGGTATCTTCTACATGGCCGGCACCCCCGAGCCCGCGCTCAAGGCTTTTGAAGCCGCTGCCGAGAAGGCTGTCGCGAGCGACCTGTTCCAGAACTGGGCCAAGAACGAAGGCCTTGACCAGCGCGTGGGCTGGAAGAACAGCACCGACTACAAGGCTTCTTGGGATGCTGACTACCAGCAGTTTGTCGAGATGTTCGGCAAAAAGTAATTAGAAGAGACCGTTTAGCGCCGCCGCCGCAAGTTGGCGACGGCGCTAACAACCAATCCGGAGGGAGGCAATAGCTTGGATCTATTATTTTCTATCGCTCTTACCGCATTTTCGGTATATTGCTTTTTCCTGGTAGGCGCAGAGTCGCCTGCCCCCACGCCCACCGAGCTGGGCGCGGCATTCTGGCCCCGTATTATTCTCGTGGCCATGATTGCGCTGCTGGTTGCCAATATTGTCAACTATCTTAAGGCGAACAAGGTCACCGCCCAAGGCATTATGGGTGAGATCAAGCTCGGCGAATTCGTCAAGAGCAAGCTGTTCACCGGCATGGTGATCGTGTTTGTTATGGCGCTGGTTATGCCCTACATCGGTTTTATCCCGTCCTGCCTTGTATTTCTTGTGGCGTATGGCATACTGCTCGGCGAAAAGAGACTGCCCCGGCTGCTTCTCGTTTCGGTGATCGTCACCATCGCGCTTTATGCGCTGTTCCAGGGCCCCTTGAGCATTATGCTGCCCAGAGGCGTCAGCTTCTTCCGTGAATTCGCGCTGGTGTGCGAAGGCTTCCTGATGTTCTAAGAAAGGAGAGAAAGTAAAGTATGTTTCAATTATTAGTTAGCGGCTTAAAGATCGTGCTGGTACCGTCTACCTTCCTCCTTTTGTTTGCAGGAACCGTCGTCGGCACTATTTTCGGCGCGCTGCCCGGCGTTTCGGCCTCAATGGCGGTTGCGCTGGCGCTGCCCTTCGCCTACGCGATGGATCCGGTTATTGCCATTGCGTTCCTCGTTGCGGTTTACTGCTCGTCCATCACGGGCGGCGGCATCACCGCGATTCTGTTTAAGATTCCCGGTACGCCTTCCTCCGCGCCGACCACCTTTGACGGTTACCCGATGGCGCAAAAGGGCGAGGCGGGCAAGGCGCTTGGCTACTCGCTGGTCGCTTCTGCGATCGGCGGCATGGTCGCCGCGTTTGCCATGGCGCTCGTTTCTCCGCAGCTGGCGGCCGTTGCGCTCAAGTTTGGCCCCTCTGAGCTGTTTGCGGTTTCGTTTCTGGGCCTGTCGGTGCTGTCCTGCTTAGACAGCGGCAACATCATCAAAACGCTGATCTCCGGCCTTCTGGGCCTTGCGCTGGCCACCGTCGGCCTCGACCCCATGCTGGGCATCGCCCGTTTTACCTGGGGCAACTCGACGCTGCTTTCGGGCATTGAGATGATTCCGATCATGATCGGTCTCTTCGCGGTCACCGAGGTGTTAAAGCAGACCGGCAAGCCGAGCAAGATTGACACGACGAAGGACGCCGTCGGCGGCCCCGGCTCGGGTCAGACCAAAACAGTTCTGCCCTCGCTCAAGGAGCTTTGGGACACCAAGGGCACCATGACCCGCGCGTCGGTTATCGGCACCATCGTCGGCATTCTGCCGGGTGCGGGCGCGACGATTGCGTCGTTCCTTTCCTATGCGATTGAGAAGAAGGTCTCTAAGAAATCGGAGTTGCTGGGTACCGGTCTTCCGGACGGCATCGTCGCCTCCGAGGCCGCCAATAACGCGGCAACCGGCGGCTCGATGGTTCCGCTGCTCTCGCTGGGCATCCCCGGCGGTAACGCCGCCGCCATCATGATGACGGCGCTCGTACTCAAGGGCGTTCAGGTCGGCCCGCTGCTCGTTAAGACGCAGCCCCAGTTCCTCGCATCGGTCTTCGGCTCGATGTTTGTCACCAACATCGTCATGGTTATCGTCGCAATGATGATCGCCAAGGTGTTCGCGAAGATTCTGGCCGTACCGTACAGCATTCTGGGCCCGATCATCATCATGCTGGCCACCATCGGCGCTTACGCGCTCAACAACGATACCGGTAACGTCATGCTGATGGCTGGCGCGGGTATTGTCGGCTATATGTTCGTCAAGCTCGGCTACAACTCCGCCGCTCTGGTTCTGGGTCTCGTGCTCGGCCAGATGTGCGAGTCGAACTTCCGCCGCGCTTACACGCTGACAAACGGCAGCATGTGGGACATCTTTACCAAGCCGATCACGGCTGTTATTATGACCGCCTGCCTGATCATGCTGGTTTATCCGCTGGTTAAGCCGCTGATTGTCAAGGAGAAAAAAGCCAAGGCATAAGCCTTGACGCGATACGCAAAATTAAAAGAAGCCGACCGATTTAATCGGCGGCTTCTTTTAAATCATCGGTCAAAGGTCAAAAGTTATAGAGATGCGGCAGAATATCGGTGCAGATTTCGATAAACGCCTTGGCAGCGGGCACGAGCGGTAGCGTCTTTTCATAGATGACTGCCACGCGCCACTCGGGCTGGTATTCTTCTTCAATATTAAAATAATCGGGCTTGTCCACATCGCTGAACAGCGTGATGTAGGAGGACGGAATGAGCGAGACACCGACCTTGCGGCCCACCATCTTTGAGATGGTCTGAATATTGCGCGTCTGAAATTTGATTTTGGGCTCAAAGCCCGCGAGCTTGCAGATGCGGTCGGTCTCTTTGCGCGCATGCTGCGTGGGGTGGTTGACGATGAAATTGCGCTCTCTGATGAGCCGGATATCGAGATAGGGCAGCTTGACGCCCTCTTTGTAATACGCCATGGTCGAAAGGGCGTCGTCGGGTGGCAGCGCGATGAAAAACCGCTCCTGCCCGATCGGTATCGCCTGTATCGACGGGGACTGCACCGGCAGGTGGATGACCCCGATATCGATGATACCCTTTGAAATTTCGTTTTCAATCTCGGTCGAGGTACCTTCGATAATGGTCAGCTCAATGTTCGGGAAGCGCTTCTCAAACTCCGATACGATGCAGGGCAGCAGGCAGGCGCCCAGAAAAAAGTTGCTGCCGATAATCAACTTGCCCCGGTTTTCGGTATTGACAGCCGCGAGCGATATCTCGAGCTGGCGGTACATATCGATCAGCTTTTTGGCGCTCTCCATATATATTTCACCGGCGACGGTGGGTTTTATGCCGTTTCTGGTGCGCTTAAAGAGCTGCGAGCCCACCTCGCTTTCGATATTCTGAATGACACGGGTCAATGTCGGCTGGGTCATATACAGCCGTTCCGCTGCCTTTGAAATCGATTGATTTTCATAAACCGAAACAAATACCTTTAATTCTCGTAATGTCATAATAACCCCCTCAATCTTACACAGACCTGGCCGAGCTATGATGGAGATATCCTAACTATATTAAAATTTACGCAAAAAGTCAAATGGCCGATACAAAAGAAAGGATGAGCGCGCTGAACTTTTTATTAACCCTGCTGGTCGCCGCACTGGCGGGACGGATATTTTTTAAACTGCGTGTTCCGGGCGGCGTTATGGTCGGCGCGATTGCCGGAATTGTGCTGTTCAACTTTACATATGGCGGGGCGTTTATGCCCTCGGAAGCGAAGGTCACGGCCCAGATCGTGTCGGGCGCGTTTATCGGTGTGGGGGTCAGCCGGGAGGAGATCAGCCAGTTTAGACGGCTGTTTAAGCCGCTGGCGCTGCTGACCGCCTGCATGCTTGTGCTCAATCTGGCGCTGGGCGCGGTGATGCATCTGACATCACAGCTCGATTTGATCACCGCCATGTTCTGCGCCGTGCCGGGCGGCATGTCCAACACGCCGATTATCGCCGCCGAAATGGGGGCCGACAGCGCCAAGGTTGCGGTTATGCAGTTTATACGGCTGTGCGCGGGGGTTGGGCTGTTCCCGTCCATCATCAAAAAGGTGGTCCAGCACGAAGAAAAGCGCTGCGAGCCGGTCGTTACCGCGCCCCCGATGCCCTATTCGCACCGCGGCTTTCTGACGGCGGCAGCAGCGGCGGCGGCCGGCGGATTGATCGGCGAGCTTTCAAACATTCCGGCGGGGGCGCTGTTATTTTCGTTGCTTGCAACGATTGCGGCCAAGCAGCTGGCGCCCGCCTGTGTGCTGCCGGGCTGGATTAAGCGCGCGGCACAGGTGCTCGCGGGCGCTTATATCGGTACCGGGATCGGCCCGCAGGATATTGTGCAAATGAAGGGGCTGCTGCTGCCCGCCGTGATCATGCTCGCGTCGTATATGGCGGCCTGTGTGCTCATCGCCCGGCTGCTGAGCCGGCACACGACGCTGACGGTCAGCGAGGGTATGCTGGCCGCGACGCCGGCCGGCGCGTCGGATATGGCGCTTATCTCGGCCGATATCGGCATCTGCTCGCCCGATGTCGTCATTTTGCAGATCGGCCGCATGCTGTCGGCGGTGCTGATTTTTCCGTACGTGATCCGCTTTGTCGTCGGCCTGTTTTGACTGCGTTGCCGGACTGCTTGGCGTGACGGGACAGCCGGTGAATAGTCAACAGTGACCAAAGCCGGCTAAGACGGCGGTTTGAATAAGCCGCAGCGTGGTGACACTATTTTACGCTTTATCGCTTGCGTATATGATAAAATCAATCGCAAGATGACAGCTATTTTACTGGGAGAATGCGCAGCGGCGCGCCGCTTAACGCGGCTGCTATCTTTTGATGCGCAAATTATACGTTATCCGCACAGCGCCGCTAGAGAAGCGCCGTCGTGCGGGCGACGTATAATATTAAATGGCCCGCCTACGACAATGGCCGATTAGGCCATCCACTTGTGTTCACGGTACGATTTTTTTGAAAGTCTTAGCCCCACCGCATCAAATGCGATGGGGCTAAGACTTTCATTTTTCACTTTTCGTTCTGTTCGCGTTTTATTCTTTCCCGCTCCTGCTGCCAGCCCTCGGTCAATGGGTGGGCCTTGGTCTTGGTTTCATTTGAGAGCACCTCGGGGGCGGTGTCGCGCAGCATCTGCACAACCTCGGCCTCGTTGCGGGGCTTGTTACGGGTCCAAACCTGTTCGATCGGCGTCTCAGGCAAACGGCGGCAGCGCAGCGCGGCTCTTGCCAGCGCGTCAAAGCCGCTGCGAAATTCCGTCTCCATCAACCCGGCCTTAAGTTCCAACAGCGAGTACAAAAAGTCGATATAAACGCCGCTCGCCTGCCCAATCGTATCGGGGAAGGGGTTGACCGCCATGGCCGAGACGTAAAGCTGTCGCGTCAGAATATCCAAAAACGCGCAGCGGGCTTCATATGGAATTTCACCGCGCAGCGTATCAACACCGCCGTCGCCATCGACGCTGACGAGCTTTTTGGTCTTAAGCTTTTGCAAGAGATCCACCTCGCGCCCAATCGGGTTGCCATCGCGGTCATAATCGACCTCAGCTGTCTCGCCCGCGTAGTTTTTGATAACCCAAATGATCTCCTGCATATCGTCGATGTCGTTTGCAAAGCCCGAGACGAGCTTATCGATCGCGTCGATGAGCGCGCGGTACATCGGCAGATCGCCGTCGCCGTCGCCATTGTTGCGAAATTCAATAAACGGAATCTCGCCGTAGCGGTGCGGCAGCACGCCGTTTTCACCCATTGCGGCGTCGCGCGTGATCACGCCGTTTTCAGCCATGACATAATAGGTTACGTCATGGTCGGTCCAAAGCTCGTGCCGTGTGGTTTTACCGTCGGATGCTGTCATGCTGCGGATCAGATATTGCAGGCGCGGCTTAATCGAATTGGAGTCGTACACCGCGCGAATCTGCTCGGGTGGCACCGGCCAGTAGCAAAATTCGCCGTTTTGGTCGTGCCAGTAGGCCAGCCAGCCCGCGCCGCAGTTGGTGGCGTCCACCGCTAAGCGCTTTGCGACCTTCGGGTAGTCGGCGCTAAACGCTTTGTTCAGCACGGCGGCAGCCTGCGGGTTATCGGGCGCGTCGAGCTGGGGCGGGTAGGTCAGCAGATAGCCGACCTTTTGGTCGGTGAGGATGCGGTGCCAGTTGGTGGGGATGCGGTTGTCGGCTGAGTGCAGCGGATTTTTGCCGAGCTTGCGCAGATAGCCGTTAACCTCGGCGATAGCGGCGGCGCCGGTACGGCAGACGGCATTTTGGTTTTGGTAATAGCGGCGCGCCTCGGCGCTTTGCGCCACGCGCTTGGCGTGGGCGTCCTGCGTCTCGCGCAGCAGCTTGGTGAGCAGCTTTGGCATGATAGGAACCTCCTTTAATAATGGTAGTTTACTTGGGGTTTTCTTTTGGCTTTGCGTCGGCTTGACGGATTACGCGGGTCGATAAATTCATGATCAAAGACGCCTGCTTTTCAGCTGTGCTGGACGCGTTGCCACCGCAATAGCTGTTTTGCGTCTTTAAGCTTTTTCAAGTATGTCTGAAAATACCGCAACGACTCGCTTATGGCCTCGCCGCTCAATGGGATGTTGCTTCCAACCGTTTGGCCAAGAGGCTTGTCTCCCCGCTTTCTGAGCAGGTAAATTCTCGTATCGGCGTCGTCGGGTAGCTGCGCATGCGTATGCTCAAGGATTGCTGACAGCCTAAATCTAAGCGTTTACTTTCTTGGTTTTTTAAAAAGCGTTCAGGGCTTTCATGCTTCAGGCCGCTTTCTTTTTGTGTCGGCTTTGCCGCGGGCTGAAAAAACACAGGACTATAGAAAGGCCCCGCCTCCAGAGAGGCGTGCGCTCTTCGCTTTTTGTTTCTTAAAACCTTACCCCGCGCTTGGTCATATCCCCCTCGCAGGCGTAGCGCACGGCGTCGATGTGGTGGTTATCCCGGTCGGGGTACTGCGAGAGCAGCCGCCCCTCGCGGTCTCTGCCGATCGCGTAGCCGCAAAACTCTTGGGTCGTCTCGGGGCACCGCATCGGGTCGATGACAATCTCATCGAGATCGGACAGCCACTTAATGCCGTAGGCGACCGAGTCGGGGCCCTTTTTGGCCCCGGCCACCCGCAGTCCCCAGTCGCGCATCTCATCGATGCTCTTCGGCTCGGCCGAGTCGCAGACAATTCGCGCGCCGCCGGCCTCGCGCTTAATCTGCGCGGCGGCCGCCCGGTTTGAGATGCGCAGCGCGTGCAGCTCAAAAAACAGGTACAACCGCCGCCGCGCCGCGTCAAAATGGCAGACATTATAGGCAAACGGGTCGGCGGCATAGCCCCAGTCGATGCCCCGGCGCAGGTTGTCAAACCGTGCGATCTCCTGAGCGGTAATTTCGCGCAGCGCCACGTTTTTAAACACCTCGCCACCGGTGCCGACCGTCTCGCCCAAGTATTCGTGGCGGTAAGCCTCGGGCCGCGTCTGCGAAAGATGCGCTGCCTCAGCCAGAAACTGCGCGCCGAGCCATTCGGGCGGCACGCTGCGGTAATCGGAATGATGCACGAGCGTGTCGGGCCGAAGCGCCGCCTCGGCCACCTCGCGGTTAATCCACTCCACCGGCGATTTCGGCGGGTTGAACGAATAGAAGTTCACAAACTGCGCCCCGCCGCGGTTGACCGATTGCAGTACACTGCGGATTTTTTCAGTACCCTCGAGCTCGTTGGCCTCCTCAAACCACGCGTATTTGATGTACCCGCGCTCGGCCTTGACCGATTTAAGCTTGGCGGCGTCATCCAACCCCCGAAACAAAATGTTCTGCCCGCTCGGCAAATAGGTCAGCTTTAGGGGTGAGAGGGAGGGTTCCCACAGCGTCTGCACGCCCAGCGCCCCGACCGCCCATAAAAGCTGCGCGAACACCGACTCGCGCAGCGTCACCGAATAGCGGCGCAGCGCGATGGCGTGGGTGTCTAAGCCCCGCTCGGCGTCGCGCATCAGGCAAAACAGCAGCTCTAAGCTGATAAAGGAGGATTTTGTCGACCCCCGCCCGCCCTTGAGCCAGTAATGGGTGTGCCGCCCGGCGCGGATATCCTCATGCACCGCGTCAAAGGCGGGGGAAAAACGCTCGGTTAACCTGATCTCATCCATCGGTGTCCCCGTCCTTTGCAGTACCGCCGGTTCTCTCGATCCGCTCGGCGACGTCGTCGATAATCCGCACCGGCTGCGCCGCCGACAGATCGGCCGCCGCGCCGGTCAGCTTGTGGTATTTCGCGAGCAGCTCGAGCGCGCGGATGCGCTCGGGCACGCTGGCGGTGTTCTCAACCGTGTTGCCCTGCCGGTCGGTCGCGGTAAAGGCCCTACGCCCCAGACCGATGTCGGTCAACTCGCGCAGCACCTCATCGGCGGTGGCCGTCTGCGGCTTTGCGCCGCCGGGTCGTTTTTTTGGCATCCTGCCATCTCCCTTCGGTATCGTATTCCGCGCAAAAAAGCAGGACAGCCGCCGCTGCCCCGCTTCTTTGCATCTATAGAATAGCATATGTTCAAGATGGCTTTCTATGGTCAACTTGGATTGAAGATTGAAAGAGGGCGGCGGGAATATCGCGTTTAAGCAGGCTTTCAAGCAATGGCGGCGGTTATTTTGCGCGGCCGCGCGGGGGGACGCCAGATCCGCAGGCCGGCGGAGCGAAATACTTTTGGCGGGCGCCGTAAAATGGTGGCGCTTGTTTTGCACTTACGCGCAGGAACGGCCCTCCGGCGTGTGTGCGTGTTGCGCGGAACAGGCGGACGGTTTTCACTGCGTTACAGACGCGAAGCGCCTCGCAGGCGGGACGCTGCTCCCCGTGCGCCCCCTGACTTTTGGCAGGGTTTTGCAACGACGCTAAAAATACGGTTGTAGGCCCCGCGTGAAGGTGTCAGCGACCCACGCGCCGTCATTGGGCGCGCATTCAGACTTGTTACGTGATTATGCGCCCAAATTGGTTTGGTCGGCCTCTTGGGGCACGGCGGCGCACACCAAGCGCTGCCATACGGGTAGCGGGTATTGCTTTGCTGCATAGGGGCAAGCGTTATAAAACGGTAACGCTATTTTGCGCTGCTTATCATCAGAGCAGCTTTTCATGCTCAAAGACCTTTCTCGCCTTTTCTTCTCCCTCAAAATGTTGTACAATAGAAGCTGGACACATGCGACAAAGGAGAAATGGGATGCTTGATAAATCACAGGCCGATCGATATCTCGCGCTGCGGCGCACACTGATTGAACGGCGTTTTTCTAAAATGAACGATATGCAGCGCGCCGCGGTGCTGACCACCGAGGGGCCGCTGCTGATTTTGGCGGGGGCGGGCAGCGGCAAGACGACGGTGCTCATCAACCGCATCGCAAATCTCTTGCTGTTCGGCAAGGGTTATACCAGCGGTAGCGCGCCGTTTTATATCGACGCGACGGCGCTCGAGACGCTTGAAGCAGCCGCGCGGGGCGAAGAAACCGACGAGCGGCAGCTCAGCCGGCTGTTGGCCGACAGCCCGCCCCGCCCGTGGGAAATTTTAGCCATCACCTTCACGAACAAGGCGGCGGCAGAGCTCAAAAGCCGTCTGTCGGCGATGCTCGGGGAAGAGACCGGCGGACAGGTGCACGCCTCGACCTTCCACTCGGCCTGCGTGCGGATGCTGCGCGCCGACATCGACCGGCTGGGCTATCGCAGCAGCTTCGCGATCTACGATTCCGACGACTCGCAGAAGCTCGTTAAGGACATCATCAAGGCGCAAAACCTCGATGACAAGCAGTTCCCGCCGCGCAGCGTGCTCTCGGCGCTCGTCGAGTTTAAAGATCTGCTTGAGACGCCCGACCAGACGATGAGAAGAGCCGAATCAGCCGGCGATTATCGCCTCAAAAAGCTGGCGAAGCTCTATGCCGAGTATCAAAAGCGGCTGTTTGAGGCAAACGCGCTGGATTTTGACGACATCATCTCGCTGACGGTGCGCCTGTTTGATACACACCCCGACGTGCTCGAAAAATATCAGCGCCGCTACCGCTACGTGATGGTCGACGAATATCAGGACACCAACCGTTCGCAATATAAGCTCGTCTCACAGCTCGCAGGCGGCAGCAACAACCTGTGCGTGGTCGGCGACGACGACCAGAGCATCTACCGCTTTCGGGGCGCGACGATTGAGAATATCCTGTCGTTCGAGCAGCAGTACGAGGGTGCGAAGGTTATCCGGCTCGAGC
>JAEWBS010000080.1 GCA_023391005.1 Bacillota bacterium | reverse complement strand
CCGGTCTCGGTCGAAGAGAAAAAAGGCCTGTTCGGCGGTTAAGAAAGGGAAGTTATCATGCGCGCGGATAAAGAAAAGGTGTCCCGGTTACTCAAAACGGCGCGCGGCCAGCTTGACGGCTTGCTGCGCATGGTCGAGGAGGACCGCTACTGTATTGACATTTCGACCCAGCTGATGGCGACCGAGGCGATTCTGCGCCGCGCCAACCGCGAGGTGGTGGCTGCCCACATGCACGGCTGCCTGCTCGAAGCGATTGATCAGGGCAACTCGGCGCAAAAGGTCGACGAGTTGATGAAGCTGATCGACACCATGACCAAATAGCATATAAAAAATGGGGGCGCGGTTTAAAAGCCGCGCCCCATTCTCATATTTTAAAATGTGTCGTCCGACCCCGCGCCGGTTTCTTGATCGTAATCGTCGAGAAAGCTGTGCTGCTCACCGTTTAGCGTGTAGCCGATAACAGCGCCCAGCTTGATGTTGTGCACGCTGCGGAAAATATTCAGCGGCACCTGAGAATTGCCCTTTTCGAGCTTGGCGATCATCGACTTGATCTCGGCGCGCTTAGAGCCCGATTCGTCACTGGTGGAACACTCGGTAAAGCGGCAGGCACACTGCAAAAATTCCAGCTTGTTGTAGTTCTTCCAGCGAATGACCTCTGACTCGCGGACAAGATAAAGCGGGCGGATCAGCTCCATGCCCTCAAAATTGTCGCTGCGCAGCTTGGGCATCATCGTGCGCACCTGCGAGCCATAAATAATACTGATCAGCACCGTTTCGATCATATCGTCAAAGTGGTGCCCCAGCGCGATTTTATTGCAGCCCAGCGCCTTGGCCTGCGCATAAAGATGGCCCCGGCGCATGCGCGAGCATAAGTAGCAGGGATTTTTCGGCTGGCTAAAAACATAGTCATAGATATTGGTGTCAAAAATCGTGGCCGGAATATTCAAAAGCTTGGCGTTGTCTTCGATCATTTTACGGTTTTCAGGCAGATAGCCCGGGTCCATGATCATAAACTTCAGCTCAAACGGAAAGTCGCTGACCTTGTGCAGCTGCTGCATGAGCTTTGCGAGCAGCATTGAATCTTTGCCGCCCGATATGCAGACCGCGACCCGATCGCCAGGCGAGAGCATCTCATATTCCTTGATTGCACCGACAAATTTGCTCCAAATGGTCTTGCTGAATTTTTTGTGAAGGCTGTGCTCGATTTCCTGGTAACGTTCCATTGTCATTTCATCCTCGTGTCTCATAAACCTATTATTTTAATAGGGATATCATAGCATACCGTGCCCCAACAGTAAAGGGCGAGAAATATTTTCATCCGCCCTTACAGACTCGCCGCGCAATTTTATTCGCCCTACTTTTGCGTGTACTTTAATAGCCAAAGGGCAGATACGCGCCGTCAGAATACCTATATAAAAATGTAAACTTTTATCCGGACGCTGGCATAGAGCATACTCATATGGTATGATTTGTATAAATCAATATACGCGGCTGCCGCTATGCGCCATCAGCGTCGGTTACGATATCTTATAGTTAGGGAGGAGCACCATGCGATATCTGCTATCGTTTCTTGAGGGCATCATCACCTTTATTTCGCCCTGCCTGCTGCCGCTGCTGCCGGTGTATATCTCCTATTTCGCCGGGCAGAACGGTGAAGGGGATGCGCGCAAAACGCTTAAAGGGGCGCTGGGCTTCATCGCGGGATTTACAGTGGTGTTTATTGCGCTGGGTGCGTTTGCGGGTACGCTGGGCGGGCTGTTGAGCCGCCACACCGTCATAGTCAATCTGATCACCGGCGCGGTAGTCGTGCTGTTCGGTTTAAATTATCTTGGCGTTTTAAAAATTAGTGTTTTAAATCAGGTTGTGCGGCACAACGCCGCGGCAACATCGCAGGGCTTTTTTTCGGCTTTTTTATTTGGTGTGGTCTTTTCGGTCGGGTGGACGCCCTGCGTGGGTGCGTTTCTGGGTTCGGCGCTCATGCTGGCTTCTCAGCAGGGCTCGGCTCTTGGCGGTGTTTTGATGCTGCTTTGCTACTCGCTGGGTCTGGGCGTGCCGTTTTTACTCGCGGCGCTGCTGCTTAAACAGCTGCAGGGCAGTTTTAATTGGATTAAATCGCATTATAATATCATCAACACCGTGTCGGGTCTACTATTGGTCGCGATGGGCGTTTTGATGATGACCGGCCAAATGGGGCGGCTGCTCGCCCTGTTGAGCCTATAATAATACGGAACAACAGAAAGGGGCATTATAATGACACAAAATAAAAAACTGGGCCTCACCGTTCTGCTGCTCTGCGGCATAATTGCGGTGGCCTATTGGGGTTATGGAACGTTGGGACAAAACTATTTAAACGATAATTTACAGCCGGCAGCCTCTTCACAGGCCGATTCCACGTCGTCCGAGGGCGGGCAGACGGACCAAAAGCCCGAGCGCACGGCGGCACCCGACTTTACGATGACCGATCTGGCGGGCAACACGCTGACGTTGGACAGCCTCAAAGGCAAGCCGATCGTGCTCAACTTCTGGGCAAGCTGGTGCGGCTTCTGCGTGCAGGAAATGCCGGATTTTGATACCGTCTATAAGGAGCTTGGCGACGACGTCACCTTTGTGATGCTCAACGTGACTGACGGCGCGAGAGAGACACGCGCCAAGGGCGAAAAACACTACGCCGACAAGGGTTATTCCTTCCCGGTTTATTTTGATGATCAGGGCCTGCAAGGCACCAATGTTTATGGCGTTACCGGCTTTCCGACCACCTATTTCATCGACCGCAACGGCAACCTCGCGGCCCGGGCGGGCGGTATGATCGACGAAGAAGCGCTGCGGCGCGGCATACAGCTTGCGCAGGAGCAGGACGCCGATCAGGTTATTCCCCAGAAGAATGTGAGCTGGTGCACGATGGAGCCGGTCTATACTAAAATGAGTGCTGAAAACGCCAAGCAGATGATGGGTGAATTTGCCCAGACGGAGGACAGCACCTATGTCCTGCTTGATGTGCGCACCGAAGAGGAGTATCGGGAGAAACGTATCCCCGGGTCGGTGCTGATCCCCGATTATGAGCTCGCACAACGTGCCGAGGCCGAGTTGCCGGATAAGCGGCAGGTCATTTTTGTCTACTGCCGCAGCGGCAGACGCAGTGAGGCCGCCGCGAGAAAGCTTGTCGAAATGGGTTATAACCACGTTTACGACATCGGCGGTATCATCGACTGGCCGTATGAGACCACACAGGGGTAGCGCAAAACGAATAGAAGCGCCGAGGGGCGAAGGATTTTAATCCTTCGCCCCTCGGCTTTATGCCATACAAGCTGATCGTTTTAAAAAAGTGTGCCTTGATTAGAGTGCCGCGCCGGTGTTGGGGTTGGCGGTACCGCCGTTGTTGCCCGAACCGCCGTTGTTGCTGTTGCCGTTATTGCCGCTGCCGGGTGCATTGACAATCTTCAGCGCGGTGTCGGAGATGATGTATTTGCCAAGCGTCTTGGTCTTGATGATAAAGGCCTCGTCATACTTGTCATACTCGGCGTTCAGACGCACCATGGTGCCGTCGTCTTTGAGCTGATAGAGGTAGGAGCCTTCGTCGGCGGCCAGCGTCAGAACACCGGTCTTATTGAAGGTGCCGCCGTTGCCGTAGAAGAAGTTCAGGTCGGCATTGGGGTAGAGATCGGCAATCTTGGCGTCAAAATCGGAGCTGGCCGAGAGCAGCAGCTTGCTCTGGCCGACGGTGTTGACGGTGAAGAAGCTGTTGTCGTCACACTCAAAGGTGAACTCCTCCTCCGAGTCGCCCACAAAGCCCGCGCCCTCTTTGAAGAGCTGGAGATCTTCGGTGATGACGGTGTCATCCGCGACAGGGAAGGCAACCTCGACATTTACATCAAGCTGCATATCCTTGTAATCAAAGCTGCCGGACTTGCGCAGCTCGACGGTGCCGACAACATCGACCGAAGCGGTGCTGGTGCCGCCCGCCAGTGTGACGGCCAGGAAATAGATATACTTCTGGGGCAGGGTCTCGCCGGTGACCTTCTTCTTGGTCACTTCAACGCTTTTGACCAGTTTACCGTTCATGTCCCATGAGGACTTGACCTTAATGCCCGAAGCGGCGTCGGCCTCGTAGACGTAGCCAAACGAAGTATCCTTGACGGTGTCAAGGTTTGCCTGCGCCTCGGCAACAGCCGCGCTGGCGGCGGTGACGGCGGCCCCGGCCGAGGCGACAAGCGCGCTGGCCTCGTTGGCGGCGGTTTCGGCGGCGGTGTAAGCGGCGTTTGCATCACCGGAAAGGGTGGTGGCGGCCGTTACAGCATCGGCGGCGTTGTCGGCGGGAACCGCCTCGGCGTCAAAAGCGGCGAGAGCGGCAACATAAGCGGCCTCGTCGCCGGCGCCGTCATTCCAGGCGGTGGCGGCGTCGAGCACAGCCTGCGCCTTCTGCTTTGCAGCGGTGGCAGCCTCAAGCGCCGCGGCCTTGGCGGAAGCGTTTTCCGCAGCGGCGCTATAGGCTGTGTTGGCGGCGGTCAGGTCGGCCTGCTTGGCCGCAAGCGCAGCCTCGGCGGCGGCGATGGCGGCGCTTGAGTCCGCGCTAGCATTGTTGAGCAGCGGATAATACAGCGTTTTACCGTACGCGACGCTTTCAACCGGCTTTGAGAGATCAACAGCCGATTTGTCGCTGTCGTAGAGGTAGGCCGACTCGCTGATCGAGCCAACCGGATAAAGGGCGTCGTCACTCTTGGCCAAAACCGTCGCGCCCATGCTCAGCGCCATTGCGGTTGCAAGGCCGAGCGCAAGAATTCTCTTCATGGTCGTTCCTCCTAATACTTGTTTGTTCCCGGTGGTTATGTCACAAGCCGCGGTACGCGACTTTGCTAAGATGTCATTGGGCGGCGGCAGCAAAAATATCAGGGCGCTTGGCCTCTGGTTCTTTCTGCCGCTCACGCAGGAAATGCGTTCAAATATTTAGTGGTATGATTTATCTGCTTTTGTTGCCATGTTCTTTTTGGCATTATTAAAGTGAGATAATGCTAAAATAATTTCCGTGTTAAAATTTTCAAGAAAGCTGTTGACTGTATGACAGATGCCGGACGGCCTGCGCCGGTTATATACTTTTTTGAGCCATGCTGGTATCCCTGCTAAACGGCAAAAGTTGTTTTGCGCTGGCGCGCAGGAACGCCCCCACCCCCAACCCCCTGGCCCCCAGAGGGGACCAAGGGGGCTTTCACCCCCAAACCCCCTGAGGGGACTTAAAGAATACGGTTGTTGGCTATATGCCCCACGTGAGGATGTTACCGTCCCACTCGACGTCAGTGGGCGCGCATCCAGACTTGTTACGTGATTATGCGCGCCAATTATATTGTTCGGCCTCTTAGGGCACGGCGGCGCTTCCATTGCGCCGCCGTGCGGATGACGTATAATAATATAAAATGACCCACCTGCGGCGACGGCCGATTAGACCATCCACTTGCGTTCATGGTATGCTATTTTAATGGGCATGCAATTTAAAGCGGTCACGATAAATAAAAAAGGCCGAGGGCAAAGGATGAAAATCCTTTGCCCTCGGCTTTATGTCATATCTGATAATGTTCGTTACAGAGAATGCACTTTAATTAGAGCGCAGCGCCTGTGCCGGGGTTGGTGGGGGTAACGGTACCGCCATTGCCCGAATTGCCGTTGTTGCCATTATCGGTGGGGATGTTGACAATCTTCAGCTCGGTGTCGGAGATGATGTATTTGCCAAGGGTCTTGGTCTTGATGATGAAAGCCTCATCGTACTCGTCGTACTCAGCGTTCACACGAACCATGCCGTCGTCCTTGAGCTGATACAGGTAGGAGCCTTCGTCAGCGGCCAGCGTCAGAACGCCAGTCTTGTTGAAGGTCGCGCCGTTGCCATAGAAGAAGTTCAGGTTGGCATCGGGATAGAGGTCAGCAATCTTGGAGTCGAAATCGGTGGTGGCGGCGAGCAGAAGCTTGCTCTGGCCAATGGTGTTAACGGTGAAGAAGCTGTCTTCGTCGCACTCGAAGGAGAACTCTTCCTCAGAATCGCCAACAAAGCCTGCGCCCTCTTTGAAGAGCTGGGGATCTTCGGTGATGATGGTGTCGTTCGCAATGGGATAAGCAACTTCAAGGTTGATGTCAAGCTTCATGTCTTCGTAGTCAAAGCTGCCGGACTTGCGCATCTCAACGGTACCGACAACGTCGACCGAAGAGGTGCTGTTCGACTCGGCCAGGGTAACAGCCACAAAGTAGATGTACTTCTGAGCTTCGCCGGTGACCTTCTTCTTAGCCACCTCAACGCCCTTGACCAGCTTGCCGTTCATGTCCCAAGAAGACTTGACCTTGATGCCGGAAACAGCGTCGGACTCGTAGACATAGGGGGTCTCGGGATTTTCGACCTTGTTAAGCAGCGGGTAGTAAACGGTTTTGCCGTAGGCAACGCTCTCAACAGACTTGGACAGGTCAACGGCAGACGTATCGCTGTCGTAGAGATAAGCGGAGTCGCTGATGGCGCCGACGGGGTAGAGGGAGTCGTCAGTCTTTGCTAAGACCGTCGCACCCATGCTCATGATCATTGCGGTAGCAAGACCGAGCGCGAGAGTTTTCTTCATGGTTCGTTCCTCCTAATACTTGTGTGTACCCGGCGGTTACGTCGCAAGCCGCGCGTTACGGCTTCCCATGATGTTATCGGGTGGTGG
>JAEWBS010000046.1 GCA_023391005.1 Bacillota bacterium | reverse complement strand
ATCAAGGCCATTTTTGTGGAATCCTCGGTGCCGCCCAAAACGATCGAAGCCTTACAAGCTGCGGTTAGGGCCAAGGGCTTTGACGTTGCCATCGGCGGCGAGCTTTATTCCGACTCGCTGGGCGACGCCGATTCCGGCGCCGGTACCTATATCCTAACCGTCAAAGCGAATATCGACACAATTGTAAACGCTTTGAGATGACAGGGGGTGAGCGAAATGGAGCAACAGTGCTATGCGGTGCAGGTGGAGGACCTCACCGTCGCTTACGACGCCAAGCCGGTGCTTTGGGATATTGACCTGAAAATTCCCAAGGGCAGGCTGATGGCGGTGGTCGGGCCCAACGGGGCGGGCAAAACAACGCTGCTCAAAGCCATGCTGGGGCTTTTAAAGCCGGTGACCGGGGCCGTCCGCTTCATGGACGGCAGCGGCGATCTGCACACGCTTAAAAACCGCATCGGCTATGTGCCGCAGAGCGGCAGCGTGGACTGGGACTTTCCGGCTACGGTGCTCGATGTGGTGCTGATGGGCTGTTACGGTAAGTTGGGGTGGATGCGCCGCCCCCGCAAATCGGATGTTCTGCTGGCAAAGCAGACGCTGTCCGAGGTCGGCATGCTGGACTATGCCGACCGCCAGATCAGCCAACTTTCCGGCGGCCAGCAGCAGCGGGTTTTCCTTGCCCGCGCGCTGGCGCAGGAGGCCGAGATCTACTTTATGGATGAACCCTTTAAAGGCGTGGACGCCCAGACCGAGCGGGCGATCGTCGCGCTGCTCAAGGCGCTCAAGGCGCAGGGTAAAACCGTTATCGTCGTGCACCACGACTTGCAGACCGTGCCGGACTACTTCGACTGGGTCACGCTGATCAATTTGCGCGTGGTGGCCAGCGGGCCGGTGGAAGAGGTGTTCCACGAGGAGAATCTGAAAAAGACCTACCACAGCGCCGGGGCGCTTTTAAGGGGCGTGGTGTAAGATGGGCGCGATTCTGGCCCTGTTTTCAGACTATACCTTTCAGACCGTGGCGCTGGGGTCCGCCCTTTTGGGATTGATCAGCGGGGTTCTGGGCAGCTTTGCGGTGCTGCGCAAGCAAAGCCTCTTAGGGGACGGCGTCTCCCACGCGGCCTTACCCGGCGTGGTCGCCGCTTTTATTTTGTCGGGCAGCAAGAACACCGAGGTGCTTTTATTCGGCGCGCTCCTTTCTGGGCTGCTGGCAACGCTGTTTATAGTCGGCATTGTGCGGCACACCCGCGTCAAGTTCGACAGCGCGCTGGCGCTGGTCATGTCGGTGTTCTTCGGGCTGGGGCTAGTGCTGCTCACCTATGTGCAAAAGATTCCCAATGCCAATCAGGCCGGGCTTAAACGCTTTATTTTCGGGCAGGCGTCCACGCTGCTGCGGCGAGATATCCTGCTGATGACGGTCTGCGGTCTGGTGCTTCTGGCTTTAGTGCTGCTTTTCTGGAAGGAATTCAAGCTCTTTACGTTTGACAGCGACTTTGCCCACAGCCTCGGCTTTTCGCCCCGGCGGCTTAACCTCTTGCTGTCGTTCATGATTGTGCTGGCGATTATCATCGGGCTTCAGACGGTTGGCGTCATTCTGATGAGCGCCATGCTGATCACACCCGCGGTGGCCGCCCGGCAATGGACGAATACGCTGTGGGTGATGGTGGCGCTCGCAGCACTGTTCGGCGCTGCCTCCGGCGTTGCGGGAACCGCCGCCAGCTCGCTTATCCCAAAGCTGCCCACCGGCCCTGCCATTGTGGTCTGCGTCAGCGGCATCGTGGTGTTCAGCGTCCTGTTCGCACCGGGCCGCGGCGTGCTGCACCGCATCTATCAGCGCAGGAGAAATAGGGTTTTATATAAGCTCGAAGGAGGTGCTGTGGATGGCGCCGCAAATTGAGATTCAAGTTATCGCCGTAATGGTCGCGGTATCCTGCGCGCTGCCCGGCACATTTCTGGTGCTGCGAAAGATGTCGATGATGTCGGATGCCATCACCCATACGATTTTACTGGGCATTGTGCTCGCTTTCTTTGCGACGCACGATCTTGCCTCGCCGCTGCTGATCGGCGGGGCGGCGCTGATGGGGGTTGTGACGGTCTGGCTGACCGAAATGCTCAGCCGCACCCGGCTCTTAGCCGAGGACGCCGCCATCGGCGTGGTGTTTCCGCTGCTCTTTTCGGTCGCCATTATCCTGATTACCCGCTACGCCGGTTCGGTGCATCTCGACACCGATTCGGTGCTGCTGGGGGAACTGGCCTTCGCCCCTTTCGACCGGATGATCGTCGGTGGTGTGGACATCGGCGCAAAGGCGATCTATACAACCGGCGCGTTGCTGTTGCTTAATCTGGCGGCGGTCATCGTCTTCTTCAAGGAACTAAAGGTGGCGACCTTCGATCCCATGCTGGCTGCCGTGTTGGGATTTTCTCCGGCGCTGGTGCATTACGGGTTAATGACCTCGGTGTCGCTGACCGCGGTCGGCGCATTTCAAGCGGTGGGGTCGGTGCTGGTTGTGGCCTTTATGATCGGGCCGCCGGTTACCGCCTATCTGCTGACCGACGACCTTAAACAGATGCTGATGCTCAGCGGCGGTATCGGCGCGCTGAGCGGTATTTTGGGCTATCAGGCGGCGGCGCTGCTGGATGTTTCAATCGCGGGCAGCATGGCGGTCGTCACCGGACTGCTCTTTCTGGCGGTATTTATCCTTGCGCCGGATAGGGGGTTGATCAGCGCTTTGCGCCGGCGCAGGCGTCAAAAGCTGGCCTTTGCCAAGGCAACGTTGCTCTTGCACCTGCTCAACCACGAAAACAGCGCGGAGGAAGCATCTGAAGCGGGTGTTGGCACACTGCAGGCTCATCTGCACTGGCATTCAGAATTTACGGGTAAAATTATCTGCCTGCTGGAACACGAGGGCTGCATTCTGCTTGACCGCGGCGTTTTAAAGCTGACCGACGCAGGGCGCATAGCCGGTGTTCAAAGCTATGAGGCGTTGTTTTCAAGATAGCGCAGCACCGCGCCAAGGACCTGTATTATTCCCGCTTGGGGCCATCAAGGTTTCCCGGAAAGCGAGGCGGCGGCTTATTCATAAAGCCGCCGCCTTTTTAATAGCTTTAGGATGGGGAAGCTTTGAGCGCATAGAATCCGTACCGGACGATATGCGACGATGGCTTTAGATAACAGGACAGGAGCGATCCGCCGGTATGAGTAAAATGAATGGGTTTTATACGCTAAAAGGCTACCAAATCAACACGCCGCTTGAGCTGACGCCCGCAATGGAGGATTATCTTGAAATGATATGCCGCATTACGCAGGTCAACAGTCGCGTCAAGGTGAGCGATTTGTCGAAACATCTTCACGTAAAGCCATCCTCAGTGACCAAGATGCTACAGCAACTTCATCGCGCCGGATATATCCACACCGAAAAATACGGGGATATCTCGTTGACTGAGAAAGGCATGAAGACGGGGGAATACCTCCTTTACCGCCACGACGTCGTCCACCGCTTTCTATGCGCGCTCAATAATTCTGACAATGAGTTGGAGCAGGTTGAAAAAATTGAGCATTTTTTAGATGAGATTACTGTCAGAAATCTCGATTTATTAATTCAACGACTGCAACAGCAATAGAAAATTACGACGATGGATTTTAAACTTTTATTTTGAGAGTCTAGGCCTTATAAATAAAAGTTACATAAGAGAATTAATCGTAAACGGTAATATGCATTCTGAATAGTTTTTATAGAATATACAGATTCATCTGTCTTTTCTCATATTCAATTCCCATAAAGCACAATGATATATATCGCACAAACACATGTACAGGTAGCGGGGAGCCCTGCGAAGGGCAGCCCGGACATTCAATATATTATAGACCACAGCGCCGCAGAAGAGGGTATATTCCTCTATTCTCCGGCGCTTGTTGCATTTTACGGGAAAGGGAACCCTGTTAACCAAATTCAAGGGAAAGATAGGGGCTTGTTATAATAAAACGTCTTACCCTTATGATGCTGAGAAGAACTCTTATGTATTTATTGTAAAAAAGTATTGGGAAGTATTTTTTTGCGGCGACTTTAGTTAATTTCCATAAAAATAGAGCTATTTTTTGAATGCTCCACCATTGGGCGAAGCTGGACAGTTCCCCTTAATTTTATTATGATTTTAACATATACGGTATAGGTTGCTACGCCCTTCGTGCGGCGAACCTCAATGAAAGCAGGGACGATTCGCTATGACTCTTATGAATCTCAAGAAATTTCTCGATACCCTGATGGAATCCTTCGCAGTGTGCCTTGAGATGGAATTGACCATTATTTGTGCCAATCCCATCGAGCGGGTCGCCGCTACCGGACATTACCGGGATGAAACGCAGGCTGCGCTGGACATTGACGCGATCTGGAAGCAGAGCTATACGTTTCAGGTGGTCCGGACTGGAAAGCCGATGACCGTCATCGACACCAGTGAATTTACCAGCCGCGTTCTCTTCCCCTATCCTGAGTACTATTCCCTTGTGCTCGAGCCGATTTTGCTGGAAAACCGGGTGGAGGGGGTTCTGGTGCTTGCCTCCTTTACCGAAGCGCAGCAGAGGATTCTGATCCAGAAGCAGGAGCAATACCGTCGATCACTCGAAAAGCTCGCCGAGCTTATCTCCTCTAAGCTTGAGCAACAAATTCTGCAGGAACGGGAAGCGGCCACCATCCGGCAATTGCAGTCGATTATGGAGACGTCTCTCAACGGCCTACTGCTTTATAAGACGTCTGGCCGTATACTGCAGTGCAACGGCCTTGCGCAGCAGTACCTTCGTTTCGATAATGAAGAACTCTCCCACGAGCTGCTTAAAAATGTGTTTTCGCTGGCTGAGGCGGCGCGGGAAATGCAGGAATCACGCGAGAGGCAGCTCTCTCTCTCCTTGGGGGCGGAGGTCATCTCGCTCAATATCTCCGCGCACCCGATTATGGAGGATCCCAACAGTGTGCTTTGCATGGTGGACCCGTTTCAGAGCCTTCAGGATACGATCACCCAGAACGAGGGCGAGAAGATGGTTGGCGGGGAAATTATCGCCTCAAGCCGCAGCGTGTTGACCCTCATCAGTCGTATTTCACAGGCGGCGAAGTATTCGGCCAATATTCTGATTCTTGGGGAAAGCGGAACCGGCAAGGAGCTCTTCGCCCGAATGATTCACACCAACAGCGCCCGCAGTGCCCGGCCGTTTGTCAGCGTCAACTGCGCCGCGATTCCCGAGGCGCTTTTGGAAAGCGAGCTTTTCGGCTATGAGGAGGGGGCGTTTACCGGCGCTAAAAAGGGCGGACGGATCGGGAAATTCCTGCTGGCCGACGGCGGCACCCTTTTCCTCGACGAGATTGGGGATATGCCCCTTTATCTTCAGGCCAAGATTCTCCGGGTACTCAGCGACCGCAAGGTGGATCGGATTGGCGGCACAAACCCGGTCGGGGCTGACGTAAGAATCGTCGCGGCAACCAACCGCAACCTTGAGGAGATGATCGCGAACAAGGAATTTCGAGAGGATCTCTACTACCGGCTCAATGTCATTTCCTTCTCAATTCCGCCGCTGCGCGAGCGCCGAGAGGATATTTTGGCGCTGACCAAGCACTTTATCGCGAAGTATAACGCAAAGGTCGGCAAGAATATCCACGGCATGACCACCGAGGTGTTTCGCACGCTGCTCGACTATCCTTGGCCGGGCAATGTGCGGGAGTTGGAAAACTGCATTGAATATATGATCACCTTTGAGCAGCGAAACATGATTACCATCGACAGTGTCCCCGGCAAACTGCGCACCGCGCCGCCCGCCGCACCGGCCCCGCCTGAGGAGCATGTGCAAAGCGAGGAGGAGCAGCCATCCGGGGGCCTCAAGCAGATTCTGCATCAGCGGGAGCGCGAGGTTCTTTCCGGCATGATGGAACGGTACGGAGGCGCGCCGAATTCCGCACAGGTTCGGGAGATTTGTGCCACCCTCAAGATCAGTCCCGCAAGCTATTACCGAAAAATTTCAGAGTTAGGAATAAGCTGTTCTCAAAAATGAGAGCACTCTCATTTTTGAGAACAGCGGCGCGTCTGATTTTTCTCATTTTTGAGATCAGACGCGCGCTTTTCTTTGAAATAGAAGCGGAAAAGGAGGTAAAACATTAGGTTCCGTGGTTGGCATGCTTCTTGCAATAGTTATTTAACAAACAAAGGCGGGGGAACCTGCCCAAATAAAGGAGATATGTCATTATGGAACGCAAACTGAGAAATATGAGCTGGGCCCAATTCGCCGAGCAGTGCAAGACCGCCAAGACGGTGATCATTCCGTCGGGCGCCTGCGAAGTCTACGGCCCCCATCTGCCGCTGGGCAGCGACATTCTGGTCGCGTACAAGGTTGCCGAGCTCGTCGCCGAGAAGGTCAATGGCATTGTGGCGCCCTGCCTCGAAATCGGTCAGTCCAAGAGCCTGACCAGCTTCCCCGGCACCATCGCCGTTTCCGGCAAGGCGCTGACCGGCGTCTACCGCGAGATGATTGATGAGTTCATCCGCCTTGGTTTTAAGAATTTCTTTGTTGTCAATACCCATCTGCACAACACGCAGCCCCTCAACGAGGTTCTTGAAGATGCCCGCATCAAGGACGGCATCAAATACGGTCAGATCGGCTGGTGGCAGTATATTCCCACCTTTACCAACGATCTGTGGGAGTGCGCTAACCCCCACGGCCATGCCAGCGAGGCCGGTACCTCGGTTCTGCTTTACCTTTATCCCGAGCTTGTCGACATGAGCAAGGCCGTCAACACCGATTCCGCGTTTGACGACAAGTGGCCCGGCATTATGAAGGATATGCCCTATGCCGGCTATACCAATACCGGCACGCTGGGCGACGCCACCAAGGGCACCGCCGAGAAGGGCAAAATCGCCGTTGAGCGCGGCGTCGATCGCATTGTAGATTGCATCAAAAACTATCTTGAGAAGGAATAAGGAGTGATTCTGACCCATGATCAAGCGTTTTGTCAGGGTTGCCCTCTGCCAGAGAGGCGCGACCGGCACCAAGGAAGAAAATCTCGCCGATACCAGTGCGATGATTGAGGAGGCGATGCACAATTGCCCCGATCTCGATCTCATCATCTTCCCGGAATACAATTACTATGAGTCGCTCGACCCCGCGGATGCGAAACAAAACGCCGAGACGATGAGCGGGCGGTATATCACCGAGATGACGCGGCAGGCCAAGCGGTTTGGGGTCAATCTGATCCCGGGCAGCTTTGCCGAGGATGTGGGAGAAAAGGTCAAGAATACCTGCGCCTTTATCGATCGCACCGGACAAGTGACCGCCCGCTATTCCAAGCTGCACCTGATGGACGCGATCGGGGTCAAGGAATCCGCCGCAGTCGAACCGGGTACCGAGCTCTGTGTTTTTGACACAGACTTTGGCCGTATAGGAATCATGGTCTGCTTTGATCTGCGCTTTCCCGAGCTGCCCCGCAGCATGGTGCTGCAGGGGGCCGACATCATCTTCTGCGCGGCCAGCTTTCCCACCGGGGCTGCGCTGCCGCCGCGCACCGACCACTGGGATTTGATGGTTCGCAGCACCGCCCTCTACAACCTGACTTGGACCTGTGCGGTTAACCAATTTGGTACGATCTGTAACGGGACAGAAAACGCATTTGGGCGGTCAATGGTGGTCGACCCCTGGGGCAGCGTTGTCGCAGGCGCCCCGGGACGGCGTGACATTGTCTATGCAACGCTGGATATGCAATATCAACAAGAGGTTCGTGACAAAGTCGCAACCTGGGGTTGCAGAAGGCCTGACATCTATACCTTATAAAACATTTTTGAGAAAAGAAAGGGAAATTTCAGATGAAAAAGGTTACGGCGGTTCTTTTAGTCCTGATAATGGTCCTTGCGGTCGCTGGCTGCGGCGGCTCCTCCTCTCCAGCCCCAGCTGCGTCCGGCACTCAGGCCGCCTCGGGCGACACCGGCTACGACAAGGTCAAGATTAAGCTCAGTTACGCCACAGGCGATACCGGCATGGACGGCATAGCGGCTATTAAGTTTGAGGAGCTCGTGGAGCAGAAGAGCGGCGGTGTGGTTCAGATCGACCGCTTCCCCAACTGCCAGCTCTCGGGCGGCGATATGATCCGCCATGTGGAGATGATCATCGCCGGCGGCGCCTTTGAGATGGCCATCATCTCTGAGAACTCCTTCTCCGACGTGGATAAGACCTTTCAGGTCACGGCGATCCCCTTCTCCTTTGCCAACTATGCGGATGCCTACAAGTACGCCGATTCGACCGGCGGCGAGTTTTCCAAGCAGCTTTACGCCAAGCACGGCGTGGTGCGCCTCGACACCTTCTCAAACGGCATTATGCAGTTTGCCAACAATAAGCGCGAGATCCACTCTCCCGCCGATATGGTCAACCTGAAGATGCGCTCCTACGGCGACCTGCAGATGTCCCTCATGCGCGACATGGGCGCCGATCCCACCAACATGAGCTGGAGCGAGCTCTATTCCGCCCTGCAGACCGGCGCGGTCGACGGCAACACGAACGGCTACCAGACCCTCTACTCCGGCAGCATGCATGAGGTACAGCCCTATATCACCGAGGTTAACGTGCTTTGGGCGCAGTACGTCTTTATGGCCAATCAGAAATCCTGGGATAAATTCAGCCCCGCCACTCAGGCGCTGCTTCAGGAATGTGCCACCGAGGCTTCGCTCTACGCCCGCCAGTATATGGACGATGTAGAGGGCGAAGTCAAACAAAAGATGATCGACTATGGCGTCAAGATCTACGTACCCACCGAGGATGAGATGAAGGCCTTTAGAGAAGCCGCGGCCCCCACCATCAACTACTACAAGGAGATCTGCGGCCCCGAGGCTTGCGCCGCCTGGGGTATTCAGTAGACCCGACACAACGTCTCGGTATTCGCAGCGGAATCCGCCACGGTATTTGTACGCGGTGGATTCCGCCGCAGGAAAGGATTCCTTATGAAAAAACATACGCATAGTATTGAATCATCGATTGTTGCCATTGTGATGGTCACGATGCTGACCTTGGTTTTTCTGGGGGTTATCTCCCGCTACGTGCTGCATTTTTCCTTCTCGTTTACCGAGGAGCTGGTCTGCGCGATGTTTGTCCTGCTTTCCACCATGGGCGGCGCGCTGGCCTCAAAGGAAAACGGCCATTATACCCTCGATCTGATTACCGGCATGATGAAGCCGAAAACCAAGAAAAAATTTTTAATCCTCGATACTGCGCTAACCTGTCTGGCTGCCGTTCTGCTATGCGGCACCGGCATACAAATGGTCATGAGCCAGATGCGGATAGGCAGCCTCTCGGTCGCTCTGAAGGTTCCCGCGTGGGTATACGGTTCCTTTGTGCCCATTGGCCTGCTTTTTATCCTGTTCCGCAGTGTGCAGGTTATTGTCAATGCCATCCGTGAGAAGGACGATCAGGAAGGGGATGAAGCGCCGTGACCGCTGTTGTGATGTTAACCGTGTTCTGTATCTGCGTCGCCATCGGCGCGCCTATCGGAACCAGCATGTGCCTCTCCAGCCTCTCAGCCCTTTATACTTCCGGCATGGGTCTGGCGATGGTTCCTTATAACTATTATGCCTCGATCAGTAAATTCCTGCTGCTGGCCATCCCTTTCTTCATTCTGGCCGGCAACATCATGGAAAAAGCGGGCATATCAACCAAGCTCATTGACTTTGCCCAGTCCTTCGTCGGGCATGTCAAGGGTGGGCTTGCGCTGGTTTGCGTGGCTGTGGCCTGCTTCTTTGCCGCTATTTCCGGCTCCGGCCCCGCCACGGTGGCCGCGCTGGGCGGCATCGTCATTCCGGCTATGACCCGCGTGGGCTACTCCAAGGGTGACTCGTCCGCGCTGATGGCCACCGCCGGCGGCATCGGCATTATTATCCCACCCTCCATCTCCTTCGTCGTTTACAGCTCAATCGCAAACGTGTCGGTTGGCACGCTGTTTATGGCGGGTATCCTTCCCGGTCTCTTGATGGGCGCCGCTCTGATCTGCGCCTCGCTTTGGGTCACCCGCAAGAGCGAACTGGTTCGTCTGGAGAAGGCCTCCGGCATGGAGCGCTGGAAGTCCTTTAAGGATGCTTTCTGGGGCCTGATGATGCCGGTCATCATTCTGGGCGGCATCTACGGCGGCATCTTTACCCCGACCGAAGCCGCTGCGGTATCGGCCGTTTACGGTCTGTTTGTCGGTATCTTCATCTACCGTACGTTGCGCGTTAAGGAGCTGCTGGCCATCATTGTCGACTCGGGCAAGCAGACCGGCGCCGTCATGTGGACGGTGGGTAACGCGTCGCTTATGGCCTGGGTGCTGTCCGTTTCGGGCATTTCCGGTTCGCTGAGTCGGTTCATTACCGACGTGTCGGGCGGCCATACGACGGTTCTGCTGCTTATTATCAACGTCGTGGTGTTGATCGCCGGCTGCTTTATCGACGGCAACTCAATTATGTACATCTTCGTGCCGATTTTCCTGCCCGTGGCACTGCAGCTGGGCTATGATCCCATCGTGCTGGGCGTGGTGTTGGTCATGAACGTGGCCATCGGCATGGTGACGCCGCCCGTCGGCTGCAACCTATATGTGGCCTGCGGCATCTCGGGCATACAGGTCAAGGATATCGTCCGGCCGGTCGTGCCCTATATCATCGCGAGCATCGTCGCGCTGATTCTGGTGACCTATATCCCGCAGATCACCCTGTTCCTGCCCAAGCTGCTCGGCTAAATAACCCAAAGACAAGGAGGATTTTTTGATGGCTGCTACCTTTGTTCTCGCCCAGACACACTCGGTGGGCGACCCCGCCGAAAACCTCAAGACCGCGCAAAAGGCGGTCATGGAGGCGACGGCGCAATATAAGCCCGATTTTATGGTATTCCCCGAGCTGTTCATGAGTATGTTTCCGGTCGGTACCGACCGCGCAACCTGCCTTGGAACCGCGCAGGCGCTTGACGGCCCCTTTGTGACCGGCATGCAAAAGCTTGCCGCCGACAACGGTATCTGGATCGTATTTGGGATGAACGAGAAGGTCGAGGATCCGTCCGACGACCGCAATTACAACACCACCGTCATGCTCAACGACCGGGGCGAAATTGTTCAGGTCTACCGCAAGACCCACCTTTATGACGCTTTCGGCTATAAGGAGTCGGACAACAACAAGCCCGGAAACCGCTTCTTTGAGCCGGTCGATACCCCGTTTGGCAAAATTGGCATGTTCGTCTGCTACGAGGTGCGTTTTCCCGAGGTGGCGCGCTACCAGACCAAGCAGGGCGCGGATATCATCCTGATGCCGACCGCTTGGGCGCGCGGCGACCTTAAGAGCCACCAGTTCCGGACGCTGATCACCGCCCGCGCCATTGAGAACACCGTTTACGTTCTCGCCTGCGACCAGATTAGCCCCGACACGATGGGCGAGAGCGTAGTGGTCGATCCGATGGGTGTGCCGGTTGCCTGCGCCGGAGAGACGGTTCAACTTTTGCCTTGTTTCATCGATTTGGAGCGGGTTAGGGCAGTTCGCAAAAAGCTCCCGGCTTATAAGGACAGAAGGCCTCAGCTTTACACCATCTAAATCATGATGCCCTAAGATTTTATAGACCCGCAAAGTTATAAATAGCTTTGCGGGTCTATATGCAACTGATAGACTAACTTTTGAGAACGTTCTATTAAGACCACCCGCCCCCAAAATTAACAGACACGTTTCAGGTTTATAAAATTGAAACGCGGTTGTTTCTTTTTTAATCAGGTAATCAGTTTGGGCGTAGTGATACATTTCTTTGAAAAAGGCCGCGTCTTTAATTAAGGAAATGATATAAGCAGTATTATTGACGAGCCAAATCGGCAGTTCAGAAAATTGCAAAAACAGCCCTTGCTTTAGTAGAGATAATTATCAAAACAGGAGCGCTCAATTTATGGCGCTTTTCTTTTTTGCAAAATACTTTACATTAAGTTTTCTGAAATGTCCGAAGGGGACGAAGGGTCTGTTTGGGACCGTGTAAAGATAATCGGACTGGACCGTCGAATTTTCCGCAGTAGCCTTCGGCATTCCGCGGCAGTCTGCCAGCTTGGAACGACGCCGCCGTACTGTACCGCCACAAAGTGCCAAGTCAGTGCCTGTGCCTCTGCAAGCGGAACCGGCCGCCGCAGTGAAAGCGCCTGCAAACGGGCCAGATACTCCATTGGCGTTTCAGAACGGGTATGGTGGATACGCAAAAGGTGGCCGAAGCCCAACAGCCCCCGATAGCTGCGCAGCACCGACTCGAGCGGCGTCTTGGGCGGCATAAGGGCAAGCAGCCGCTTTTTGCCTAAGCGGTAGAGCAGGCGTATCAAACGGGCCAAAGCCAGCGCCATTGCCAGCGCCCCCTCGGCAAGGCCCCGCAGCAACAGTCCTAACAACCGTATTGCCGCCGGCAACCCTGCGGCTGAACGCCACGACGGACGGGCGGCAGGCGCCTTTTGCGGCAGGCGCAGGTTCAGCAACCCGATTAATAGCCGCATCAGCATAACGAAGGTGATCACCGCAAAGCAGATGCCCAAAATAATAATAGGCAGCGTGTTGACCGGCCCGTAGTCTTGCGCCAATGTAATGGCTTCTTCAAACGCCTTGGCCCTGCGCTCGCCGAGGTTGTACTCACCGGGTGGTGTATCAAGTAGCTTGAGCAGCATTAAAATCAGTTGCCATATCGCCAGTAGCAGCTGTTTTACCTGCGTAAAAAACATGTTTAGACTGCCTGAAAACACCAAGCCTACGGTCAATATCACCGCCGCCAGTGGAATAAGACTGTGTAAAAGCACAGCGGCTTGGCTCAGAGGCGCTTTGGATTTTGCCGCAAGCGAAAATACCAGTGAAAAGTACCACCCCATCACGCACAGCAGCACCACCGAAATCTGAGCGCCGGTATTTGCAAGCAGCAATATGGCCGGTACGGCACCAAAAATGCACAGTGACGGCGAAACAGGCTGGCTGTTCTTATCGGGCAGGTAAACCGCGAGTGCGCCCAACAGCCAAAAGAGCGCCTGACCGCCAGTATGGTATAACGCTGTGGAAATAGGGGCCGTTCGGTCCAAAAACAAGACAAACAACCCGACAGTCAGCGCGGTATACGGTAGAAATACGGCGGCATTGCGCAGCAAAATACTGCCCAGCTTTAACCCGCCGACGCATAAGCGTTCATTTGTTAGGCGCCCCAACGCTCTTGGCGCCAGACAAACCAGCCCAAGCGCAGCCGCCAACGTTACCAGCGTGGTCGCTGGAGAAAATACGGTAGCCCAAAGCGCCAGATACCATAAAAAACAACACATACCAATTAGCGCGGTAATATGCATGCGTATTGCGCCTCCTTAAAATCTGCTGGGGAATTTATTGGGCGGAAGCCTGCTGTGATAGGTCAACCACCCGCACCAGCGTGGTGGGCAACCCAGCCAGACGTCCCGGGGCGTAGAAATCGGCCGGATTTGTGACTTCTTTCTGGTTTTCAATCTCCATCATAATCTCCCAGCCCTTGGGCATCGTGTGGTAACACAGCAAAAAAACCGCTGTCTGCGGCGGAATCTGCAAAAGCTGTTCCCACAGCGCCTGTTGGCCGACGGCGGTAGCGCGCGACGTATCGTCAATACGGGCGCACAACTCCAGAATGCGGCGTTCCTGACCGGTGCCAAGGCCGGCTTCCAGCAGGGTCAGCGCCCGGTCGCGCTTTAGCCGAACACCAAAATCGTCTGGCGTCGTTTTTTGTGCCGTCTGTTCCCACTGCAGCGTTGGGGCATTGGTGACAAAGGCTGTCTTAATTCCGCGCGAAAGCTGTGAAAGCGCGATGCTGCACGCCAGACTAATGGCCTCTTCCAGCTGCGGCTGCGCCTTGCGGGGTGTGTTGGGGTGCGCCACCGGAACAAAACCGCAGGAAAGATCCAGCGCGACGATGCAGGAGGCTGAAATCTGCCGCTCATAGACGTTCGATTTTACCGACGCGGTACGGGCGGTGGCATACCAATTGATGCGCTTGGGCGAATCGCCCGACTCGTAATCGCGCGTCCCCATGGCCTGATAAGGGTCGTCGAGCCCCAGCAAGTCCTCCAGCAGGTTTTCGTCAAACGCCAGCGTTCGAGAAAAGTCGGCCTCGCCCTTAAGCGCGGGGAAAACGTTGAGAAAATGTGCCTGCCCAATCTGACAAAATCCCTCGTAAAGCCCTGAAGGATCACCGGCAAAAACCCGTGCGGGCGGTAGGTAATAGCTGCCGCGCAAGGGAGCGGTCACCGTCATGGACACGGTGCGGCGCTCTTTGGCGGCCAGCCAGAGCCACTGTGCGGTGGCGGCTGTCCATGTCTGCGGTAGCACATCGCTCGTCCCTGTCGAACCCTGAGGCACCTGTTCGGCGGTGTGGATATTTTCATCAAGAGTGCAAACAAAGGTATTGGGAAGAAAAAGATGAATGCCGCAGCGTGCAAGCGAAAAGGACCAGGCGTTTTCAAAAGACCAGGTCAGCGCCAGCTTGTCGTTGGCGAACAGGGCGGTTTGTGTCAGCGGGTCGTCAGCCGAGAGACGGCGGCAGCCCCAAAAGGTCCACAGCCAGCTCCACAGCGCGTAAGCCAGCAGCAGCGCCACCAGCACAAAAGCCCACAGCATTTTATAATAGGCGGTCAGCATGCCCAGCAGCGCATACAAAACCCACAGACGCGGATCGGCCCAAAGGGCGGTACTGCGGATAAAGGCCTTCTTCATCCGGCATCACCCTTAAAGGCGAGCGGAATTTGTCCCATCATCTGCTGGAGTAAATCTTCGGCGCTCTTGCCCTTGTAGGTTTCCGCTTTTTTAAGCATTAGGCGGTGTCCGAACACCGGAACGGCCAACGCTTTGATGTCATCAGGCAGGACATAGGCGCGCCCCTCAATCAGGGCCAGAGCCTTGGCCGCCCGCACCATGGCAAGCGACGAGCGGGAGCTGAGCGCCAGCCCGATCTCGTCCCGGTTTCGGGTCGCTTCGATAATATCAAGAATGTAGTCCACCAACGAATCGTCGAGATAGACCTTTGCGGCTGTTTCGCGCAAAAAAAGCGCTTGCGCTTCGGTCAGAATGGGTGAAAGGGCCTCCAACGGACTGGAAAAGGCGTGGCGGCGGACAATTTCCGCCTCATCGGCGCGGGAGGGATAGCCCAGCCGTATTTTAAGCAAAAAACGGTCCTGCTGGGCGCTGGGCAGCGGAAAAGTGCCCTCTGAATCGATGGGGTTCTGCGTGGCTATGACAAAAAAAGGCTGGGGCAGCGGTTTGGTAACCCCTTCAATGGTTACCTGCTGCTCTTCCATTGCCTCAAGCAGCGCCGACTGTGTGCGGGGGGTGGTGCGGTTAATCTCATCCGCCAGCAGAATATTTGTAAAAACCGGCCCGGGGCGAAAGATAAATTCACCCGACTGCGTGTTGTAATAGTTCATGCCAGTGATGTCCGAGGGCATCAGATCCGGGGTAAACTGTATGCGCTTAAAGCCAAGCCCCAGTGTACGGGCAATGGTTTTAGCCAGCGTTGTTTTACCTGTTCCGGGTAAGTCCTCAAGCAGGACGTGGCCCTTGGACAGATAGGCCACCAGCGCGAGACTTATAGCCTGTGACTTTCCGATAACGACCGATTCAATTTGAGATCGCGCCGCTGCAAGTAGGGCGAAGGCCTGCGCCATTTCAGGAGAGGGCTGAGTGTTTTCTACCATGATTACCCATTCTTTCTTATGAACCGTTTTGCCGCCGGGGCTGTTCATAAGATCGATTATAGCCAAATCTTGTCGTGCTTTCAAATAAAATTTTTATCGAAGTAAATCGTTGCCGGTTTTTATAAATTGGCTATGCGTCTTTGGTGCGCCGTTTATAATATTAATAAAAATCCGGTTAGTGAGATTAGCCTTTATAATATGCATACACGCTGCTATTGATTGCATCGAAACTCATAAAGAATTGGAAATAACAAAACTGTAAGACAACAGTGCCCCCATTTGATATAATCCAAGCAGTGGTTAACAAAGAACCGGTTAAACATGAATGAGGGTGAGACAGTGACCACCAAAGAGATGTGGAACGCAGTAATGCAAAATGATAAGCAGTACGATGGCATATTCTATTATGCAGTGAAATCGACCCGCATTTTCTGCCGCCCTTCCTGCAAATCCAAGGCCCCATTGGAAGAAAATGTACTCTATTTTGATTGCGCCGATGCTGCAATAAAAGCTGGTTACCGGCCTTGTAAACGATGCCGACCGGACTTGCTCGAGTATCAGCCGGCCTTGGAACTTGCACATAGTACGAAAACGACCATTGACAGATTGTTTCAGGACAAAGCAGCTTTGATGAATGCGCTTTCCGAATTGGGCGTATCGCGACGCGGCATGACAGAAATCTTTGTAAATCAATATGGGCAAACGCCCGGTGAATACACCAACAGCCGCCGAATAGAGGCAGCCAAGCTTCAATTGGCCAGTCAAGACCATTCTATTTTAGATATCGCCTATTCGCTGGGGTTTGAAAGCCTGTCGTCTTTCTACAGCTTTTTTAAAAAACATACCAAAATGTCTCCGGGCGATTACCGGCAGCAACACAAAGAAGGTCAACAGGCGCCGCAAGAGGCATATGACTTCACTTATGATCTGGCTTTGGGAAAAATATCAATCGCATCGGACGGAAGCGGGATTACGGCGGTACGATTTGCCAATGAACCGGGGCAGCAAAGGCTACAAAAGCGCGACGGATTAACCGATCTGACCGCACGCCAATTGGAAGAATACTTCTGTGGGAAACGCAAGCACTTTGAGCTCCCGCTTCATCCTAAGGGAAGCCCCTTTCAACAGTCTGTCTGGGCTGCGCTGAAGGATATTCCTTATGGAAGCACAAAAAGCTATAAGCAAGTGGCGGAATTGATTGGAAACCCCAATGCTTGCCGCGCGGTCGGCATGGCAAACAATAAAAATCCGCTGCTCATTTTGATACCTTGTCACCGCGTCGTTGGTGCGGACGGTTCTTTAGTGGGATATGCGGCTTCCCTCAACATCAAAAAACGGCTACTTGATTTAGAGCAATCGAATACAAAGGAGCTGTAGCCATGTTAAAAGACCGTATTTCAATAAAAAGCATGACGTTGCAAAACAGGATTATTGCGGCGCCAATTGTTACGAATTCCGGGGATCATTGCGGTGCGCCTACTGAGAAAACCTTAGAAATTTACAAGGGATATGCGCAATCGGGTGCGGGACTTATTGTGGCTGAGCAGCATGCCGTTCATCCTTGGGGACGAGGCGCGTTGCATCAACCGCGCTTATACAATGACGAATCTGCCATGGCCTTGGAGCCGGTGACAAAAATATATCGGGAACAGGGAATTCCTATTGTTGCGCAACTCAATTTCGGCGCAAGGGCAACAACGGCCGCGCTGCTCGATGAAGCTGACTTTGAACTTGTTTCGCCCTCCGGCTTGCCCACCCCAAGAAAATCTCCTGTTGATGCAGATTCCCGCGCGTTGGAGTTGAATGAAATCCATGAAATTATACAGTCCTTTGCAGACGCAGCCCGCCGTGCCGTTGAGGTGTCGAAGTTTAACGGCGGTGTGCAGATTTATGCTTCTCATGGGTACCTCATCAGTCAATTTCTTAGCCCCTTGACCAATATTAGGACAGATGCTTATGGGGGCGCCCTTGCCAATCGTGCAAGATTGTTGTTTGATATTGTGGAAGCGGTAAAAGGCGTTATTGGAAGCGCGGCACTTTCAGTCAGATTAGGTGCATCCGATCAAATGCCGGGCGCGCCGGGAAACGGCTTCACGTTGGCTGATGGTCTTTGGGTGGCGGAAGAATTGGCAAAGATGGGGATCGATTGGCTAAGTGTTTCGGGCAACCATTGTGTTTATGGCATTGGTGTGGATGATAATGATACCGCTTATTTCGCGCCTTATTCCAAAGCGATGCGCGACGCAGTGCACAAGTACGATGTGTTGGTAGACTGTACGGGCGGGATTCGCACGCGGGCGACGGCGGAAAAGTTACTCCAAGAGCATGTTTGTGATCTTATTGGAATTGGCAGACCGTTGGCTTCTAACAAGTCTTTTTTAACAGGATGGGATTTATAGCAAGTGCCGCTTAATTCGCTTTCTCGCCAACAAGATAAGTTGACAGGTTTTCGATAAGAAAGCTTGTCAGCTTTTATTTATTAATACGGGTTTTGCGGCGGTAATTTTGTAGATTTGGATATACAATGAAGCGGGGAATTCAAACGCCCGAAGGCAGGCCATTCTGATACAAAAATTATTATATAGACCGCCATTAAAATACTCTGCGCAGGGTGGCTAACAGACTGCTGAAATCAGGTCGCGCTGGAAGCGGCAGAGGCGGATCATCTCTCGGTGCTAAAGCGATATGAAAGCAGGACTGAGCAGTGCGAAAAACGTAGCCGCCGCAGGGTCGTTTGTTTAAAAAGGCAGTTCATATGCCGGATACTTACAATTCGGTCGGGAACACTAAAACCGGAGGTGTTTCTATTATGGTATCCCGAAAATCGGTCATAACGTTTGGCATGGTCGCGATTCCGATCGCGATGCATACCGCCACGCAGGATAACGACATCCACTTTAACCAGCTGCATAAGGAAGACAACAGCCGCATCCGGTACAAAAAGACCTGTGCCCATTGTGGCAAGGAGATCACATCGGGCGATATTGTCAAGGGTTTTGAATATGACAAAGACCGGTATGTTGTCGTCACGGATGAAGAGATTGAAAAGATCAAAACAGAAAAGGAAAAATCCATTCAGATATTGCATTTTGCCCAGCTTAATCAAATTTCTCCGGTCTACTACGACAAAACCTATCAGGCCGTGCCTGAAACGGGCGGTGAAAAAGCCTTTGAGTTACTGCGCTCCGCTCTGATGGCCGAACAGAAAATAGCCATCGGTAAGGCGGTGATGGGCACCAAGGATACGCTGATGGCCATTATCCCGCGCGAGGACGGCGTCCTCATTTCCACCATGTACTATGCCGATGATATCAAATCACTTCAAAAGCCCTATAATAAGCCCGACGTTTCGGAGCAGGAGCTCAATATGGCCAAGCTGCTGATCAATTCGATGGATACGCCCTTTGACCCCGAAAAATATAAGGACGAATACCAGACTAAGCTACGCGCGCTGATCGAAAGTAAAATTTCCGGTCAGGAGGTTGTCGCCGCGGAAGCAGAGGATACCAACAAGGTCATCGACCTTATGGAGGCGCTTAAAGCCAGCGTTGAAAAAGCAAAAAAGGACAAGGAACTGGCGTAACCGCAACGCAAAGTAGGTGAAGCGGCGTACGGGGCGTTTTGCATCCTTGGCGGCGCTGCGGGCGAAAATTTTATGACTGAGAAACTCAATGTCTATAATCAAAAACGAAATTTTGAAAAAACGCTGGAACCGCAAGGCGAGACGCAAGGCGCTGCAGAACGGCTGCGGTTCGTTGTTCAGCATCACATGGCCCGCAGGGCGCATTACGACCTTCGTCTGGAATGGGGCGGGGTACTTTTAAGCTGGGCAGTACCCAAGGGGCCTTCGTACAATACCCGCGACAAACGGCTTGCCGTACAGGTGGAGGATCATCCGCTGGAATACCGCAACTTTGAGGGGACGATTCCCAAGGGGGAATATGGCGGCGGCACTGTGATGCTCTGGGATGAAGGCATCTGGGAGCCTCAGGTGGATGTCGATGAGGGATTGCGGCAGGGCTCGCTTAAGCTCATTCTCAAGGGCAGGCGGCTCAAGGGCAAATGGGCGCTGGTGCGCATGAAGGCGAGAGCGGACGAAACGCGGGACAACTGGCTTTTGCTCAAAGAAAAGGACGAATACGCCCAAAGTGACGATGGGGTTTCGGAATTTATCACCAGTATCCGAAGCGGGCGCAGCATGTCAGAAATCGAAAAGAATGAGGATGAAAAGTTCACACAAAATCCTTTCGATCATGCCGAGGTACAGCTTGCCCAGCTTGTGCGTACCATTCCCGAGGGCGAGGACTGGCTCTATGAGCTCAAATATGACGGTTACCGCATCATAGCGTTTGTAGCGGGCAACCGCGTCCGTCTGCAAACGCGTGGTGGCAATGATTATACCAATCGCTTTGAAGAGGTCGCCGCCTCGCTCATCACTTGGGCCGCAGGCAGGGCGATGGTTCTTGACGGCGAAATGGTGGTTACCGACGCGTCGGGCAAGACGGATTTTCAGGCGCTGCAAAGCTATATGAAGAGCCCCCAGAATAAAAATCCAACTTATATCGTCTTCGATCTTCTGGCGCTGGACGGTGCGGATCTCCGTGGACAGAGCCTGACCGAGCGAAAAACAACGCTGGAGGCGCTGACGAAGGACGCCCCGAAAAACCTCTACTACAGCCGGCATATTCGGGGCAACGGCGGCGAGAGCTTTGCCACCGCCTGCCAAGCCGGCATGGAGGGGATTATCGGCAAAAGGGCCGATTCGGCCTACAGCGGAACCAGAAACGGCGACTGGATCAAGCTTAAATGTGATAAGCGGCAAGAATTTGTCATCGGCGGCTACACACAAACCCTCAGAACGCGGGGAATAAGCGCGCTTCTTCTTGGCGTCTATGAAGATGGCGCGCTCATCTACGCCGGACGCGCGGGCACCGGATTTACTGAGGCCGACATCAAAGAGCTGGCGACAAAATTTGAGGCCCTAAAGCGGATGCAACCCGCTTTTAAAGATGCGCCCAAGCCCAGAACGGGTGAAGCGATCATTTGGCTGGAGCCTCAGTTAGTCGCGGAAATTAAATTCGTCGAATGGACGCAGGACAATCTATTGAGGCAGGCCAGCTACAAAGGCCTGCGGGCGGATAAGAAACCTGAGGATGTCAAGAAAGAACAAGCGGAGGATAAGCTGCAATCAAAGTCATCGTCCGCGGAAGAATTGGAGCGGCCAATGGATTCAAACGGTAAGCAGATCATCATCGAAGGCGTCAAAATTACGAGTCCGGACAAGGTGATGTTTGACGATCCATCCATCACAAAAGAGGATGTCGTCCGGTATTACGCGCAGGTGGCGGCGCGCATGCTGCCCTATGTAGGCCGGCGGATTTTAAGTATCGTGCGCTGCCCCAAGGGAGTATCTCAGTCCTGCTTCTTTAAGAAGCATCCGGGTTCGGGCAGCAAAGGCGTTGTGACGATCCCGGTTACAAACAGCGACGGAGAGACGGAGGACTACTTCTATATTGAGGACGTGTCCGGCCTTGTGTCCGAAGCGCAGATGGGGACACTGGAATTCCATATCTGGGGCAGCCGTGTGGACACGCTGGAACAACCCGATATGATGGTTTTTGACCTTGACCCCGATGAAGGAATGGATATCGGCACGGTGCGGCAGGGCGTTTTGGATGTCAAAAATATCCTCTCGGAGCTGTCGCTTGAGTCGTATCTTAAAACCAGCGGCGGAAAGGGGTACCATGTGGTCGTCCCTTTAAAGCCTGCGGTCTCGTGGGAGGTATTTTACGATTTTGCCAAGCGTGTAGCTGAGGTAATGGAGCAGAAATGGCCCGATCGTTATACCAGCAACGTCCGAAAAGCCAAAAGGACGAACAAGATATTCATCGACTGGATTAGGAACGGCAGGGGCGCCACCAGTATCGCGCCTTATTCCATCAGAGCCCGAAAGGGTGCCCGTGTGTCAATGCCCATCGCGTGGGAAGAGCTTGACACCGTCACGCCCGACGGCATTGATATGGCAGAAGCGCTCCGGCGAATCGACGGTGTCGACCCTTGGCAGGACTTTTTTCAAAATCATCAGCTGTTAAAGTGAAAATTTTTAAGATATCCAATAAGTTTACGAAACCTAATAAGATGCCGCGCGGTAAAAGCCGCACGGCATCTTATTTGCGGCAAATCGCCTTCAAAAATCTATTGGTCCAAACCTGACTTTTAGATTCTATATATAAAGATCCTTTAAATTTAAGAAGCAGCTAATAAATTTATTAGTTTCTATTAAATTTATTATTGGCTAAAAGTCGGCTATTCCCTTTACTCCTCTAAGTATGTTTGGTATGATATAATAATAACAAATTCGCATATAAGAGGAGAGGCGCTGAAAATGGATATTAATAAGGTCTGGGCTGTATATTTTAGTCCTGTTGGGAACACCGAAAAAGTAACGGTTTCTCTTGCGGAATCGATTGGAGAAAAACTCAATCTGCCGGTAGAAAAGTTGGACTACACCCTTCCGGCTGCCAGAGAAGAAATAAATTCCTTTGATAAAACAGATTTGGTTATATGGGGAACGCCGGTTTACGCAGGAAGAGTTCCCAATAAATTGTTACCCTATGTGCAGAAAAATTTTGTTGGGAACGGCGCGCTGGCTGTGCCGGTTGCAGTATTCGGTAACCGGAGCTTTGACGATGCACTGAGCGAGCTTCGTAATATTTTAGAAGACAATGGCTTTCATACGATTGCGGGGGCGGGTGTGGCTGCTCAACACGCTTTTTCAAAGGTTTTGGCAGCCGGTCGGCCGGATCAAGCGGATTTAGAGAAGCTGGAGGCGTTTTCAACCAAAGTAGTTGAGAAGATCAATACGCTTGAGGATTTCCCGCAGCCTGTTGATGTAAAGGGCAGCAATCCGCCCGAGGTATATTATACGCCCAAGGGGCTGGACGGAAATCCCACCGTCTTTTTAAAGGCTAAGCCTAAGACCGATATGGAAAAATGCAATCATTGCGGTGTTTGCATTCAGCGATGTCCGATGGGGTCGATCAACAAGGAAGATCCCGCCGATGTATTCGGAATATGCATCAAATGTCATGCCTGTGTAAAACGGTGTCCGCAAGATGCAAAATACTTTGATGACGAGCAATTTTTATCACATAAGCACATGCTGGAACGGGATTTTGCCCGCCGCGCCGAGCCGGAATTTTTTATATAACCATCCAAACACAGCATTAAGGCGGACATAAACGATGGGGAACGTCGGTATTTTACCGACGTTCCCCATAACTGTTATAGCATTATCATCGTCAATCACGTGGAAGCCTCTTTGAGGTAAGGGGAGTGCCCGACATCAAAATTCGGGGTTTCTGGCAAGCCTAAACTACAAGGGAAAGGTTTCTTTGTAGAGGCGAATGGCCTTATCAACAATTTTAACCGCCTCCCGTTGACCCATAACCTCGTTTACGGCAGTTTCTTTGTTCTCAAGCTCTTTGTAAACCTTGAAAAAGTGCCGCATCTCGGAGAAGGTATGCGTCGGCAGCGCTTCAATACTGCGGAAACAACTGTAGGTGGGGTCGCCAAACGGGATGGCGATAATTTTCTCGTCGTTGCGGCCGTTGTCGACCATTGAGATTACACCGATAGGATACACCTGTACCAACGACATCGGTATAATGGGCTCGGAGCAAAGCACCAGCACATCTAAAGGATCGCCGTCGTCCGCGTAGGTGCGCGGAATGAAGCCGTAGCTGGCCGGGTAGTGGGTGGAGGTGTAGAGAATGCGGTCAAGCATTAGCATGCCGGTGCCTTTATCCAGCTCATACTTCACCTTGCTGCCCTTCTCAATCTCAATCACAGCAAAAAAATCATCGGGAGATATGCGCTCCTCGGGCATGTCGTGCCAAATATTCATCAGTTTTCTTTCCCTTCATATTAGCGTCATGTTGCACCTGTGCGTTGGTGCATCCTATTCTTTAAATAGCCATGAATTGATATTATAATAAATACGCGAAAAAGGCAAGGTAGCCGCTGAGCAAACAGTTAGCAGGGAAGGGCATGTCCCTTTGCCGTTATGGATTATTTTGTGCTGTTAAGGGCGCATTCTTTCCCTCAAGAAAGGAATGTCTTTTTTATATATAAAAATGTGATATTATAAAATATATAGACCAATACCGGTCTTCGCACCATATCGCAATCATCTGAAAGGGGTAGAACATGACCTTACAGCAGCTAAAATATGTAATTCAAATTGCCCAGTCCGGTTCAATCAGCACAGCCGCGCAGGCATTGTTTGTTACTCAGCCCAGCCTCTCCAAGGCAATTTCTGAGCTGGAGAAGGAGATGGGCATCACCATCTTTTGCCGCAACAACCGAGGGGTGTATCTGTCTGAGGACGGCACGCGCTTTTTATCCTACGCGCGGCAGGTGGTGGAGCAGAGCGCGCTCTTGGAGCAGCAGTATAAATCCGGCGCGCCGGTGCGCCGGGTGTTTGCCATCTCGGCGCAGCACTATGCCTTTGTCGTCAACGCCTTTG
>JAEWBS010000005.1 GCA_023391005.1 Bacillota bacterium | reverse complement strand
GCAGCAAGCCGTCAAGCTGGCCGCGCGCCGTTTTGAGTAACCGGGACACCTTTTCTTTATCCGCGCGCATGATAACTTCCCTTTCTTAACCGCCGAACAGGCCTTTTTTCTCTTCGACCGAGACCGGATCAAAACCCGCGTCGCGCACCGCGTTCATCAAGGCGTCGTCCGCCACCTCGGACGCCAGCGTCACCGTGGCGGTCTTCTTTGCGAGATTGACCTTAGCCGAGGAAACGCCCTGCACCGCTGAAAGCGCCTTTTCGACCGAAGCCTGACAATGCTGGCAGCTCATGCCGTTGACCGTAATAATCTTTTTCATGCTGTTATCCTCCTGTTCTTGTTGGGGCTCTTGTACTGCTTCCTGAGATAAAGCCGCGCTTTGCGTATCCACAACGGCAGCCTGCGGCTTAAAGAACCGTAGGCGCAACGCGTTGCTGACCACGCAGACCGAGCTTAAACTCATGGCCGCCGCGCCGAACATTGGGTTGAGCTTTAATTCGAACATCGGATAAAGCAGACCCGCAGCCAGCGGAATGCCAACCGTATTGTAGAAAAATGCCCAGAACAAATTCATTTTAATATTGCGTATCGTTGCGTGAGAGAGCCGCAGCGCCGTGACGAGGTCGAGCAGGTCGCTCTTCATCAGCACGATATCGGCCGACTCGATGGCGATGTCGGTTCCGGCGCCGATTGCAATGCCCACGTCGGCGCGGGTGAGCGCGGGGGCGTCGTTGATGCCGTCGCCAACCATCGCGACACGGTGGCCCTGCTCCTGCAGGGCGCGAATCTCGCGCTCCTTATCCTGCGGCAGCACATCGGCAACCACACGGTCAATATCAAGGCTGCGGCGGATCGCTTCGGCGGTCTTGCGGTTGTCACCGGTGAGCATCACGACGTCGACGCCCAGCGCCTTAAGCTGCGCAATGGCCTGACGGCTCGTGGGCTTGACGACGTCTGCCGCCGCGATAACGCCCATCAGCTTGCCGTTTTTGGCAAAGTAGAGCGGCGTTTTGCCCTGATCGGCCAGCGCGTCGCACTGTTTTTCGAGCTCGGTGCAGTCGATATTCTGCTGCCGCATCAACGCGGCGTTGCCCGCAAAATAAACCGCGCCCGCAATCTCAGCCGAAAGGCCCTTGCCTGAGATAGCCTCAAACTTTTCGACGACTGAAAGCACCATGTTTTGCTGCTTGGCATACTCGGTGACCGCCTCGGCCAGCGGATGCTCAGAAGCCTGCTCCAACGACGCCGCGGCCTGCACCAGCGTGTCGGCTGAAAAACCGTTGGCCGGCAGCACGTCGGTAACCCTCGGCTTACCCTCGGTGATGGTGCCGGTTTTGTCGAGCACAACCGTCTTGACGCTGTGTGCGGTTTCAAGTGCCTCTGCGGATTTGATCAGGATACCGTTCTGCGCGCCCTTGCCGGTGGCGACCATAATGGCGACCGGCGTCGCGAGGCCGAGCGCACAGGGGCAGGAAATAACGAGCACCGCGATGCCGATAGAGAGCGCGAACTCAAAGCTCTGTCCCGTAATCATCCACGCCGCCGTTGCGACAAGCGCGATGACGATAACGACCGGCACAAAAACGCCGCTGATCTGATCGGCCAGCTTGGCGATCGGCGCTTTGGAGCTGCCCGCCTCATCCACCAGCCGGATAATCTGTGCCAAGGTGGTGTCGTCACCAACCTTTTGCGCCTCAAATTTAAAATAGCCTGTTTTATTGATGGTAGCGGCGATGACAGTATCACCCACCGTTTTCTCGACCGGAATGCTCTCGCCGGTCAGCGCCGCCTGATCGACCGCCGACGAGCCCTCGACAATCACGCCGTCCACCGCGATGCTTTGCCCAGGGCGCACGACGAGAATATCGCCCTTTTTGACGTCGGCAACGGGGATTTCAACCTCAACACCGTTTTTAATGACGGTCGCGGTCTTGGGCGCAAGGTCGATAAGCTTGGCAATCGCCTCGCTCGTCTTGCCTTTTGAACGCGTTTCTAAGAATTTGCCAAGCGTGATCAGCGTCAGAATCGTCGCCGCCGACTCAAAATAAAGATCCTTGTGGTAGCGCATGACCAGATCCATGTCGTCCACACCAAGGCCGTACCCCATACGATAGATGGCAAATATGCCGTAAACCACCGCGGCGGTCGAGCCGATGGCAATCAGTGAGTCCATATTAGGCGCTCGGTACCACAGCGTCTTGAAGCCAACCTGAAAAAATTTGCGGTTGACATAGACCACCGGCAGCGTCAGCAAAAACTGCGTCATGCCAAAGGCAACGGCGTTTTTCATGCCCGACATAAAGGCCGGCAGCGGCAAATGCACCATATGCCCCATTGAAATATACATCAGCGGCACAAAAAAGATGAATGAAACGATCAGGCGCTGCCTCATCTCGTCGAGCTGCTGCTGCATCAGCGATTTTTCAGACGAGTTCGCCGCGCTTTGCGCCGGTATATCGCCGTTGCTGGCGCCGTAGCCCGCCGCCGTCACTGCCGCCACAATAGCGGTGTCGTTGAGCTTATCAGGCTCATATTCCACCGTCATTTTATTGGCAAGCAGATTGACGTTGACCGATTCGATACCGTCAAGCTTTTTAACGGCCCGTTCGACGTTCGCCGAGCAGGCCGAACAGGTCATCCCTGTTACATTAAAGGTTTGTTTCATAGCCTACCTCCTCCCCACCCCCCGGGGGTGTTGTGTTGTTTGAACATAGTATAGCATTTCACTCCACAAAAAGCAAGCTCTTTTTATCATTTGTTTTTTAAGGCAAAAAACACCGTAAATTCAAATAACCTCAATAAAAAAGTACGGGGTGACTGTAACCGCATTATACTGAATATAAAAATTGTTTTGTTTGTGGCAAGGCAGTTAAAGGACATAAAACGATTTAAAAAAAGATGGATCTGGCACAATACTACACCGAGCTAGACAAAGTAAAAATGTTAAAACGCCTGCTGACTGATTATAAACGGGCGGCACAAAAGTTTTTTTCTGCCTGACAGTAAATCTTATGGCGCTGCAAGACGTTAAGGATGTTAATGGATGGGCTATTTGATCAGGCACACTCTGATTATCATGCCAACAGAAAAAGCCGCCATAGCGGCAGGGCTATTTCAATCTGCAGCCCAGTATAGCCATTAAGTTAAAGCTGAATAAAAAGGCTGTAAACGGCGTCCCCGCCAGCCGAATAACCCTTTGTTTATTTGTGCGCTGCATTCCAATACGCTGTAGCGTATGCTTATTTGCGACCACTTGTCGAGAAAACGGTTTGACTTTACACCGCGGTCGGTCTAAAATAAATTTATGTAAAATAAAAAGGAGTCTGATTTTCTATGACACGCGAACAAGCCTGGGAACTTTTGACACAATATAATAAGGAGCCCTTCCATTTAAAGCACGCCGTCACACTTGAGGGGGTCATGCGTTATTTTGCCAATCAGCTTGGACATGCCGACGAAGCGGAGCTGTGGGCAATGGTCGGCCTTTTGCACGATCTGGACTTTGAGCAGTTCCCCGAGGAACATTGCGTCAAGCAGCAGCAGCTGATGCGAGAAGCCGGTATCGACGATGTGATTATTCGCGCCACCGCCAGTCATGGTTGGCCGCGTGTGGATATTGAGCCTGTGAGCGCTATGGAAAAGGTGCTTTACGCCACCGACGAGCTCACCGGTCTGATTGGTGCCGTCGCGCTAATGCGTCCCTCTAAAAGCGTGCAGGATATGGAGCTGAAATCGGTCAAAAAGAAGTTTAAGACCCCGGCATTTGCGGCAGGCTGCTCCCGCGAGGTTATCGAAAAAGGGGCCGAACTGCTCGGCTGGGAGCTTGACACGCTGATTTCACAAACAATTCTGGCTATGAGAACCTGCGAAGAAGCGGCAAATGAATTTAACTCTTAAAAAGGCATTTTAAGGCGGCAAAGGATGACCTTTGCCGCCTTCTTATTTATCGCGCTAATGTAATCAATTTCGACATATTTCGTTATTTTTCTACAAAATAACGCCAAATTGTGGACGGATAAATCAACTTTTTCTACAAATTTTGTGAAACAACGCAATTTATTCCATAACTACAAAATGTTATAATTATTAATGGAGCATTTATAGAGTATAAATATTCTGAGAAAGGAAGACCGCTTTGAAGAACATCCCACCAGTATACGAATGTATATTCACTGCAAATGAACAGGAGTCCAGCCTGCTGCTAACCAGTGCGACCAAAGCCTTTTTCCGCGTTATGAGCATCAATCCGAACACGCAGGGGCTGCCGCTTGAAAAAATTGTATCGGAACTAACGGCCAGCTGGATCTATGAAGCCTTTGCCCATATCAGAGAGGGCAACGAGTGTATTCGGGATCTGCGTGAAATTCAGGGCAGTTTATGGAGCTATTCTCTCTCTTATGACCGCCCCTTGTTGACCATGACGCTTCTGCCCATTTGGGATGTGGAAGAAGCCACCCGAACCTATAGTGCCAACAATCTAGTGAATATGCCGCTGAATAAATTCTGCAGCTGCTTTTACGACTCTATTTTATTGAGCGCGACCCAAGACGGCTATCGCGTGTCAAGCATCAGCCCCGATTTTTCACAGCTGATGGAGATTAACCTCGGAGATTCGATCGGCAGACTGTTCTCCTGCATGCACACCGTATGCACCGACAAGCTTATTGCGCGCGCGATGTCCCTTAATAAAATCAGCTATTTTATGGATATCTGCGTGCGGAATGAAACCGCCTACCACCTGCTGATCATGCTGGTACCCCTAAACCATTATGAAAAGCACCTGTTGGTTGGGCTGCATTTATTGGAACCGCAGGACTACTATCAGATGATGAAATCGGTCAATGTTAGTCCAACGCCAATATGTGAAGCGGGGAATATCGGCGTGGCGATTCTTGAAACAGAAAACGACCGATTCAAAAGACTGGTAAATGCAAATCCATGCTTTAACCAACTAATTTATTCGCATGAAGACTTTGAGTTTCTTCGAACTAAAATTATTCCAAGCTGCTGCTCAAAGCAAAGCATCCTAACCGTCGCGCACCGATTAGGGAATCTCGATTGCCTTCTCGCCGCCATTCCAACGATGAACGCCAACCAGATGTTTCTGTTAGTCATGCCTACCACCGGACCCCAGCTGTCGATACAAAGCCTCGCAGACCGATTGACCAAGCGCGAGTTAGAGATTGCCTGCCATATCGTCAATGGAAATTCCATCAAAGGCATCTCAGCCGATTGCGGCATCACCGAAGGAACGGTCAAGAAAAACCTCTCAAACATCTATGGCAAGCTGCAAATCAATAACCGCGTCGAGCTCGTTCGGCTGATTCTCGCCGGCAACGACTAGCTGATGAGATCTAACACAATGTCTTTGATATGTACGGGGTGAACGTCTCGGCCGCGGAGCAGATCACAGAGATTCTCGACAAAATGCCTGTTTGGGGAAATATCTTCAATGCAGCAAACCGACTCACCGCACCTTTCCCCCTCTTCAAATGCTCGCAGGCCAAATACGCTACAGGGACCATAATCCTCAATATGTCTTTCTGTACATACAATTTCATAGCAGATGATCATTTCGCTACACGCTCCTTTATTTTTAGATGCAAATTCATCATAACAAATTCTACCTGTTTTTAGCTATACTAAAAAAGTTGGGTTGGCAATTGGTTTTGCCAATATCAGGTACTGTTTTGTGCAACAAGAATAACCAACCATCTATTTAACGACTTAAATTTCGCCACAACCGGCCTAATCATTCTTTAGTCGCCTAACCGAAATACGCTGCGTTGTCTTTACAACAGTTTGGCCCACACGGGCTTATTTTTGATGGATTAAATTGAAAAACATTCATATTTTATTGTAATTTATCTCTATTTGGTCTATTTTTGAATTTTATGAGATGCTATGGTTCATAATCATAAAAATGTTATGGATTTAAGCATAATGTTCCCCTAAGCGGATGGTCGGTATTGGCAACCGCTTTCAAGCATGAAAGTAACCGCTAAATATGTTATAATTGTGTTATCAAAATTGCCCAAATGACGGCATCTATCCGGAGGCAAGCGCTGATGAGAGAGACCATTGTGCACCCTATACCACCACTCTACGATAAGAATTCTCGCGTTTTGCTGCTTGGAACAATGCCCTCGCCCATATCCAGACAGCGCGCCTTTTATTATGCACACCCGCAGAACCGCTTTTGGAAAGTGTTGTGCGCATTGTTCAATTGTCCTTCATACGAGGACAATGACCGCCGCCGCCAGCTGTGCCTGACCCATGGCGTCGCGTTAACCGACGTTCTGAGAAGCTGCACTATTGAGGGCGCCAGTGACGCGAGTATCCAGAACGCCGTGCCTAACGACCTTAGCGAGATTCTCAACACCGCCGATATCAGGGCGATATTCACCACCGGGCAAACCGCAGGCAGATTCTACCACCGTCTGTGTGAGCCTATCACCGGCAGGCCTGCCATTGTGCTGCCCTCAACCAGCCCAGCCAACGCCGCCATGCGACTTGAGACGCTGATTGAGCGCTACCGCGTCATCCTGCCCTATCTGGACGACGGGCCGACCTGTATTTGAGACAGCACCGCGCCGATGCTGTCGCTTAGCACCAGCTCAGCGGCGGCATCGAGCCGCGTGGCGTCACGGTTGATCAATACGATCTTCCCCCGTGTGTAGTCGAGCAGTCCCGCAGCCGGATAGACTGCCAGACTGGTTCCCCCAACGATGACGAGATCAGCCGCCCGCAGCGCCGCCACCGCCCGCTCGACGGTATCGGTATCCAGCGCCTCTTCATACAGCACGACATCGGGCTTTATGACGCCGCCGCAGCCGCAGCGGGGTACGCCGGGGCCGCGCATGGCCTCGATGCCATATGCCTCACCGCAGGTCATGCAGCGGTTGCGCAGCATCGAGCCGTGCAGCTCCAGCACAT
>JAEWBS010000053.1 GCA_023391005.1 Bacillota bacterium | reverse complement strand
GGCGAAGGAAATGATGGCCTACACCAAGAACAACGTTCTGTCGCAGGCCGCTCAGGCGATGCTCGCGCAGGCCAACCAGCAGCCCCAGCAGGTTCTGCAGCTGCTCCGTTAATTTGCATAACAGTCTTGCTGCCGCCTAACCGCGCTGGCCGCTTGATGCAAAGGCTCGCCGCCTAAAGCGGCGGGGGTCAAACATAATAATAACGCCCGGGCTGTTAAAGGCCCGGGCGTTATTGTGCTTAAAAAGACATGTCTGTTTTGTATCTAAAGTCACTGTTTTTAAAAGGGAAAGGCAGCTTATAAACCGATACGGCTTATCTCACCAGCTCCAGCTTGTGAATGTTCTGGCTGTGCTGCGTAACGACAACCTTCAGGACTTCAGTGTCGGCCTTGACGTCCGCCAAGGTCTTTTTCATTGGTTCCAGTTCCTTAAGCTGAGCCGCCAGATTTTCATGCCCCTCAACAAGCAGTTGAATGTTCGGGCAAATTTCATTCTCCTGCTTGAGCTCAATCTTCGTAACCCGCTGCTTAACTTCCATCATATCCTGCTTGAGGCTGGAAACGTCCTGTTTAAGGCCAGAAACGTCCTGTTTAAGGCCGGAAACGTCCTGTTTAAGGCCGGAAACGTCCTGCTTAAGGCTGGATAAATCCTCTTTAATAGGCTCAAGCATCGTTTGCATCGCCTTTAAAATTTGCTCGTCGGTCATAATAGCACCGCCTCTTTTTTAAGAAATTCTTTAGATTCAGTATATCATATCCTGCCGCTAAAGCGGCTTTTTCTTATAAAATTTATTCTCGGTGCCATTTCGCAAACGCTTTATGTTCTCGCGGTGGTTATAAATAATCAGCAACGCAATGCCGCAGGCTAAGAACAGCTCGGCTGGCGCTATGGTTCCATTTTTCATCAGCATGCTGATCGCCAGCAGCAGCGGGAACAGCACCGCGCCTGAAAGCGACGCGAGCGACACAAAGCCTGAAACCGCCGAGATCAAAATACCGACCGTGAATACCACGCCGAACACCGGCGGGTTGATGGCGCACACCGCGCCCAAGCCGGTGGCAACGCCCTTGCCGCCCTTAAAGCGAAAATACAGCGGGTACATATGCCCTAAAATAGCGGCGTAGCCCGCCAGATAGCCGCCGTAGACCTGCTGCGCGCCTGCGCCAAGCAGCAAAAACAGCAACCGCCCAAGCCAAACGGCCAGCACGCCTTTGAAGATATCGCCCGCAAAGGTCAGCGCCGCCGCCTTTGCGCCATAGGTACGCAGCATATTGGTGGTTCCGGCGTTGCCGCTGCCGTGGCTGCGGATATCCTCGCCGAAAAACACGGTCGAAAATAGCACGGCGCAATTGACGCTGCCCAGCAGATAGGCGGCGGCCGCCGCGGCGAGAGAAGCTAACATCCATTCCATAAAAGCGTTCGCCCCTTTAGTTTTTCAGGCTTTGCATCGGCGCGGGAATGTAGCCGCCCCTGCGGATCATCTTCTCGGGTGAGAAGCCGTTGACCGGCATGACCGGCCCGCCGCCCAGAAGGCCGCCAAAATGCAGCTCGTCACCGACCTTGTAGCCCACGGCGGGAATGACGCGCACAGCGGTGGTCTTCTGGTTGACCATGCCGATGGCTGCCTCGTCCGCGATGATGCCCGAGATGGTTTCGGCGGTTGTCTCGCCCGGCAGCATAATCATATCAAGCCCGACCGAGCATACCGCGGTCATCGCCTCCAGCTTTTCGAGCGAGAGCGCGCCGACTCTGGCCGCGTCCATCATGCCCGCGTCCTCCGACACGGGAATAAATGCGCCCGAGAGACCGCCCACGCGGCCTGAGGCCATGACGCCGCCCTTTTTGACTGCATCGTTTAAGAGCGCCAGACAGGCAGTCGTACCCGGACCGCCGCAGCGCTCAAGGCCCATTTCCTCAAGGATATGCGCGACCGAGTCGCCAACGGCGGGAGTGGGGGCCAAGGAGAGGTCGATGATGCCAAACGGCACGCCGAGCCGCTCGGAGGCCTCGGCCCCGACCAGTTGGCCCATGCGCGTAATCTTAAACGCGGTTTTCTTGACGATATCGGCAATTTGGTTGATCGGTAGGTCCTCGCTCGCACGCGCAAGCGCGGCGCGCACGACGCCCGGGCCCGAAACACCGACATTGATGATACAGTCCGGTTCGCTGATGCCGTGGAAAGCGCCCGCCATAAAGGGGTTATCCTCCGGCGCATTGCACAGCACAACGAGCTTGGCGCAGCCGATCGACTGGCGCTCTGCGGTGAGCGCCGCCGTCTCCTTGACAATGCGGCCCATCAGCGCGACGGCGTCCATGTTGATGCCCGCCTTGGTCGAGCCGATGTTGACCGACGAGCACAGCAGGTCGGTTTCAGCCATGGCACGCGGAATCGAACGGATCAGCTCTAGATCACCGGCCGAAAAGCCCTTTTGCACCAGCGCCGAATAGCCCCCGATAAAGTTGACGCCGATCGTGCCGGCCGCCTTTTGCAGTGCGTGGGCATATTTAACCGGGTCGCCGCCCGAGACGCCCGCAAGCAGTGCCACGGGGGTAACCGCTACGCGCTTATTGATAATCGGGATGCCGTACATCCGCTCAATGTCCTGGCCGGTTTTGACCAGATCTTTAGCCAGACGGGTGATCTTGTCATAGACCTTTTGGCAGGAGCGGTCGATGTCGCTGTCGGCGCAGTCGAGCAGTGAGATACCCATCGTGATGGTGCGGATATCGAGGCATTCATCCTTAATCATCTGCACCGTTTCGAGAATGTCGTTGATATTCAGCATAGGTTCCCCTTCTCCTTAAATGCGGTGCATGGCATTAAAAATATCCTCGTGCATGACATGGGCGATCAGGCCCATCTCCTTGACGGCTGACTGCATCTCCTCAGAGAGCACCGAAAAATCGCAGGAAAGCTTTGAGATGTCGGCGAGCATGACCATTGAGAAATAGTCGCCCATAACGGTTTGCGTAACGTCGATGATATTGGCGTTGTGCGTGGCGCAGATACCGGCGGCTTTTGCGAGAACGCCGACGGTGTCGCGTCCGACCACAGTGATAACAGCATTCATGAGCAGATTCCTCCTTAAAATAAGGGTGTTATCGCAGTTGAACTTATGGGACTTCCTTTAAGTTCAACCGCATGCAAGCAAGATGGCGTTAGCAATCCGAGTGATAAATCAAACTGCTGTAGTAATCTATCATAACACAAAACAGCGCGGGAAAACAATTCCCCGCGCTGTTTTTTCGATTTTTAATAGCCTAGATTTTCGCCGATTATGATAATCTCGGTCGTTTGATAGCTGGTCATCGGCCGCATGTGGATGACCATGCCGCGACAGATGCGCTCAGGGCTTGAGCAGTCCTGACACTTTCCGGTCACGACGCAGGGCGTTTTGCGGTCTAAGCGTTTAGCGTTTGCCGGGGCTGCCACATTGCGTGCGCGGTCGATGGCAGCGTCAAGGTTGGGCACAACCTTGTTGACGCCGCAGACAAAATAAAGCTTTTTGCCGCCATAAAGCGTGGCGGACACGCGGTTACCCGCTCCGTCGATGTTGACGAGCTCCCCCGTCTTGGAAACGGCGTTGGCCGAGGTGATGTAAGCGGTAAATTCTGTCGGGCGCTTTGGCGCGTCAGGAGTTTTCCAATGCCAGCAGACGGTGTTCTCTTTTTCAAGTTGCTCATAAAGATCCATATCCCTCAGCGTGACCGAACCGCCAAAACCGATCGTCTCGCCCTTGAGCGTGTCGCACAGGTAAGCGCTGGCCTCGGCGGCAGTATCAAAATATTGCGTTGAAAAACCGCGGCGTTTCAAATTTTCAAGCAGCTTGGTGCAATCCATGGGGTATCTTCCTCTCATTTGTTTGTTGGTTCTATTTTCGCACAGTGCAACGATAAAATCAATATTTTGCCAAACATTCAGCCATTGCACGGGGACGCCGCCGGGCATTTTGCTTTGCAGAAAGTGATGATGCCCGCATGTTGGGCTGCTGATAACAAGTTTTAGGCAAATTGTACTGCTGTGCAGGCTGATTCTATGCTATAATTGCTTTGTAACATCGCGGGTGCATTGCCGCAGAACCGATTGCCGCCGGACACATGCGCACGGCGGTCAGACAAGGAGGCGCTTTAATGGCGAACATTTTTGACGGACACACACATTCACGCCATTCCTTTGATGGCAGCGAGACGGTAGCGGCCATGTGTGAGGCCGCTATTGCGGCGGGGATTCAGGGCCTTACCGTGACCGATCACTGTGATCTGGGGGTCTATCTGCTGCCCGACTGGCGCGAGCGCTTGGTGGGCTCGGCGGCGGAGGTCAAAGCGGCGTGCGCGCGTTTTGAGGGGCAATTGACCCTCTCCTACGGCGTGGAATTGGGTCAGGCCATTCACGATATGGCTGGAGCGCAGCAGGTTCTGACGATGGCCGATTACGACGTGGTGCTTGGCTCGCTGCACAACCTGTATCAGACCGAGGATTTTTATTTTTTACAGGCGAAAACCGGTGATAAAAAGGCACTGCTTGAGCGGTATTTTGAAGAGCTGTTGCAGTTGGCTAAAACCGACACCTTTGACGTGCTCGCGCATATCACCTACGCCTATCGCTATATGGGCTACGGCGACCATATTCCGCCGGTGCAAAGCTTTGAACCGATGCTGCGCGAGATTTTCACGGCGTTGGCCCAAAACGGCAAGGCGCTGGAATTAAACACCTCCGGCCTTTACCGTAGCCCCAAGGCGCGCGCCATGCCCGATCTATGGGAATTAAAGCTGTTTAAGGCATGCGGAGGCGAGCTGGTGGCCTTGGGCTCGGACGCGCATCTCGCGGCCAATATCGGGCGCGGCCTCGAAGAGGGACAGGCGCTGCTGCGTGAGGCGGGATTTACGCATCAGGCCGTGTATCAGGCGCGAAAGCCGGTGCTCTACGAGCTTGATTAGAGGAGGAAAAGTCCGATGCAGACAGAGTTTGTAGCCACAGTCGGCGGCGCGGACGGCCCGACGGCGTTTTATACGACGGTTATGATAGCAAGGCCTGTTATCATCGCGGCCGGTTTGTGCGTGGCGGTGTTGGTCACGTTGGGTTTGTGGTTCTTTTTAAAGCCTAAATAAAAAGGATAGAATTGAGCGCTAAGGCGCATAATCACATCATAATAACGGAGGACGAAGGTAAATGATAAAGATAAGCACGATGGATGCCAGCTCGATCGGCATTATCGGCGGGGCGGATGGCCCGACGGCCGTTTATGTGGCGGGCAGGCTGTGGCCTTTTATATTGGCGGCCGGTTTATCGGTCGCGGCGCTGTTGGCACTGCTCGTCTGGTTGTTTTTAAAGCGTAAATAGTGCTTGGCAGCACACAATAGCTGCTGTAATGTTGGCTTCTAGATGGATATGCCTAAAAGGCGAATGCCACCAAAGGGATGCCGCGCGTGGCATGGCAGCCTCGCCGCGGGAATGCCTGTGTAAATCATACTATTAAAAATTGCAAACAAGATTCTAACCCCTCCGCACCGTTTTGAGTAAAACATTTTGCGGAGGGGTAAGCGGCATGTCAAAGTTGCCGATTTTTGAGCCTGTAAGCATTAAGCTGTCTTATAACCAAACAGCTTAAATATGGGATAGCTTACGAGCTGCTTTACGCTCACCGTGTTGTTGTCTCTGGGGGCGTTCTTAACCGTCCTCAACTTAGGGACATTCTACTGTAAAAACCAATCGCCACGTCAAAAATGCTTGGAATACATCCAGTATTCCAAGCATTTTTCCTTGTACTTATGCTTTTTCAGCGAATTCCCCGCCGCTTTTGACTTTTAAGAAACGCCCTAGTCGGGCGTTAGCCCTCCTTGCAAATAGTCTTGCCAGTCCCGAATCGCGCCTTGAGTCGATTTACAATAGCATTGAGGGGGGACGGTTTCTCAACAACAAACGGCGACCCAGGTGTTCTGCCTGTGGCCGCCGTTTTGGTAATTATTATAATCTTCGATAGCGCTCGGGGCGTATTCTGCCGCTCTCAAGCGCGGACGACAGTTGATCGATCATCTTCTGGCGATCGCGGTTTAAAGTCCCGGAAAGCGCCACGTAGTTTGAAACGTGGTTTGAACGCAGCACGGTGCCTTCGCTGTCGACCGATTCTAAAAACAGCTTTTGCTCCTGCAAATATTCAAGCGGCGAGAGAATCTCAAAACGCCCCTCGAGATAATCCTGCGCCAGCGGCGTGCCCGCCTCGAGATGCAGCGTTAAGAGGCCGAGATAGTCCGGCTTGGCCGCCGTGACCAGCGCGGCGGATTCGACGGCGTGCTGCTGCGTTTTGGGTCGCCCGCCAAGGCCGGTGATCAGCGTCATCGAAACCTTGATGCCCGCCGCCTTTAACCGCAGACAGGCCTCGATGATCTCGGCGGCGGTGACGCCTTTTTTGACGTCCTGCAAAATCTCGTCGCTGCCCGACTCGGCGCCGATATAAACCATCTCAAGCCCGTGCTCGCGAAGAGAGACGAGCTCCTCGTGCGATTTAAGCAGCACATCCTGCGCGGCGCCGTAGGTGGTGATGCGCTCTAAACGCGGGAATAGCGCGTAGGCCTTATCCAGAATCGTAATGATATCGGGCGTTTTAACGACCAGCGCGTCCCCGTCGGCTAAAAAGATGCGGTCGACGCCAAGGCGGTGGCTTTGGCTGACCTCCTCAAGGTCGGCGATCACGTCGGCCAGCGGCCGCACGCGGAACGCCTTGCGTTTATACATCGTACAAAAGGTACAGGTGTTGCGGGCGCAGCCGATCGTCAGCTGGATAATCAGGCTATGCGCTTCGCTTGGCGGACGGTAGACATCCCCTTCGTATCTCATGTCAAAAAGTCTCCTTTAAATGCGTGGTTTTATAGGGTTTTTCGGCGCAGCGCCGAGGACGGTAGCCCCAGTTCCTCGCGGTATTTTGCCACCGTGCGGCGGGCGATAACCGTCTTCTCCTTTTCAAGCAGCGCGGCCAAGGCGCTGTCGGACAGCGGGTGGCGCGGGTCCTCGGCTTCAATCAGGCTTTTAATCTGATCTTTGACCGAGCGGCTGCCCGTGCTTTGGCCCCCCGCGTCGTCGGGCAGTGCACGGGAGAAGAAATGCTTAAAGGGGAAAACCCCGAACTTGCATTCAATATATTTGCCGTTGACCGAACGGCTGACGGTAGATTCATGTACGCCGAGCTCTTCAGCAATATCCTGCAAGCGCAGCGGCAGAATGTCGCCGGCGCGCAAAAAGAAATTCTTTTGCCGACGCACAATCGACTCTGCAATCTGCTCGATGGTGTCGCGCCGGGTTTTGATCGCCTTTGCCACCCACATCGCCTGAGAGAGCTTGCGCTCGACATAGTCCTTGACCTCATCGTTTTTGTCGCACAGCGAAAGATAGGTGCGGTTGACGTTAATCTGGGCGCTGTAGCGGTCGTTGTAACGGCAGGCGAGCGCACCCTCCTGCTCGATAACGGTGACGTCGGGCAGAATATAAACCGCGGGGCGGCTGCCAAAGCAAAAGGCCGGGCGAGGTTGAAGCGTCTTGATCAGTTCGTAGAGCGCGCGAACCTTCTGAGCCGAGCAGCCGAGCGCACCGGCAATTTTCTGAAAATGCCCGCGCGGCAGCTCTTGCAGATGGTTTTCTATGAGGCGATAGGCCAGTGGATCGTCAACGCCCCGGCGCGCTAACTGAAGCGCCAGCGTCTCGGGTAGATCTCTTGCGCCGATGCCCGGCGGGTCGAGCGTTTGAAGATAGGCAATCGCCTCTTGCGCGAGTACCAGATCGACGTTAAAGGTCTGTGCGGCCTGCTCGGCCGTGACGGTGAGATAACCGTTTTCGTCAAGCGAGCAGATCAGCTTTTCTAAAATCGAAAGCTCGACCCGCGTGAGACTAAAGTCGAACTGATTTCTCAGATATGCCTGTAGGTCATAGGGGTCGTCGGCCTGCAGCGACGGCTCAGGCCGGCGGCTATCCTCATAGTCGGCGGGGTCCTCGTCGGGGCGAAGCACCGGCTTTGACAACAGCCATTGCGCCGTCGCCAGCGGATTGACCTCCTCTTGCACGGCGCCGGGGTCGGGCGTCTGCACGTCGATGAGCGGATTTTCAGTCTCCAGTTCGCCCAACCGTTCGTTGAGCTCCTGAATATTCATTTGAAGAAGGGTGACATACTGTATTTGCTGCATCGAAATATTTTGGCGCAGTTCCTGCTTTTGGTGCTGCTCTAAAAACCCTGTAACAGACATGATCCCCTCCCCTTTCTGCAATAATACGCCTGTGATCAGCTCTATTATGACCGATTCTCTTCTGTTTTGCAAGAGATATCATTTTACAGCAGCCGCGTGAGGTTTGTCGATATCGCGTTGCAATTCTGCCGCACGGCTTGCGCCGGCGTTGATACAGTTGCTCTCATACAAAATTACCTGTTTAAACCGCTAAAAAGAATTTCTTCCGGGACTTGACAAGCAATTGTAAAATCGTTATCATGCTGTTATATTAAAAATCGCGTTGACGGGGAATTTGCAGGCCCCGACACAAGCCTCAGAGAGCCGCCGGTTGGTGAAAGGCGGTGCTTGTGCGTCTGCAATCTCACCCCCGAGCGGCCGACTGAGCGGATTTTTTTCTGCAAGGAAGGACGGGCTTCCCACCCGTTATCAATGGGGCCGGATTCGCTGCATGCGCTCGATGAAGCGCGCAGCCGATGCCGGGCAGAGCGGATGCGTACAACGCATCAACAAGGGTGGTACCGCGAAAGACAAAGCTGCTTTCGTCCTTTGAAAGTCAAAGGATGATTGCGGCTTTTTTGATTTTGTAAATTCAAGATACCCCTGACGGGCCAGTACCCCGTTTTACAGCTGCCGCGTTAAAAGGCGCTGCAATCACCCTTCCCCTTGGCTTATATTTTATGAACTCATATTTTAGGAGGAACGACACATGGGTATGACAATGACGCAGAAAATTCTGGCCGCTCACGCGGGGCTCGATTCGGTAAAGGCCGGGCAGCTGATTCGCGCCAAGCTTGATATGGTGCTTGGCAATGATATCACGACGCCGGTCGCGGTCAACGAGTTCAACAAGGCGGGCTTTAATTCGGTCTTTGATGTGAACAAGATTTCGATCGTGCTTGACCACTTTATTCCGAACAAGGATATTAAAGCGGCGGAGCAGGCCAAGACCTGCCGCAACTTTGCCCGCCAGTATGATGTTCAAAATTTCTTTGACGTCGGCGAAATGGGTATTGAACACGCGCTGCTGCCTGAAAAAGGCTTAATCGCCCCGGGCGAGACCTGCATTGGCGCGGACTCGCATACCTGTACTTATGGCGCGCTGGGCGCGTTTTCGACCGGCGTCGGCTCCACCGACATGGCGGCGGGCATGGCGACCGGTGAGGCGTGGTTCAAGGTGCCCTCGGCGCTGCGCTTTAACCTGACCGGCAAGCTTTCTGAAAACGTCAGCGGCAAGGACGTGATTTTGCATATCATCGGCATGATCGGCGTCGACGGCGCGCTCTATAAGTCGATGGAGTTCGGCGGCGAGGGGCTCAAGAACCTAACCATTGACGACCGTCTGTGCATCGCGAACATGGCGATTGAAGCGGGCGGTAAAAACGGCATCTTTGAGGTGGACGACGTGACGCTGGAGTATGTTAACGCCCGCGTCAACCGGCCGTTTAAAACCTACGCGCCCGACCCTGACGCACAGTACGACGCGGTCTATGAGCTTGACCTGTCGGCCATTAAATCGACCGTCGCGTTCCCGCATCTGCCCGAGAACACCCGCACCATCGACGAAGTCGGCGACGTTGTGATCGATCAGGTCGTCATCGGCTCCTGCACCAACGGGCGCCTCTCGGATATGGCCGCGGCCGCGAAAATTCTCAAGGGCCGCCATGTGGCCAAGGACTGTCGGACGATTATCATCCCCGCCACGATGAAGATCTACCGCGAGTGCATGAAGCTGGGCTATTCCGATATCTTCTTAGACGCGGGCTGCGTCATCTCGACCCCCACCTGTGGCCCCTGTCTTGGCGGCTACATGGGTATTCTGGCCGAGGGCGAACGCTGTGTCTCGACCACCAACCGCAACTTTGTCGGCCGAATGGGCCACCCGAAGAGCGAGGTCTATCTCGCCAGCCCCGAGGTGGCGGCCGCTTCAGCCGTCATGGGCAAGATTGCCGATCCCAACAAGCTTTAAAAGGAGAGAACGTCATGAATACCAAAGGCTTTGTACATAAATACGACGACAACATCGACACCGACGTCATTATTCCGGCGCGCTATCTGAACACGCCCAACCATCAGGAGCTGGCCGCTCACTGCATGGAGGATATCGACCTTGAGTTTATCAAAAGGGTCAAGCCCGACGATATCATGGTCGGCGGCTTTAACTTTGGTTGCGGCTCCTCGCGCGAGCACGCGCCGATCGCGATTAAGGCCTCGGGCGTTTCGTGTGTGATCGCAAAGACCTTCGCGCGCATCTTCTACCGCAACGCCATCAACATCGGGCTTGCGATTCTCGAGTGTGAGGAGGCCTCCGACAAGATTCAGGCGGGAGATGAGGTCGCCGTCGATTTCGACACCGGCATTATCACGAATATCACCCGTAACGAACAGTATCAGGCCGAGCCGTTCCCCGAATTTATTAAGGATATCATCAACCACAACGGCCTGATGAACGCGATTGCGGCGCAGGGGGGCAAATAATGGCGACCAAGAAGATCACCGTTTTGCAGGGCGACGGCATCGGCCCTGAGATTACAGCGCAGGGCGTTTTGGCGCTAAAGGCCGTCGCTGAGAGATTCGGCCATACGTTTGAATTCACCTTTGCCGATTTTGGTGGCTGCGCCATTGATAAGCATGGCGAGCCGTTCCCGGCCTCAACCCGCGAAAGCTGCGAGACCGCCGACGCCGTGCTGCTCGGCTCGGTCGGCGGCCCGAAGTGGGACGGTGTCCCCAAGGAGATTCGCCCCGAAAAGGGTTTGTTACAGATGCGCGCGGCGCTTGGCCTTTTTGCCAACCTGCGCCCGGCCAAGCTGCACAGCCAGCTGGCCTATGCCTGCCCGCTTAAGACCGAGTTGGTCGCGCAGGGCATCGATATTATGATTATCCGTGAGTTGACCGGCGGTATTTATTTTGGCACACATGAAACAACGGTCGAGAACGGGCAGCGCGTTGCGCGCGATGTGCTGGTCTACTCCGAGCAGGAGATTGACCGCATTCTGTGCGTCGGCTTTGAGGCGGCGAGAAAGCGCGGCAAAAAGCTAGCATCGGTCGAAAAGTCCAACGTGCTTGATTCCTCGCGGCTCTGGAAGGAGCGCGCCCACGCCATCGCGGCGGAATATCCCGATGTGGCGCTGACCGATATTCTGGTCGACAACGCCGCCATGCAGCTGGTGCGTGCCCCCGCACAGTTTGATGTCATCGTCACCGAGAATATGTTCGGCGATATTCTGTCGGACGAGGCCAGCCAGATTGTCGGCTCGATCGGCATGATGCCCTCGGCCAGCCTGCGCTCGGATTCGTTTGGCGTCTATGAGCCGATTCACGGTTCGGCCCCCGATATTGCAGGCAAGGATATCGCAAACCCCATCGGCACGATTTTATCGGCGGCGATGCTGCTGCGCTATTCCTTCGACATGGCCGCCGAGGCCGACGCGATTGAAGCCGCTGTCCAAAGCGTTCTCGAAGCAGGGTTGCGCACACCGGATATTTTATCCGAGGGTGGCAGGCAGGTCGGCTGCAATGAGATGGGCGCGCGCATCGCGGCGCAAATTGCAGTTTGATTTAGTCTAAATTTCGTGGTAAACTATGGGTGAGACAGTTGCCGGTGCAACTATCTCACCCATTTAGTTTAAAATTTTGGAGGGATTCGCTTATGCGCAAGGTTACAAATGTTTTAGTTTTAGTTCCTGCGAACGCTGAGGAACGCGCGCTGTTTGAAAGCAGCGCCCCTGACGCAAGCTTTGTCTATGGCAAATCGGATGAAATCAGTGCGCAGCAGTTGGCTGCCGCCGACGTTATTTTGGGGAATCCCCCGGTGTCCACCGTCAAGGATGCAAAATCGCTCCAATTTTTACAGCTTATTACCGCGGGCTCAGATTCCTATGCCGCAAAGGGCGTGCTGCCCGAGGGGGCGCTGCTGGCCAATGCCACCGGCAGCTATGGGCTGGCTATTTCAGAATATATGGTCGCCGTGCTGCTGTCGCTGAATAAAAGGCTGCATCTCTACCGCGACCAGCAGCATAAAAACACCTGGAAAAGCCTTGGCGAGGTTAAAGCCGTCTGGAACTCCACCGTGTTGGTGGTGGGGCTTGGCGATCTTGGCAGCGAATTTGCCAAGCGCGTCAAGGCGCTGGACGCAAAGGTGATCGGCGTGCGCCGCGCGGGGGTAGATAAGCCCGACTTTGTTGACGAGCTTTATTTGTCGGATAAGCTGGACGAACTGCTCTCTCTTGCCGACACGGTCGCGCTCTGCCTGCCGCAGACCGCTGATACACAAAACATTATGAACCGCAACCGCATTGCCAGAATGAAACCCGGCGCGGTGCTTATTAACGTTGGACGCGGTAGCGCGGTTGACGTCGAGGCGCTTTGCGACGCGCTCGATGCGGGCCGTCTCTCAGGCGCGGCGCTTGACGTCACCGACCCCGAGCCGCTGCCTGCCGACAGCCGCCTCTGGCAGACCGAGAATCTCATTCTCACGCCACATGTGTCAGGCGGCCCTTCGCTGCCCGAAACGCACAATCGGCGGATGCGGCTCATGGCGGCAAATCTCGAGGCGTTTGTTCAGGGAAAGCCAATAAAAAATCTTGTGGATGCCAACACAGGGTACCGAAAGCTTTAAAACAACGTTACCACGCAAGTTTTAACAAGTAATTCTTGACAAGTCGGGGCGGGCGAAGGATCACCTTCGCC
>JAEWBS010000022.1 GCA_023391005.1 Bacillota bacterium | reverse complement strand
CGTTCCAGAGCCGCTTGGGTGTACTTAACATCAACATCCATGCGCCTTGCAGTCTCTTCCACAGTAAGGCCGGAATCTATGAAGCGCTTTATTACCATAGCAATATTCTCAGCAACCTCAATAATATGGTTGTCCAAATCATAAAAACGAATTGCCCGTTGTCCCCAGCTATGCTCCAGCACCGGATGAATATATAAGATATTTGAAAATGCGTCCATCCTTTTTATAAAGCCATCCATATCATCTGTTTCAAAATATAATTCTACAGCGTTATTTTCAAAGATAATATCAGACGGTGACTTATGAATAAAGTTAACCCATTTATCGGCAGTTTGCAGGAAAACGCCTCCGGTCAATTCAACATTTGCACCTACATCCATAACCATTTCCAGTCCGAGTACAGAGTTGTAAAACGCTTTGGCCTTTTCCATATTCTTGACCGCAAGTAAAGTACCCCTATATTTCATTGATTAAACCTCTCTTGTTAGCCTTCCTATGACAAAGGTTGATCGTTAGACGGCAAAGTTTGCATAAGGGCAAAGAAATGCTTAGACTCACCGGTACTAAAATATTCATACCAAGATTCCAGTGTGTTTGATTCGAAAACACCTAAATGTTCAATAATTTGTTTCGCCCACAACAAAGCTCCGGTGCAACTTGCAGTAATAAGGTTGTGATCTGTTACTGATGGCTTGTCTATATAAAAACTTTGCCCTTTATAACTAGGAGAAAACATTTCAAGAAATCCCGGCCCATTACTGGTATGCGCACGCTGATCCAATAGCCCAAAGTTAGCAAGCGCAGCGGTAGCCCCGCAGATTGCACACACCGTAGCGCCAAAAGAGAAAAGTTCGCTTGCTTTTTCGATGATAGCGCCATGCTTTGGGTCATTCCATGTATCTGCGCCCGGTAATAGCAACGTGCTTGTTTCACTCACAACAATATCGTCAATTAAGCGATCGGGCACGATTGTCAGCCCGCCCATTGTATGGATTGGCTCTTTAGAATAACTAACCGTTTTGAGCGATACACGCTGCGTACCCTTTTTGAAAAAACGACCGGAATTCAGCTCCGCGGTGACATATCCCAACTCCCAGTCGGCTAAAGTATCGAGAACGTAGACATAAATTTCAGGCATTATTCGCTCACCGCCCACGCCCTGCATTGCTCGATGCGCTTGCCATCATCGCCCTGTTCTTTGTCGTAGGCGAATTTGTTGAGCAAATCGCAGGGAAGGTCATTGCATTTACCGCAATGTTTCAGGTCTTTACTTTCACAGCAACTTTTTACAGGGCAGGAATCGCCCCAAAACGGCTTGTCAATATGTACGCAGCCCGCGCAATTCATCGTCTCCCTGTATTCGCACGCCCTACACAAAATGCCGCACCTTGATTCAACCATTGTTATGTCCTCCTGCTTTTTTCTATATTCGTTATATTAGCTTAGGGAACACGACAACAGTATGACTTGTTTATTTGTATCTCGATAAAATATTTTCAGCGGCAATTTTCAAATCTTTTGCAATATACTCCGGCTCTAACACCTTTACCCCACCGCCGAAGCCAAGCAGCCAGCTGAGCAAATAATCCCGGTTCGTAAAGCCGATTTCAAAATACAATCCCTCGGCTGTTTCTTCGTAGCAGTCTAATCCATAAGTTTCAATAAGCTGATACTTTTCTGATGGGTCAAATAATGCGACCAGCTTATTTTCCTTATCTGCCGCAAACAGCGCGTTAAAGTCGTGCTTTTCCGGCGGAATTTCGCGGGGGACAAATCCCTCGTCACATAAATGAAGATTCCACAACCGTTGGAGTTTGAATAGCCGAAAGTCTGACCGCTCCAAACAAAATCCGAAAACATACCACGCCGTCCATTGGAAGATAACAAAGTACGGCTCTATACGGCGATGGGATTCGCCTTTTTCGTAGAAATAATCAAACTCAATCATTTGACTGTCCAGTACAGCGCGTTTTATCAGCTCAATTTTCTCAGTAAGCTGCCCCTTATAATACGAAGCGAGGTCTATAATGACCGGTTCACGCATGGAAACAACCGTATCAGTATTGGCGCCAAGCTTATCTAAGGTGCGCTCAATGCTTGACAGCTTTGAAACGCTGCCAATCCCTTTCAATGCGGCAATCATGCCGGACAGCTCATCCACAGATAAAACGCTCTTGTCCAGTTTGAACCCTTCGGCAATTGAAATACCGCCGCCGCTTCCTTGATGGGCGACAACAGGAATTCCCGCCATGCACAGCGTGTCAATGTCGCGCCCGATTGTACGGCGGCTGACCTCGAATTTTTCAGCCAACTCAGGCGCGGTCACGCGGTCTTTTTGAAGAAGTATGGTAAGTATACCAAGTAGTCGGTCGAGTTTCATCTTTCATCACCAATATCAGTATAACACAAAACACGACAACAGCGTGTCGTGTTTGAAATCATATAAATACTGTTTATCAGTCTTATCCGACCAAAGCAAACGACACAGGTTATTGAACAAAAGAAGCCTATTGTTCACACACACAATTTGACTTCTTTCGATTGGAGCTATTGTGAGATTTAAACCCGCTATTTACGCATCACGAATGTGCTGTTCTACCAACTGAGCTATAGATAATGGGTGGCGTAGTGGAATTACCATGTCACCCATTATCTTATTCCGTATCGATATTGTGTATGAGTCGCTAAATGTTCCCATTACTCTGTAGCATTTCGCGCCTCTCTTGCTGTTTCTCACTTTAAAGCTCGCTGGGTCTTTTACCAGACTGTGGCCACGTGAAATTTCATCTTTAAAGGTTCATTAGGCAAAATCAAGGTTCGGGCCTGCAGATCGGCGCAAGAGATCCCCGGAGATATTGCGCCGCCATGGGATCTTTTTATGGTGAATACGTGATTTATATTGTAGAAAAATCAAGCGCTATTGCCTATTAGAAGCGTCCTCATTTCCTGCCGCGATTCAAAATCATTCCATCCACTCGGTTCTCTCAAAGCCATCCCAATCCAGACCCAGCGCATCCAGCTGAGTGAAGTCCAACGCCAACGCGTCGAGCATGCGCCAGACCATATAGGTATAAATATACACATACGCCAGATGCGCGGGTTTAATACGATTAATGGCCGCTGTAAGGTCGTCCATATTCGGCGGTACGCCGTACCTGCCGATAAACTTGACGTCAAACCTGTATTCCTTTGGCGTTTCAACGACCTCCACCGCGCCGTTGGAAAAGCTCTCGGCAACATTCTGGATAAGTGCCGCCGTAGTCGTACCCGCACCGCGCATCTTGGAAATAATCCGCGTGCGCCGGTATGCGTCGGATTTGCTGACATTAGGCGTAATGCCGTAAGCCGCCTCCCACAGCGACAGCCCCCATGTTGCAGTGTTGACGTCGAGCTGCCTCGCGCAATCGTCACGCGCGGCCTCCGCCTCGGCGATTGTCAAGTCAAAAGCATTTTGTAAATCCGCCGTCTCCGGCGACGTAGCATAGAACTCCGGCAGCAGACTTAAAAGCTGGCTCATGTGAGGCTCACCGCCCCCGCCATCGGCACTTGATTTTCCGCCACCGCGATATTCCCCGTGCTGCCATTGACAGTCAGATTCTGATAATCCAACATGCCGTCGATACCAGCCAGCAGATACCCGATGCGACTATAAGGAACGGTATACTGGCTAAAAGAAATCGACTGCAAATAGCTTTGCAGCGCCGCCGCGAACGCCGCCTGCACCTTCGCTACCGTCGTACTGCTGTCGATTGTGACCGTGGCGGACACGCCGATATCCAGCCCTTCCACCGTCTCAACCGTTACCGCCGCACCAATCGGGCGCACCGCCTTGATATAGTCGGCGCAGGCCTGCACAATGGCGGCATCCACGGGGCCCATCCCGGCCGAAGCGATCAGCACCTTGACGGTACCCGGACCGTTAGCTAAAGGCAGCACCTTAGCCGCGCCGACCCCCGCCACCGACAGCGCCCACTGCTGATAGTGGTCGGCATTCCCCGACGTTGTAGGCTGCCGCAACCGCGCGTACAACCGCGCCAGCAGCGCCGCATCGCTTTCGGAATCGCTGCCGCCCTGTGCCGCAACCGTGTTGGTCACAGCCGTAACACCGGGTACCGATGACAGTTGCCGCCTGATCTCACCCATTCCAACATTATATGTACTGCCCGGTTCCGCAGCTGTTGCCGCGACCTGCGCGTTGCTTTCTGTGAGCACCGCAGCAGCATCGGTGATAAAACGCAGGTTTTCAGACGTCAAGAAAACCGTTCCCTTCGGTACGGTCGTCCCGGCGTCCCCGGCGATGGTCAGTGTAACGGCGGCTCTTGTGCCCGCCTTGCGCATAATCCCATAATAGGCGCACTTCTTATCGATGTACGCGCCGCTCGTCTCGTCGGGGTACATAATCGGAATCAGCCCATTCAGCGTCTGGTAGATTTTCCAGACCTCCAGCATGGCGGGCGCGACGAGATCGTGCGTATAGCTGCCCTCGCGGGTGTCGATGCCGGATGGCAGCGCGTCAAATATCCGCTGCTTTAAGCTCTCGGGCGTGATGTTTTCAAACATTGACAGATACCTCCCCATAAACAGTCATGGCGGTGCAGGATATGCCCAGCGTCTCGCCATTAAAAGACACCGCCACATTATTGACCGCCTCGATATACGGATTCACCAGCAGGCACTCGCGGACGTACCGCGCAGCCTCGGCCTGCTTTAGGTCATCGGTGTAGGCGGTGCCGATCAGCGCCTCACACTCGTTGCCGTAATTCCAAGTGTAGATTTCATGGCGATACCGCACCACCTGTAATGCACGATAGATCCACGACAATACCGCGTCCGCGCCAATGACGATGTAGGGGCTGCCCCCGCGCCAGACCGGCATATTGTTTTTGTAGTCCCACGCCACTTCGCGATAGATCGGCCGCGTGTCGGCCTGCGCCTCAACCTGAGGCTGGATCAGAGGAAACAAGCTCATGCATACACCACCCTGCACAGGACGATAAACACATTGTTGTCCTCGGTTAGCAGCACCACGCGATTGCCGACCGATAATGCCGCATCTTGCTCGGCAGCCGTGCAGACAATATCCATTTCCTGCAACTCAATGCTTAATGTGCCGTTTGCAGCACCCGATGCGTCGCCGTCTATTATGCCATTCGCCTCGGTGAGCCGCAGTTCCCGAATGCGCGGCAGCAGCTCGGCGCTGACCAATAAATCCGCGCCCGAAAGCGTAATGCCCCCGGTATTGACCGCCAGCGGCGAAACCCCGACCACCACACCGGTGCGCACCGGCGAAAAGGCTCCGGCCTGCGCCCGCTGTTTAATGCCGTCTAGCATCGCCATATAAGGATTATCCTGCATTATTCCTCTCCTCCTGTTTTTTGATATGTTGTGTCCGACGCCTGCCCGCCCGCGCTTGCGGCAGCCTTTGCCGCTTCAAGCGCCTGCCCGGCGCTCTTTTCATCCATGACGGCGGCCAGATTCAGCGTCAGCTTGTTCGTATAAATCCCGTTTTTCCACTGGTGCAGGTCGCTGTCGATGTAGAACTTGCCGTACAGATTTGTGTACGGCTCGTGCAGCAGCACCGCGCCGCCGGTGACGCAGGAAATATCCCCGACATTGTTCACAGTGATCTTCTGCTCGGGCGCGGATTTTTTGAGCAGCTCGGTCACCGTGGCGGCCGCGTCCTTGCCGTCGGTCTGCTTAATCGCCGTCTGCAAAACGCCGTACAGCGCCGCGCTCGCATCGTCCGATTGCGTGTAAAGCGGGTTGTCGTTTGGGTCGTAGACCGCCACGCGGTTGACGACGCCCTGCGCGTTCTCGGTGACCGCCGCGTCGATGAGATTGCTGCCGCCCCTGATAACAAGGAGACCGCCCGCGCCGCCCTTTTCGAACACATTGAGCGCCCCGCCCGAGAAGGATACAAAATACGTCCTGCCGGTCGTCTTGGCCGCCTCGGTATACAGTGTCATGATGATGTCGTACAGCGTCGGCGCACCCTGTACCCCAGCGGGGAAATTGCGGCGCACCGCAACGCCGGTCTGCGCCAGCGCCCCGACCGGCAGTCCGAACTCGGCGGCCAGCGCCGCCGTCGCCGCCTCGGGCGTCATACCGGCGTACTTTTTCGCGGTCTGGTTGCGGTTGAGATAAAATCCGTGGTCAAAGCAGGTCAGGTCGATGACCGACGACGCGGTGGATTTGGTGCGCTCGAACACAAAGCCGGTAAAGAGATTTTTCCCGCCCGCCTGCATCGTCACGCCCGCGCCGGGCGCGCAGTCCACAGCGCCGAATAGCGGCGAAGACAGCAGCCCGAAGGACAGCGTCCGCGCGCACTGCCGGTAATCCCCCGACCAGCGCACCGACGCGACAAGCTCGGTGACCTCCCGCGCGCCGCCGCTGTTGGTGATAAACAGCTTCATGTCAGCGCCTCCTTCGGTGGAATTTTAAGCGTCTCTCCGACGTAGAGAATATTCGGGTCGGGGCGGCTGTTGTAGGCGGCGAGCTTCTTGGCCAGCGCATAGGAGCCATCCCCATAATACTTGCGGCAGATGCCGCACAGGCAGTCGCCGTACACCGCCGTGTAATTTTGCTCGGCGGCAACCGTTCCACCGCCCTCGCTGCGGGTGGTGCCGGCCCCCAACACCGCCGCCGTCTGCGGGGCGCTCACCGCGCGGTAGCCCCGCATCGTAATCGCGGCGTACACGTCGCCGGTGCCGTCCCGCTCGCCGTAGGAGATATCCTCGATGAGCACCCGCTCGTTAACGCCGGTGTCCGAGACGATAAAGCGCACCGGCTTGGCCTTTTGAATCAGCTTTTTAATCTCCTCGACATAGCCGTACGGGTCTCCGTAGTCAAGCGCGAAGGGGTAGGGCCGCGCGGGGAACAGGCAGCTGATTTTGATGCTGCCGAGTGATAGCCCGCCCGGCAGGTTGACGTCGCCGACCTCGTGGATATTCACCGTCTCGGTGCGCCGCCCGTAGCTGACCTCAAAGCTTTCGGGCGTGACCGGCAGTGTGATTTGCTTGGACGCCTTGATAATAAATTTTCTCATATTTCACCTCGTTTTTAGGGTATTAAAAAAGCGCATCGGTATGATGCGCTAACTGAGCAGCTCCGCCCGCAACAGCTCGTCCGCAATACGGCGAACCAGCGCGTCCAAGTCGGCCTCCTCCCGTATCACCACAGTTTCGGCGATCTTCGCGACCGAAACGCGGGGCAACGCGCAGACCTCGACCATCCGTTCAAGCGCGCCGGTCAGCCGCTCGGCAAGGCTGTTTTGCACACCAAATACACAGTCACAAGGGAGTGCCATTTCTGGCCCTTCGCCTGTTAACATGCCGGTACCGCTGGGGGTTGTTGCTATCCCCCCAATATCCTTTGTGCCACCGTTTAGCACGCCGATATTTGCAAATGGCGATTGAAAAACTTCTCCAATGCCATTAAGCACTAAATTTGCGTCGGGGTATAGTATAGACCCTTGTGAATTAAGCCACTTACCCATGGCAATACCGTCCGGCATTTTCGGATAGGGGTCGGGCAGACCCTTTTCAATGCGCATTCTCTCCGCTTCTGAAAAGGAGACATATTGGTCGGTTATCGCTTTTTCCTGCTCGTAGAGCGACCAGTTGTTGCCCGCCAGATAGGAGAGATATGCCGACCGCCCCGAAGGGGTGTCGCCGTAACCTTCTATAAATTCCTGTTTACCAAACAGACCCGCGCTGCCTTTTTCTAAAAACGCGTCGAGCTCTTCCTGACTCTTTGGCTCATAGGTAACCCATTCGGGGTTATGTGTCGACAAATAATAGATGCCCCCCGCCGCTAACGTCGCAGTGACAGCAACGGGTAGTCCATACGCTGCCAGAAGTGGCTTTAGATATGTAACAGTAGTTTTGAGTATCCAATCTGATAAAGCTCCTTTTGATAAAAAATCCGCTATCTGCAGACTAGCATAAGTCGCAGCAAGCCCATTCGATATATCCTCCATTATTCTGTTGTCATCGTTGCCTAAATTGTTGACACCCACTCCAAATCCACTCGCCAAAAGTGCTACCAGCACATTATTTTGCTCCTGCAATTGAATAAGCCGCCCAAGCAACGATTGCTGCTCATCTTCTGCGTCTGTCCCGGCAATTCGCACCATCAGAGTCAGCGCCTCCCGTAATGCTTCGTCTACCATTGGGAATCCTTCGGTTGGTTTCGCCTGCTCAAAATAACCTTTTGTTTCTGTAATAGCGGAGCTATACACTCCTGCTTTATCATTTTGCATGTTATCATCTCCTTTGCAAAATTGCCCCTCTGTGCTATTATCTAGAATATAGAAAGGGTGTGTTATAATGGTGAAACAAAAAACATTTCACTTAGTAGTAGAGGCGTTTCCTAAAAAATATGCCAAAATTGCGTGGGAAGTAAATTATGACTGTTCGACACTTAATCGCTACATTGAAGAAATAGGCTCGACATGTGTTATTTCAATAACCGGTTTAGCACGCGCGGGGTCGGGTGACTACACCGTTTTCTACGAAGCCGATGGCCTGTTCACCTGCCCGGACTGTGACTGGGATTACTCCCCTGACCACGCCTTTTGCGGTCATTGCGGCAAAGCGCTTGTGCCCATTACCAAGCCCGAGCTACCGGCCTGCGCCCATTGCGGTAAGCCGTTGCTGCCTACCTCCGATTTCTGCACCGCCTGTGGCCAACGCCAGCCCGAACCGCCTAAAAAGAAGGGGCTTTTTGACTAAATCAACCCACCCCGCCGCCCCGCTAAGGGCGGCGTTTTTCGTTGAAAACAGGTCCTGCAACGGCTTGCATATACGCTAAAATAGCGGCACTATACGCACCAATTCCACCTTCTGGCATGTTGTCGCCTCCTTTCCAAAATACCCCTTTCATGTTATGATTAGATTAAATTCAGAAAGGGTGTGTGTTTTATGTTAAAATATAAAAGTTTTAGAATTAGTCCTGAATTTTCACCAAAGGGGCAACAACGTTTGCCCGAGGAAACGTTCAACAGTTATAGCCCTCTGATGAATTTTATTTTCCTAATCGGAGAGGATCGCATTCGCCATTTTGGCACTTTTGGTGATTCTGTTGTCTCCTATTGTACTATTCTATACGAAGCCAACGGCTTACTTATTTGCTCAAATTGCAAATGGGAATATTCCCCCGACCACGCCTTTTGCGGGCATTGCGGCAAGGCACTTGTGCCCATTACCAAGCCCGAGCTACCCGCCTGCGCCCACTGCGGCAAGCCGCTGCTGCCCACCTCGGACTTCTGCACCGCCTGCGGCCAACGCCAGCCCGAACCGCCCAAAAAGAAGGGCCTTTTTGACTAAATCAACTCACCTCGCCGCCCGTTTCAGGGCGGCGTTTTTCGTTGACAAGCGGCTCCGCGGCAGCTTGAATACCGCTGAAATAGCGGGTCTATATGCGCCAATTCCATTGCTCGACATATTATCGTCTCCTTTCCAAAAAAGTTTTCTGTGATATAATTAAAATATGAAAGGGTGTGTGCTATCATGATAAAGGAAAAATCATTTCATTCAATGCTAGTAATAGCGGCAACGACGCCTAGAGGGAATGCCAAGCTTCCGATGCAAACAAATTATGACTGTTCGGCGATTAATCGCTTTATTGAGGCAATTGGCCCTGAACGTGTCGTTTCAGTTGCTGGTTTGGGGAATGTGGCCTCAGGTGACTACACCGTTTTCTACAGGGCTGACGACCTACTCTCCTGCCCGGACTGCCAATGGGACTATTCCCCCGACCACACCTTCTGCGGCCACTGCGGCAAGTCGCTTGTTCCGATCTCCGATTCGGGATCTCGCGCCTGTGTCCATTGCGGCCAGCCGTTGCTACCAATTACCTCTACCTTCTGCTCTTTCTGCGGTCAGCACCAATATGGTCCATCTAAAAAGAAAATGTTTTTAGACTGAATCAAGCCGCCTCGCCATCCCGCTAAAGGGGCGGCTTTTTGTGTTCAAAATGTGCTTTGCGTACGCCATAATAGTGGGTCTATATGGGTCTATATGCGCCTATTCTGCCTTTTGATATGTTATAGTCTCCTTTCCAAAATTGCCCTTCTGTGTTATTCTAAAACATAGAAAGGGTGTATAGTTATGTTAAAATACAAAGTTTTTAAAATTGATCCCCAATTATCGCCAAAAGGACAACCGAAATTACACGGAGAAACGTTTTATAATTATGACATCCTGTTGGATTTTGTCTCCCAAATTGGTGAAAACCGCATTTGTCACTTCGGTATCTTTGGCTCATCTGCCGTTTCTTCCTGTACCGTTTTCTACGAAGCCGACGGCCTTCTTACCTGCCCAACCTGCAAGTGGGAGTATTCCCCCGACCACACCTTTTGCGGCCACTGCGGCAAGGCGCTTGTGCCCATTGCAGAGCCCGATCTGCCCGCCTGCGTTCACTGCGGCAAGCCGCTGCTGCCTACCTCAGACTTTTGCACCGCCTGCGGCCAACGCCAGCCCGAGCAGCCCAAAAAGAAGGGCCTTTTTGACTAAAGCAATCCACCCCGCCGCCCCGCTAAGGGCGGCGTTTTTCGTTGAAAACGCCCCCTTCCAAGGCACGGAGCGCAGCCGCCCCATATGGGAGCGGCCCGGCTCACCTCATGCGTCGCTCACTCTGCGCGTCCCGCCAGTCCTCAAGCTCCTGCTGGCAAAAGGCCGTCAGCAGCAGCCGTTCACCCGGCGGCATCCGATAAAAGTCCCCCGGCGTGATGTTCTTGTGCCGATACAGGTGATAGAGCAGCATCAGCCGGGGGTCCTCTTTTAGTTTTTTTTAACGTCCTCTACCGTTGCCGACCGATAGCCCGAAAGCTTTTCAACCTCGCGGGCAAGCGTTTCAATCTCGCCCGGCAGCAGCAGCGTTTTAACCAGCTCGGCGGGGGTGGGCGCGCGGTATTTTTCCATTAGGCCCTTGTCTCGCAGATTCGGGGCGGAAACCCCCGCCAGCAGAATCTCCACCGAGACATCCCCGGTAGATCCCTCCCGAATCTCCGCCACACGGTTATAAGGCAGCGCGCGCAGCGTAAAAATGACATCCGCTCCGCATTCTTGCGAGAGCCGCTTAATTTTCGTCTGCTTTTCGGGCAGCTTGGGCGGGGTTAATCCCATCAATAAATCCAATACATCCTGCATTTATACCCCTCCTCACTGCGGGTCAATCGCGTCAAGATACTCGTAATCGCTAAAGGTAAACGGCGCGTCGACCTTACCGAGGGTGTCGGCCTCCCAGTCGGCGAGCGTCAGGTCGTCAAACCCGGCGTTTTTGAGCACGACGCGCTCGGCGCCGTAGGCGTCCGGGTCGGCCAGCTTTGAGATAATCGTAAACCGCACGTCCTGCCCGTTGCGAATCTTCTCGCCGATCAGCTTGGCCATGCGCGAGGACACCTTGTGCATCTTCAGGCTGCCCGCCCCCTTGTAGGACTTGACCTTATAGTCGGTCCCCATCTGCCCGCAGAGCGCCACATCCTCCTTGTTGTAGGTGATTTTGGCTTGCAGCGCGTAGCACTCCGAGACCTTTTCGCCCTCGAGCCAGACCTCGCCCCAGGTTCCGCTGATAACTCTTTTTGCAGCATCCATATTGTGAATCCTCCCTTAAAGTGTGACGTTGATCGAGATATCCTCAATCGCGTCCAGAATTTTGACCGAGCAGGCGATGAACACCTGATCGTCGGTGTTGGCCTCCTTGAGCTCCCGCGCGCTCATCGCCATGGTATCGACGCCCCGCGCATGGAGATAGTTCGCCTGCGCGGCTACGTCGATTTCGCAGACCGACTTGCCCGCGTCGAGCAGGCCCGCCAGCTCCAGCCCCTCAAAGTAGCCCTTGATGGCCGAAATCAGCACGCATTTGTTGTCGTAGGAATTGGCGTATTTGCCGATGTAGCTGTCCTCACAGACGCGGCGGATATCATTTTGGATCATGTCGATAATCTCGACGACCTTGATCTTGCGAAACGCCGCGCCCTTATCCTGCGTCGTGGTGACAAGGCTGTTGACGCCGCGCGCCACCTTGACCTTTTCGCCGTCGTGGCAGAGCACCAGCCGCCCCGCGTCGATGGCCTCGTCGAGTTCCTCGCGGCTCATCCGCGCGATGTCGGTGATTTCAGGCAGCGGCGCGTAGGTGCAGGAGATGGTCATCGGTGTGCCCGCGATCAGCCCCGCGATACGGCTGCACAGCGCGGCGGCGGTCAGCGTAGCGCCGTCGATGATGGCGCCCTCGGCCGCGACGTTGACAATCCCCTCGCTGTCGGCGGCCGTCTTCGGCAGTACCGCCTTGACGATGCTGTGTGCCACGCGACGGCTCTTAACCCACGCCGCGATGGCCGCGGCCTCAGCGCTCGTGCAGTCGTGCGGGCCGCAGAGATAGTCGACCTCGACAGTAGCGAAGTAGGCGAGACCGGCGGTTAAATCCGCCGTGTCGTACGGCAGCACGACCACCCGGATCGCCCTCGGCGGGTTGATGTAGCCGATGAGCGCCCGCCCGATATACGCCCGATTACCCGCGTCGAGCGCGTCGGGAATATCGGCCGCCGACCCAATGACGTAGCCGCCGTTCTGTACCTCGGCGTTCGAGTCCTTGAGAATCAAGCCCACAACGCCCTTCTGGCTGCGCGCGATCGCCGCCGCAGCCGTGCTCTTAAAGTTAATGCTGATGTTTGGAAGTCCCATTTTCAAAATTTCCTCCTTTGCCCCTTTCGGGGACACTTGTTTTGGTTTTCTATATAAAAAAACGGCGCATCGCACCGTTTTAATCCTGAGATTATTTCTGACCCCGGAGCGCGCGCCGGCAAACCGGCAGGCGCATCTGAGTCAACTTTCACGCCGCCCATTAAAGGACGGCGTTTTCATTCTCACTCTAAGCTTTCGTTCGGCTGTTAAGCACCCGCATCGTCGGCGGGGGCAGCTCTCCGGCATTGGCCTCGACAAATCCACAGGAAAACACCGTTTTGCAGCAGTCCGTCTCAAAGGTGGTTTCCTGTGGCGCAAACCGTACCGCGCGACACCCCACCCGCAGATACCCTTCTGAAAAAGTTCGGTGCAAAGTTTCGGCCGCCTCAGCCAACGCATCAATGCCGACCGTCCCGCCGCTGTCCGTTTTTTCCAAACAGGTTACCGTTATCAGCGCCGTTTCTTCATACAGCACCTTGCTCATGTTTTTCCGCGTCTGCTTTCCCACTTCTACCAGCAACGCCGGGCGTTCAGAGTTTTCAGGATAAGTATGCCGGTAAATCTGCCACCCCGGCCACTTTTGATACAACACCGCGCAAACCGCGTCGGCCACTGCTGCCATTGTTAACATAAAGCTCCTCCTTCATTGGCCGGGAATATGATCCCAGGCACATTTTATGGCGTTACATTTACTAAACCCCTCTTGATCGAATACGACCATACGCTTTGACCTAAACAGCTATTTGCGTCTCCGATCAGTTTTTGGTATTTACCGTGTTTACCCCCTCCTTCTGGGCATAACAAAAGCGCGTCCAACGAATTGGAACGCGCTTATTACTATTTTTCAAATAAATAATAGCACAGATGTCATGTGGCTTAATATGGTCAATTTACATTTCTACTGCGGCTGACTTTGAGCGTAGGTGAAGCAGCACTCTGTTTGTACATTACCATGAGGATCACTTTATGCTGCAAAAGCTGATCACGCCGAATACTCGTATTTAGAGCAATTTACGCAAACATGGAGCCTTTGTGATGGCGCGAATTCCCAAACTATGTTTCGCTCTTGCTGCCGATTTCAAGCAGGTTACCCTCCGGGTCGGCGACATAAAAGTTGCGAATGCCGAAGGAAAAAGTCATGGGAACGTTATCCTAAATTGATTGGCCTGATTTGGAATTAAAAATTTTTACGGCGACAGGGGTTCCCGCCGCCGTAAGCACAAAATCCCTAATCCATTCCTAACGAGGTCAGAAATTGTAATATAGCGGGTCAAATGCTATACTGAGATAAAGCAGCGCTAAAAATGAGCTACTCAATTGTTTCTGCTCAAAAACTTATTTTGTAGAGGCAGGTGCAACAGATGATAACCACCAGACCAATGGTAGCAGCAGACCTTGAATTATTTAAAAAATGGCTGTATATGCCCCATGTTGCGAAATGGTATCATGACCCGCTTGCTTGGATCACAGAGATAGAACAGCAGTACGAAACGTTTCATTGGATACACCACTACATGGTGGAACATGATAACCGGCCAATCGGATTTTGCCAGTATTACGCTTGTGCCGATAGCGACGAGTCATGGGCAGGCTATACGGCTATAGGAGGCTCATACAGCATCGATTATATGATTGGCGAGACCGACTGTATCGGTAAAGGCTTTGGAAAGAAAATCGTATTTATACTGATTGAGAAAATCAAGACGCACAGCGACGCAAAACGAATTGTTGTGCGGCCTGCGGCAGAGAACCGGGCTTCTTGCGGCGTACTTCTGTCTTGCGGTTTTATCTATGCCGTCGAGAAAGACCTCTATCTGCTTACGTTGTAAGCGTGAACTCTTCTTTCATAGCGGGAAATTCAACTTGCAGGAGCGATTGACATGGGAAAACGAACCGAGCGCTCGAAAAAGACATACGACCAGATGGCGGCAGGATACGACACCTCGCCTGAAGGTAACTACACAAGACCACATAAAGCGGAGTTGATCAAGCAGGTTATCATCCATGACGGAGACAGCGTTCTGGACGTTGCCTGTGGCAACGGATCGCTGCTGGGGGAACTTTCTAAGAAAGCAAGCATTCATGCTTTCGGCATGGATTTGTCCGAAAATATGATTGCTGTCGCCAGAGAGCGTCATCCGGACTGCATTTTTGGGGTGAGCGCCTGCGCTCCCCTTCCCTTTGAAGCCGAGCGCATGGATGTCATCACAGTGTCCTGCGCATTCCACCATTTTGAAGACCCGCGCGCCTTTGCGGATGAATGTATGCGGATCCTGAAGACTGGCGGGACGCTTTACATGGCTGAGCCGTTTTTCAGCCATGTCGTTCGGTGGCTGGCCAATGTGGTGTGGGTTCCCTTTTCCAAATCCGGTGATGTCAAGGTGTACAGCGAGCAGGAGCTGTGCACGATTTTTGAAACGGCAGGGTTTCGTGACGTAGAGACATACACAAAAAGCACAGTGCTATTCTTCTCAGCAAAAAAGTAATGCCAGTTGCTCTGGAGGGCTGCTTATAAACGCAATGTTGAAATTCTCTAATCGGGCGGCATTTGGGGCATGACTGGTGGAAAATTGTCTCACCAACGGCGGTGTGTGGCTGCTCTTTGGCAAGATGGACGGCCCCAAAACGATTACGGTAAGTGATGCCCTTGAGGAAGCCCACGGCTTCTGCTGGATTAACGGGCAAATGCAGAACCTTGATGATAAGACTTATAAAAAATATTTCTCCCAGCGGCGGGAGAACAGCAAGTGCTCGGAGAAAAACAAAGCGCTGGCCGAAAAGCTGGGCAACAGGGCATCATGACCGATCACATCAGGATATAAATGGAAAATTTAAACAAACTGGACAGTGGAACACTGCAAAGTCAGCGGCAATTACGGAAGACCAGATTGCGTCCATAGCCGCCATTCTGAAGGGATTTAAGCCCGCCTACTCCTATTTTATGTCGATGTCTCCATCCGTTCAGAGAACCTATACCCGGGCATATCTCGACGCAAAGACAGACGCAGGACGTGCCAAGTGCTTTTTCTGAATGGTGGAAAGGCTCAATAAAAACTTAAAGCCCATGTAGCCGTTTTATGGTCTTCTTGAGCAAATGCGCTCAACTTTCAGGTAGGTACCCTGTCCCTGTCCCCTTTTTATACAATCCATGCTTCTGCAGCAAAAGGGTGACTTGGCTGGAAACATCCATTATAATGAAATAAAGTACGTTTTACTTTCGTGGGAGAGCTATAAGAATGGACAACGGAAAAGTATTTGGCATGCGCTTTTCAAAGATTTATCCGCTTCTCGTTAATAAGGCTATGAAAAAGGGGCGCACTCAAAGCGAGGTGGACGAGATCATCCGCTGGCTAACGGGGTATGATCAATCGACATTGGAAAACATTCTGGAAAGCGATGTCGACTACGCCGCGTTTTTCCAAAACGCCCCTGAGCTGAATCCCGATAGAAAGCTCATAAAGGGTACGGTCTGCGGCATCAGGGTGGAGGAAATCGAGGAGCCTTTGATGCAGGAGATTCGCTATCTGGACAAGCTGATTGACGAGTTAGCCAAAGGAAAGGCCATGGAGAAAATCCTTAGGGCACAATAAGGGGCCCTGTCATCACACCGCATGGAAAGTCAAGCGCAGTGGGATAACCTCTGATAGAATCTTTTTACGGAAGGAGGTTTGAAGATGGATTGGATTACGGGGATACAGCGCGCGCTTGATTACACCGAGGCGCATCTGACCGAGGGAATCGACTATGAGGCAGTGGCGAAGCAGGCCTATTCGTCAGCCTTCCATTTCCAGCGGATGTTCAGCATGCTCTGTGGATTTTCGCTCGGCGACTATATCCGCATGCGCCGCCTGACGCTGGCGGCCGAAGATTTGGTGCGTACCGGCGATAAGATCATCGACATCGCGCTCAAATACGGCTACGATACCCCCGAGAGCTTCTCCCGCGCGTTCCTTCGGTTTCACGGAATCACCCCAACCGAGGCGCGCCGTGGCAGCACAATCAAATCTTTTTTTAGACTGTCCGTAAAATTGATTTTATCGGGAGGCAGTACGATGGACTACAGAATCGAGAAAAAAGACGCGATCAAAATTATCTGCAAGAAAAAGCAGGTCACAAAGCCGCAAGGGGATACCGCCACAGAGGATATTTCGGCATTCTGGAACGCGTGTGGCAAGGACGGCACCATGGAGAACATTTGTAAGTATGGCCGCTTTGACAATCTGGGCGGCGTGCTGGGCATCTGCTTCTCCGGAGAGATGGCGGATTCCAGTTTCCCCTACGCCATTGGCGCGGAGTATAACGGCGCGCCGCTCGATGGAGAAGCGCTGGAGCTTGTGGAGATTCCCGCATACACCTACGCGGTTTTCCAGTGCAAAGGCAAAATGCCCGATGCCTTCAAAAAGACCTATCAGCAGGTTTGCACCGAGTTCTTTCCGCAGAGCAATTACGCGTACGGCAGCGGCGTAGAGCTTGAGGTCTACCCCTCGGCCGATGTATCGAATCCGGACTACACCTGCGAAATTTGGATTGCGGTGAACGAAAAGAAATAAGGCTACAAAAGTTTTGTGGGCTAGACAGTTAATCGCTGTCCAGCCCATATTTCTCATTTGAATGGGTTACCTTGCTAATAACGTACAATAAAGAACCTGTTGACGGGAATATCTACTTTCCAAAATACGAAAACGAGATATTTTGACCGTTAATCTGCTTCCTGCGCTGCAGGGAAAACCTGAGTACGCTGATGCCTATGCAACGCTTGTAAAGCTTGTAAAATAGTATATATTAAATGGAAAGGGCATATTGCCCTTTCCATTTTAAAAATATGGGGTGATGATTTGAAAACAAATAAAATCGCACATAAAACCATTCTTTTTTTAGTATTACTTCTGATGTCAGCCTGTAATGGCTCTACTCAGCAATCACGCATTATTGGGTATCATGAGAATTACTTTTCTAATAGAGCGTTATATTCATATATAGCGGAAAACACCACTCACATTTTTTATGCAAATCCTTACGACTATAGAAAATTATATGCTTTTGATAAACAATCGCGCGAGAATAGTATTATGACCATGCATTTAAAGAACTGCGGAGACATTACGGCCACTGATGATACCGTCTATTTAAGTGGATGGGACATAGCGCAATCCCAAAAAGATGTACGAAACATTTATCGCGTTAATCTCAAAAACAATAACAACATAGATCTTCTTGTAGAATCCGCGATTTCTCCGCTGATTTTAGAGGATAAAATGTACTATCTCAACGATGATGCTCCGAGAAATATTTACGAATATAATTTTACAACAGGTGGATCAAACGCGCTTGTTACAGGGTACGATTGCGACAACATGGTTATTTTAGATGATATTTTATATTCCGTATCATTGGGCAAAGGTTGTATTATAAAGCACCATCTTAAAACAGATGAAACACAGGAAATCTATGTGGAAGGAGAACCAGATAGGTTGTCTGAATTTAAAGGAACACTTTATTTTTATACGACAGGAGAAAAAGGATATATCTACAAAATGAGCTCAATTACAAATGATGTCGAAAGAATTGTTGAGTATAATAACGGGGATTTCTATTTTACCGGATTAATTGCGACAGATAAATTTATTTACTTCTCTGGAACCGAATTGATTGACGGAAGAACAACAGGTAATGCGTTATATCGGTATGACTTTCGCAACAAAAAGGTGGAAAAGATAAATAGCAATAGATTTTCTAATATTTTCCGATTAGATGACACCCTATACCTTTTTGGACTGGATGAAACTTCTTTGGATGAACCTATGATAAAAATCATTAATGCAGATGGAGTAGAACTTGTTGCAAGCGAGGATCTAAAAATGGGGAACTAGCGTCCGAGAAAAACTGATAAATGAAAATAAGCAAAAAAGATTGTGCAAGCCTCTATTGTCATGTGATATGAAAAAGGCAATAGAGATTTTGTAATAGTAAAGAAGTCGGGAATAGCTATGGAAAATAACCAACAAAAATCCGCCCTGTTTATCTGCCCGAAGCTGTGTTATACTGACCTTATAATAGGTGAATTGGGATATTTACCCTCCAGCCGCAAAAGAGTTGGGTGATTTACCACCTCCTTTTGTACGTCAATGTGCGGCTACTTGTTGCAGGATGTTATGAATCGTTACATTCCTTGGGGCTTGAATGAACCCGCTCACCCCCATCAAAGGGTGTCGTATTTTACGCCCCCTTGCATGAAGTTTTAAATAAAAAAGAGGTCTTCAAGATGAGAGAAGAAAAATTCAAGATTGATACCATCCCGGCGGTGCTGTATGGCGAGCCGAGTGATCGGTTATACCTTTTTATCCACGGCAAATCCGGATGCAAAGAAGAAGGCAAAGCTTTTGCAGAAATTGTGTGCCCCAAAGGCTGGCAGGTGCTTGCCATCGACCTGCCCAAGCATGGCGAACGCAAAGAGAGCGAGCCCGGCTTTGACCCTTGGCATGTTGTTCCGGAGTTGCGCTCAGTGCTGACGCACGCCCGGCAGCATTGGGGACATATTGCCCTGCGCGCCACCAGCATCGGCGCATGGTTTTCTATGCAGGCCTTTGCAGGGGAGCCTTTGGAAAAGGCCCTGTTTGTCTCGCCGGTGCTGGATATGGAAAAGCTCATCCGAAATATGATGCTTGGGGCTGGGGTGGATGAGGCCCGGCTGCAAACCGAGCAAGAAATTGCCACCGACTTTGGGGAAACCCTGTCCTGGCGCTATCTTCGGTATGCACAGGCGCATCCCGTTACCACTTGGAATACAACCACGGCAATCCTTTATCCGAGCAAGGACAACCTCACCGACCGCGCCACGGTGGATGGATTCGTCCACCGCTTCGGCTGCAAGCTGACCGTCATGGAGAACGGCGTGCATTGGTTCCACACTTCGGAGCAGCTGGCTGTTTTGCGAAACTGGGAAGGAACACATACATGACGGAACAGGAACGGGCAACCGCTTTAAAGTCGGTAACCTCAATCATCATACGCTGTGAGCGAACGCAACCCAAGTTTGCCGCCGGATCCTCTCAGCATACGCTTCTAAAAAACCGTATTCAGGCTATGAAAATTTCGGAAGTCTTGTTAACCGAGGGCGACGCGTCGCTATATTCCATTGAGGATCTGTCTGCCGCGCTGGAGCCGTTGGCCTCAGTCATCCGAAAATGTGAAAAGGCCCGGTCAAAATATGAGGCAGATAGGGGGCAATACCGGCGTTTTAACGGCATTATACGGGCCATGGCGCTATCACGGGAACTGATTGAAAACGAACTGCTCAGGAGGGCGTTATGATACGGGAAATTATGCGGGATATCGCGTTCCTCGCCCAAAAGGCGGAGCCTGCCACGCAAGCAGACCTTTCCGTGGCTGAGGATCTGTTAGAAACTCTAGAGACTCATCAGGACGGCTGCGTGGGCATGGCAGCCAATATGATCGGCGTCAACAAGCGCATCATCGCCTTTGACAACGCGGGCAGCTACATGGTCATGTTTAACCCGGTCATCGTCAAAAAATCGGGGCCATATGAAACTGAGGAGGGGTGCCTGTCCCTCACTGGAACGCGAAAGACGAAGCGCTGGAAGTCTATCAAGGTGCAGTATCAAAATGGGGACTTCCAGACCCGCATTAAGACCTTCTCCGGCTGGACGGCCCAGATCATCCAGCACGAAATTGACCATTGCGAGGGAATTATTATTTGAGAAGGGGGACAGGGTCTATGAAAATGCCACAAATCATTGACTCTGCCCTGTTCGCACCTTGTGGGATGAACTGTCTGGTATGTTACCGGTACAGCCGTCGCAAGAATCCCTGCGGGGGTTGCCTCATAAGCGTCAACCAACCGGAACACTGTCGCAAGTGTATCATTAAGACGTGCGTTCAAGCAAAGAGTCTTACATATTGCTATGAATGCCGTGACTACCCCTGCAAACGCATCAAATCGCTGGAAAAGAGCTACAATACCCGATATGACGTCAGCCTGATCGAGAACAGCCGCTATGTGCGGCAGCACGGCCTTGAGGCATTCATGGCGTGGCAGCGCACACGTTACACCTGTCCATCTTGCAGCGGAATCATTTCCCTGCACGACGGGGTATGCAGCGATTGTCAGGAAAAGCAGTACAGACAGGAGAATGAAATATGATCGTCTATTTCACCGGCACCGGCAACAGCCGGTACTGCGCGCAGATGCTTGCCCATGCTTTGGGGGATGAAGCGGTAGACGCCTTTCGATTCATCCGTGACGGCATTGCGGCGAAGCTGACCTCCGAAAGGCCTTGGATCTTTGTGGCACCCACCTACGGCTGGCAGCTACCGCGTGTTTTTGTGGATTTTATTCGCAGCGGCAGCTTTTCGGGCAGCAGGGCTGCCTACTTTGTCATGACCTGCGGCAGCGAAATCGGCAATGCCGAGGCAAAGATTAAGTCCCTCTGTGCGCAAGAAGGGCTTAACTATAGAGGCGTTTTGCAGGTGGTCATGCCCGAAAACTACATTGCCCTATTCGACGCACCGGGACAGGAGGAGGCGCAGAAAATCGTCGCTGCTGCCAGACCGACTTTAGAAAACGGCGTCGCCTGCATTCGGGATGAACGGGCTTTCCCCTCGCCTAAGGTTCGCGCGACCGACAAGCTGAAATCGGGCATGATCAACGCCGCTTTTTATCGCTTTATTATCAAAGCCAAACCTTTTACCGTTTCCGACGCCTGCGTATCCTGCGGCAAGTGCGATGCTGTCTGTCCACTGGGAAACATTCGTTTAGAAGAGGGAAAGCCCGTCTGGGGCGTTCGGTGCACCCACTGCATGGCCTGCATCTGCGGCTGCCCCACATCCGCCATTGAATATGGCAAGGCCAGCCGGGGCAAGCCGCGCTACCAGTGTCCTGAATATGGCACAACGCTATAAAAAAATACATAATTCGAAAAGGGGTGTTTTGATGCGATACGGCCCTGACCCAAGCGCAATTTATCCCAATGATGCAATCAAAAGCGTTTGTTTTATCAAGAATGTTATTACCCGTGCCAATATCTCGGTGGGCGAGTATACCTACTACGATGACAATACCGGCCCGGATCAATTTGAAAACCATGTCACCCACCATTATGAGTTTTTAGGGGACAAGCTGATTATCGGCAAATTCTGCGCCATCGCCAAGGGTATCGAGTTTGTGATGAATGGCGCAAACCATCGGATGAGCAGCGTTACCACCTATCCCTTTAACATCATGGGCGGCAGCTGGGAGAAATCAACACCTTCGCTGGAGGACCTGCCCTTTAGAGGCGACACCGTTGTGGGCAACGATGTGTGGATCGGGCAAAATGTGACCGTGATGCCGGGGGTTCACATTGGGGACGGGGCGATCATCGCAGCAAATTCCATGGTTGCAAAAGATATTCCAGCCTACCATATCGCTGGAGGAAACCCCTGCAAAATTATCCGAAAACGATTCGAGGATGAGCTGATAGAATATTTGCTACAACTGCAATGGTGGAACTGGCCGCCCGAAAAAATCTTTGAGAATCTCGACGCGCTGTGCAGCGCGGACCTAAATAAAATCAAAACCGTTATTTAGAAAACAGAAATTTAGCGACAGCTAATAGTTGGAGGTATAAAGTATGACAGGCAATGAGTTGAAAATCAAAATGTACGCATTCACGATAGATTGCGAAAATCCTTATGAATTAGCTGAATTCTATGCGAAGCTGCTCAAATGGGAAATACCGTTTTACGATGACGACTTTGCTTGCGTAGGCGCCCCGGGAACCAATCAGGGGACCTACCCCGGCATCCTATTTCAGCGGAATTCTGAATATAAACCACCCGTGTGGCCGACAAGGCCTGAAGCGCAGCAGCAAATGGCACATATGGACTTCGCCGTCAATAATTTGGAAGAAGCGGTTCAATATGCGGTTGATTGTGGTGCGACAGTCGCAAGCGCACAATTTTCGGACGATTGGAAGGTTATGCTGGACCCCGCCGGGCATCCGTTTTGCCTGTGTCAAATGAAATCAATTTTTAACAGTTCCCATTTTGCATTGTTATAATAAAAGAAATTACAAAAAGACCTGCTTTGATGTGAACCACAAATGTTGTATCAGATGGCGCGCTGCAGAATGATTACAATAGTTGATATCATGTCTATTCCCAAAAGCGGTCTGCAGGAAGCGTCGCAAAATCTGAACAAAGCAGATATTTCTCAACTGGTAGAATGGCTCTCTTTAAAAGACGACAACATCAGGTATCAGGCATTTCTCGTTTTACAAAACAGAGCCCTATTCTTTGATGATGTTTATTCGTATTGGGATATGCTTCAAGATAAGCTTAGAAGCGATAATTCCTACCAGAGAAGCATCGGCTTAATGCTGATTGCTGAGAACGCCAAATGGGACACTGAAAATAGGTTGGACGATACTATTGAGGAATGCCTGCAGCTCTTGAATGACGAGAAACCCTTCACGATCCGTCAGTGTATTCAGTCATTAGGTAAAATTGCATCCGCGAAACCGGGTTTAAATGATAAAATCGCTTCCAGCCTCATTTCCATTAACCTTATGGATGTGAAAGAGACGATGCGCAAGCCCACATTACTCGATATCCTGAATGTGTTGTGTGGCATCAGGAAAGCGCATCAAACAACCGAAGCGGAAAGCTTTATCCGCCATGCGCTGTCCGATGATATATTGGATGAAAAATCAAAAAGGCAAATCGAAGCTCTTTTTAATGGACTTTATGGGGTGAAAGCATGGGTATAGAGAAACAATATGCATCAGATATCGAAACGATATTATCCCATCGGCACGACAATGGCGCGGATCTTTGGACAACCCCTGATAAGCGTCTGATAAAAGGCGCCCCATTCTCAACCTTGGACAGCGTCATGTATCTGCTGGAATTGGGAATGTCGCCTGCAGACCCCTTGATGAAAGAAGCTGCCGAACTGATATTTGGCGCTTGGCAGGAGGATGGGCGCTTCAAGCTGTATCCGCAGGGCGCTGTTTATCCATGTCAGACAATTAACGCCGCTAACGTACTTTGTCATATGGGGTATGCTTCCGATACCAGACTGCAAAAAACGTTGCAGCATCTTTTGGATAGCCAATATACGGACGGGGGCTGGCGCTGCAATAAATTCAGTTATGGCCGAGGCCCGGAAACAGCCTATTCCAATCCCCTGCCGACGCTTACCGCACTTAACGCGTTTTGCTTTACTGCTTATCCCAACAAAGAACCGGCGCTCGACAAAGCTGTGGATTTTTTGCTGGAGCACTGGACAATCCGAAAACCGATTGGCCCGTGCCACTATGGGATCGGCACGTTATTCATGCAGGTCGAATACCCTTTCCGCAGTTATAATCTTTTCTTGTATCTCTATGTCTTATCCTTTTACGACCGGGCAAAGAACGATGCGCGCTTTCTCGAAGCCTTGGGAATATTGGAATCCAAATTGGCGGATGGACAGATTGTGGTTGAACGTGTTGTTCCGAAGCTGGCCGGGCTCGCTTTCTGCAAAAAGGGTAAAAAAAGCGAACTGGCCACGATGCGCTATCATGAAATTTTGAAGAACCTTAACAGGATGAATAGCCGAAAAGGGGTGGTATGCATTGAGTAAATACAATTTATTGTGGGAATACGTGCAGAAAAGCCAAAGCCAGTCGTTTAAATTGACCTTTGATGAAATCAAGAACATTGCCGGGATACCGATTGATCATTCCTTTTTGAACTATAAAAAAGAGTTGGCGGACTACGGTTACCAAGTCGGCAAAATATCCATGAAAGAGCAAACGGTTGTTTTCAACAAGGTTGATTGATTAACCGGTTTTGAGGGAAAGAAAATAATGATTATGCATCACTGCAGGAGAAAACCATGATAACAAAAGAACCAACGAGAGAAGTGCTTGAAGAATGGAAATCCATATGGCTAATGTATAAGGAGAAATTAAGGCCAAACAGAAAAACTGGAATGGAACTACTCCAATATTTGCAGGATAAATATGTATTAACTGAGATACACGAAGCGCGCGCTTTTGATGCGATCATTGGCAACGTCACAATGAACTCATATTATGCTGAAAAATTGCCGAAAGGAACCGACCCTATACCGAAAGCATTTTTTCTTGAAAACATCGAAAACGGCAAGATTTTTTACTGCGATGGGAACAGGGATGGTACAGATATTTGGGGTGGCGAGATTTCCAGAATATTTGTTGGAATTGATCTCGTAACAGGCTTTTTTATGGCGGAGGGCAGCACGATGCTCTGGGATGAGCTTTATGCCTTTCGAGGATTGGATGAACAAGACCTCAAGAATTATGTTTGTGTCGCTGAATATATTAACTGTTTAAAGCGTTTCGATTTATTGCAAGCCACTATACCTATCTAAATTAGATATGGTTTTATCTTGCAAATTCCAATTTTGAAAGCTCTTGTAAACAAAACAGAGTCGTATCGTACAAAAATTAGGAGGCACTCATGACATCAGCTGAAATGCTCTTTTTTAACGACAGACCCGAAGCACTCCCGCTGTATGCGGCGCTTGCCGAGAGGATGCTTGCGGCATTTCCAAATGTCACAGTGGCGGTCAAGAAGACGCAAATCACCTTTCGGGAGAGATACGGCTTCGCCTTTGTTTCCCTGCGCAAGATGAAGGGTTGTCCGGAGGTGTTTATCATTATCTCATTTGGGCTGCCCCGTCGGCTGGATTTCCCGCGCATTCACATAGCGGTGGAGCCCTATCCAAACCGCTGGACACACCATGTAATCGTGGCGAACGCAAGTCAAATCGACGACGAGCTAATGCGCTGGCTAACCGAGGCGCACGATTTTGCGCTGGTGAAATGACAAAGACTGAATTCCTCCATCGACTGCATAACCACTGCATCAAATGGCTCAAAAGGTGTCCTAAAACACCCGAAATCCCCTGCTAAGTCCTCCAAACCGAGCTACATCTTGAAAACAACACGCGTGCGCCGAATCAGTCACTGCCGTCATTGTTAACATAAAGCATCCTTCGTTCGCTTGGGACGTGCCCCCAAGCGCATTTTTATGGCGTCATATTTACTAAACTTCGCTTAATTGAACGCGACGATACCGCCCTAACTCGGATAGCAATTTGCGTCTTTTTCGGGCAGTTCTGTCCACGGTATTTACCACGCTTAGGTACACCTCCTTTTAGGCATAACAAAAAGCGCGCCCAACGAATTGGAACGCGCGTTTGTTATTATTTTTAAAATACTTAATAGCACAGATATAATGTGGCTTAATATGGTCAATTACATTCTAACTGGAATCCAAGGCCATGACCACTGATACAGTTTATTTTTAACGTGACTCACTTAGCGCAGCCGCTTGGCGCAATCTTGAAAAGATGTGATATCCATTCGCCTATGAAAGCTTTATGAAGGCTTATGGTAGACCTTTTGTCAAGCCTTTTCACTTGAATCCTAAGTTGTTGCTTGCAGCTTTTTCAAGATTGCTTCATCCGCCGGGCAGAATTTGTACTGCGGAATTTCACGGGCGGTGATCCAGCGGATGTCATTATGCTCCAGCTTCTGTGGTATCCCCTCGGCAATTGTAGCGTTAAACAGCGTTAAGTGGACGGTCAGATCAGGGTATTCGTGTGTGACATCCATGAACACGGCACCCACTGATAGGATAATAGCCAATTCCTCTTGGCACTCCCGGATGAGCGCCCGCTCTTTTGTTTCGCCCGGTTCCACCTTTCCGCCGACGAACTCCCACAATAGCCCTCGGGCCTTGTTCGCCGGCCGCTGGCAAATCATAAACTTATCCTTGTTCCATATCAGTGCGGCTACGACTTCGGTCATCAGCGCACCCCCTTCGTATTTTCTTCACGTACCCTTTGAATGCAGCCCCCAAACCGCTATGTAATATCATCGGCCGGGGTCCATCATGCTTTCCACGATTAAACGCCCGATCGGGGCGCAGGAACAGGGTTGCATTAACTTCTAAATGTGCGTCCTCGTTTATCCTCGTTTATAAATATGGACATACATGAGGCGCTGCTTTGCGGCAATGCGAGCCTCGCCGTAAACGCCCAGATGATCGGCTCCATCGGCGTCAATGCGTTGGTGCTGCGGTCGACATTCGACACCGTATTATTATCACAGTTCATATCTTGTGGGCTGCACTTATAAGAATATTACTTCCGCTTCCCTTTCGGCAGGGTCAGTTGGTGGCTGTTGTCAATCATCTGGCGCAGGGCATCCTCCGGCACTGCGTTAGGGTAGACGGTATTCCAATGTACTTTATTCATGTGGTAGGCCGGGGTGACCCCGGGGTAAGCGCGCCGCAGAAAGTCGGCACAAAGCGGCTCGCACTTGAGGTTGATACAGAGGCCCGCCCGCTCGTAGATAAAGGCAAAGCTTTTTTTGTTGCCTTTATGGCGCATGACCGCCCAGAAATCCGGCGCGCCGTCAAACGCGCCAAAGGGATAATCCTCGTAGGCATCAGGGTAGGTCAGGCAGTAGTCGATCAGTTCACGCCGGGTCACAGCTTCGCCTCCCATTCGGCCTCCTTAAAGCCGACCAGTACAAAATCGTCCCCCACCAAAATCGGTCGCTTAACCAACATCCCGTCGGCAGCAAGCAGCTTAAACTGCTCGTCCTCGGTCATGGCGGGCAGTGTTTTCGAGAGCGCCAACGCCTTATATTGCAAACCGCTGGTATTAAAGAAACGCTTAAGCGGCAAACCACTTTTCGCATGCCAGATCCGCAGCTCCGCTTCGGTGGGATTATTCAGTTTAATATCGCGAAAGTCGTACGTCAAGCTCTTGGCGTCGAGAAACGCCCGTGCCTTTTGGCAGGTGGTGCATTTTGGATAGCAGACAAACAACATGACGGCTCCTCCGTTGTAGGTAATATAAATTTGGTGTATTATTAAGAGGGCAAAGGGCTCTGGCGTTTCGCCTCATCTTATCTGACATTTTCTGCTCTTGAGTATAGCATAATTTTACAGGAAAATACAGTCATCCGGTAGAATACGCCGCAGCCCGATGAATATACAAACCATAGGGCGGAATGGTACTGCTGATAGTCCTTTTTTGAAAAGCAATAAGAAACTCATCACCGAGGCTCAGCTGACGCTTCATTAATTGGAATCGCTCCGTTATAATCTTTGCGGAGCGCTAAACGACAACGCCTTTGAATATTTTTTGAGAGCGAGTATATCGTGTTTTAAGAATAAACATTGGCCACCATAAGAATTGACGAAATGGCGTAGATGCTCTGGCTTTTGTGGTATAATAGCCGCAGAACGGCTATTATACCACAAAAATCGCTTAACGCGGCAACCGCGTTTTGATGCGCAATTTACCATTCGCCCGCGCTCATGGTATACCATGAGCGCAAGTGAATGGCGTAATCGGCCAGCCATAGGCGGGGCATTTTAATATGTGATACGTTGCCTGCACGGCGGCGCGATGGAAGCGCCGTCGTGCCCTAAGAGGCCAGACAAACTTTATTGGCGCGCATAATCACGTAACAAGTCTGGATGCGCGCCCACTGACGCAAGGGTGGGTAGGTAACACCCTCACGTGGGGCATACAATCACCATAATCGTATTCTTTAAGCCCCCTCAGGGGGTTTGGGGGCTCTGACCGCTCGCCTATATGGGCGCTCGCGGTCGAACGGCTACGCTGCGCAGCGGGCGGCATATATGCCCGCTGCGGCTCCGCCGTTCCCCTGTGCCCCTCTGGGGGCGGGGAGTTGGAGGTGGGGGCCGTTTCTGCGCGTCAGCGCAAAACAACTTTTGCCGCTTTCGTACGCTCGCCAAAAATGTATAATATAATAAGCATCCAAGCCCGGTGGAGGTGTGTATGAAAAAGTATATCGCGCTTTTGCGCGGCGTAAATGTCGGCGGCAAGAACAAGGTATCTATGCCAAGCCTAAAAGCCGCCTTTGAAAAAGCGGGCTTTTATGAAGTCAGCACCTATATCAACAGCGGAAATGTCATCTTCTCCGCCCAAAAGCAAGACATAGAGGCGCTGCAGCGCACCTGTCGGCAGGTTATTATGGATATGTTCCAATTGGATATCGCGGTTGCCGTCTTATCTGCAAACGACCTGCATGACGCGCTCGCCCACGCGCCTGTCTGGTGGGATCAGGACATCGCCTCCAAGCACAACGCTATTTTCGTTATTGCACCCGCAAATGCCGATTCGATTATCGAGTCGGTCGGGCATTCAAAGCCCGAATATGAACAGGTCTCGGGCCATGGGCATCTTATATTCTGGTCCGCACCTCTCGACACCTTTTCGCGCACGAGATGGTCCAAGATTGTTTCAACATCGGCTTACAGCAGCGTTACAATTCGCAATGCCAACACCACCAAAAAACTATCGGAACTTGCGCGATAAATGCGTCCCAGCGTACATTTAAAATAGCTGGTACTCCAGCCGCGTAGATACCTTCGCTCACTGCCTGTCGTCTGTGACATTACCATGTTTTCTCAAGTCCTATACGTTAATAATAATAAAACAGGAGGTACGATTATGAAATTTTGCCATGTGACACTAAGGGTTCAGGATTTGGATGCATCTATACGTTTTTATACCGACGTTGTGGGGCTGCCCATTGATAAGCGTTATCAAGCGGGTCCCGACACCGAAATCGTTTTTCTGGGCTCAGGCGAAACAAAGGTGGAACTTATCTGCTATAAAAACCAGCCCGCCGCAACAGTCGGCAGCGGGATTTCAATCGGCTTTGAGGTGGCGAATGTCCCCGAAAAATTCAACAGCCTTAAGGGCACCGATACCCCCGTCGTCGGCGAAATCATTCGGCCAAACCCGCATGTGCGCTTTTTTTATGTGACCGATCCCGATGGGCTGCGGGTGCAATTCTTAGAAAACATCAACGCGTAAGCGCCTAATATGTCTATGGCTTTAAGCTATTATTTGTGGACAAGAGCCGTTTGTCGGCTGTCTGTAAAATTATGTTTGGGCCAGATATTGCGTCGCCAGCTTGAGATTTGACAATCTATCGTTTTGAAGCAGCGTCAAAAAATATGCGTTTTCGCAAAAATTAAGAAATTTTCTGAAAATATTGATAAATTTTTGATTATTTCCGTTGGATTGTTTTTTCCAGATATGCTATAATAAAGGCACCGCAAAAATCACCAATGCAAAAGGAGAAAAGCTATGAAATACGAAGTTTACAGCGATGCATCAAGCGGCCTTCATTTCGCGGTAGTATGCGATGACGGATCGTGCAAGTACTACTTTAGCGATAAAAGCGAAGAAGAGATCCCGAAACTGGTTGAAGCCGCCAAGGCGGGCGAAGATCTGAGCCGCTGGACCGGCAACGACAACGATCCGCAGTCCAAGTATGACGCTCTGCTCGCCGATGTTGAGGACAATAAGGTTCAGGACGTCACCGACGAGTATCTCAAAGAGTCCAACGACTAATGTGGCAGCCCACCACATGCGAAGCGTACTTTGCTGTGGCGGACGCCTAAAATCGATAACACAAGCGCAAGGGAGTGGCCCCGGCATCAAAGCTGGGCGCACGCCCTTGCGCTTGTGTTTTTGGGCGTAATATGGCGACATATTAAATTGGTTATATCAAGATATAAAAATCCGTATTTTATTTTCGGCACAGATAATGTTAGAATTTAAAAAGACATAAAAGATATTTGAGCGCCAATCAGGCGCGGAACAACTATAAGGAGGCATTCCATGAAGAACCGTATTGCAGCCCGTATGTCGCTTTTAGCGCCGTCGGGCATCCGAAAGGTCAATGAAAAGGCGCTGGCGATGGAACGGGCCGGCGAACCGGTCATTCATTTTGAGATCGGACGTCCCGATTTCGATACACCCGACTACATCAAGCGCGCTTGTGAAGAAAGCCTAAAAAAAGGCGAGGTCTTTTACACCTCTAACTTTGGCGATATGGGCCTGCGCGAGGCGGTTGCCGAAAAGCTGACGCGCGAAAATCATGTGCCGTATAAGGCCGCCGAGGTTCTCGTGACGGTCGGCCTTTCTGAGGCCGTCTTTGACGTGCTGTGCACCATTCTCGATGAGGGGGATGAAATCCTGGTCCCCGATCCGGTTTGGATGAACTATCTCAACGTCCCGCGGCTTCTGGGTGCGACGCCGGTCACCTACGCGCTTCGCGAAGAAAACGACTATCAGGTCGATCTCGCGGAGGTCCGCGGCAAAATTACCGATAAGACCAAGGCATTGGTGCTGGTGACGCCAAACAACCCCACCGGCGGCGTTCTGTCGGAACAGACACTGCGCGGGCTAGCCGAGATCGCCGTTGAAAAGGATATTATGGTCATCGCCGACGAAGTCTACGAGCGGCTGATCTATGACGACGCCAAGCACATCAGCATCGCCTCGCTGCCCGGCATGAAGGAACGCACCTTCACGCTCAACGGCCTGTCCAAGGCCTTTTCGATGACCGGTTGGCGCATCGGCTATGTGGCAGCGCCCGAGGAATATATTGCGGCGCTCAATAAAATTCATCAGCATAACACCACCTGCGCGCCCTCCTTTGTGCAGAAGGCCTCAATTGTAGCGTTGCGCGACGAGCAAAACGAGGTGGCCGAGATGGTCAGCGAATATCAGCGCCGCCGTGACTATGCCGTTGCAGCCATCAACGCCATACCGGGCCTGAGCTGCCGCTGCCCTAAAGGCGCTTTTTATATTTTTATCAACATCAAGCCTTTAAATCGTCCGTCCGCCGAGGTGGCTGAATTACTGTTGGAGCAGGCCAAAATCGCGCTGGTGCCCGGCGATGTGTTTGGCCCCGGCGGCGAGGGCTATCTGCGCATGAGCTTTGCCAACAGCTACGAGAATATTGTTGAGGGGTGCAAGCGCCTGCAACAGGCCGTGGCTGTGCTGCAACAATAATTCGTTGTTAGCATAGGGCAACTACTCTGCCTTATTGCATCGGTTATCAATACGGGGCCGCGGTATGCCGCGGCCCCGTAACGTTTGTATGAATGCTCCTATTAAACATAATTTGTGCGCGGCTATTGTAGGCCGCGCATTTTTTGACTTTTGCAGTCTTTAGAAGCCTTTAATGACTGCTTGATCGCGGTTTACGGCACCTTATTTTGTGATACAGACAGGGTCGTCCACACCGCCGCCCTGTCTTCTGTTGGGTTGGGCGTGCCCAACCCACGCACCGCCCGCTCACCCCCGCCGAGCAGCGTCTGCGCAAACAGGCTCGGGCCATAGTTAGGGGATTTCTTAAAAGTCAAAACCGCCGGAGCATTCGCTGAAAAGTATAAGTGCAAAGGCAAAAGCACAGGAATACCGGATGCATTCCGAGCATTTTGACGCGGTGATTCGCTTTTTGGTGAAATTATCCTAAGTTTGGTACTATTAAGAACGCCCCCTAGTCCCATGTTATACGCGGGGCTGCAAAAATCAGATCTCGGCAAACCTAAATTTGCTGCGTATCTGGTTGTCAACTTATTCAAACTCTGATTATCCAACCCGATCATATATTGAGATTTAAAACATCTGACGGGCCACCCGACAATATGGCAGTATCTGAAAACGCCGAGATCAGCGCATCGATAATCCTTTCGCTGGCATAACCGTCCCCGTACGGATTGACGGCGCGAATCATCCTCTCGTAGAGCTGGCGGTCGTTTAAAAGCCGAGCGGCACAGGTAAAAACAGACTCCTGTGTGACGCCGGCCAGCAACACCGTTCCGGCATGAACCGCCTCAATGCGCTCAGTCTCCCGGCGAAGCACGAGTACCGGCTTGTGCAACGAGGGCGCTTCCTCCTGCAAGCCGCCCGAGTCGGTCATGACCATATAGCAGCGGCTGATCAGATTGTGCATATCCAGCACATTGAGCGGCTCTAAAAGGTGCACGCGGGAGCTGTCTTTGAACGCAGTGCTGGCCGCGTGGCGCACGGCGGGGTTGGGGTGTACCGGGAACAACACCTCAATATCGGGGAAAGCGATTAACAGACGCTGCACGGCGGCGAAAATATCGGCCATTCCATCACCGAGATTCTCCCGGCGGTGGGTTGTAAGCAGGATGACGCGCCGGCTGTAATCCAGACGGTTAAGCAGCGGCTGTGAAAAGCGGTAGTCGGCGCGCACGGTATAACGCAGCGCGTCAATAGCCGTATTGCCGGTGACACAGACGCTGCCGCGCACATTTTGCCGCAGCAAATTTTGGCGGTTCTGCTCGGTGGGGGCAAAATGCAGCGTGCTTAAATCGCCCAAAAGCGTCCGGTTCATCTCCTCGGGATAGGGGGCGTTCGCGTTCCCGGTGCGCAGCCCAGCCTCGACATGCCCTATTGGAATTTGATGATAAAAAGCGCTCAATCCCGCCGACAAGGCGGTCGTGGTATCCCCGTGCACAAGCAGGATATCGGGTTTGGCGCGTGTTATCACCTCGTCCATTCCCACCAACACCCGCGCTGTAATATCGGTGAGGGTTTGATTTTCTTGCATAATATTCAGGTCAAAATCGGGCGTAATATTAAATTGCGCCAGTACGCTATCCAAGATCTGCCGATGCTGCGCGGTGACACAGACCACCGTTTCGAGTCGGCGGTCCTTTTGACAGGCAAAAAGCAGCGGCGCCATTTTAATGGCGTCGGGGCGGGTACCAAACACCAGCATCAGCTTTAATCGTTTCATTACAGAGCTCCAAATATCATTCCTTTTGACGGAATAAGTGTATTTTTTAGTCAAAAACTAATATAAAATTGTTTCCTGAATAGTTAAAAATGTATAAATTTTGTTTAAATGCATTAAAGCTTATGCTATAATCTCTCCGTTATAACATTCGTCAGGTCAAAAATTAAATTTTGATCTTGCGAGTTTATGTTAGAAAAGAGGGACGCCTGTATGCCGTGGACAAAACGCAAAAGCTTTGCCTTGTCGCTGCCGTCGCCTGCCGCAATAGCCGTGATTGCCGCCGCATTGATTTTGATTTTTACCCTGTTTGTGCCGCCGCTCGTGGGCATGGCGGATAACGGGGACTTTTACCGCGTTATAAACAGCAACGGGCTTTATAAGCTTGACCGCGACGCCGCAGATCAATATCTGGCCTATTTCAGCAGCCAATACGGCGTTTATCACTATTTTAATGAGTACGAAAGCGGGCTGATCTCATCACAGACGCCGTTTATTCATGCGGCAATCGCACTCGATCGGCTTCTGACCGGCAACGACGCCCTTTTCGACGTGCGTTTTCTGGCGCTGTTGATCGGCCTGTGGTCGCTCGTCGCACTGTATCTGCTCGTCGATTATGCGACCTGGAAACTCGAGAAGCGCTGGGGCTATCTTGTAGCCGCAATAGCGGTTTTTATGTTTTTTGACATTGGATATATCGCTTATTTCAATTCCTTTTATGCCGAAGGGCTGGTTTTGGTCAGCTTTTTGACGGCGATGGCCTGCGCGCTGCTGATGCGTCAGCGGCGGTATCCACCCTATGTGTTATTGGCGGGTTATCTGCTCAGCAGCGTGGTGTTAACCTGCGCCAAGCAGCAGAACGCGCCGCTGGGCATTCTACTGGGGCTACTGTGCATCCCGATGATGCGATATCTGCCACAGCAAAACGGCGAGACAGCGTCCCGGCTCAAGAACAAAACAAAACGCCGACTCTTCACCGGCGCATGTGCGTCGCTGCTCTGCTTTTGCGGCGTGGCGATGTACATATTGATTCCGCAGACGTTTGTCGAGATCAATCAATACCACGCAATGACGCGCGGCGTGCTGATATCGGCAAAAAATCCCGAAGAGGCGCTTGAGCGCTTTGGCATTGACCCACAGTACACCTTGCTCGACGGCTCAATCTATTACGAACGCTATCCCGTTGTCGATGTTGAAGGCGAAGCGCTTAAAACCGACTTTTTTCCCAAATATAATTTTATATCGATCGCGGCACATTATCTGACCCATCCCGGCGATCTATTCGCGATGCTCAACCGTGCGGCGCAAAACGCGTATACGCTCCAACCCGACGCCATCGGCAATTTTGAACGAAGCGCCGGGCGCGAGCCTGCGCAAAAAGCCGCGTTCTTTACACTGCACAGCACGCTAAAAAATAGCGTCGTGCCCAAGACGGTGGGGTTTGTCGTCATCTGGTTGACATCGGTGCTGGGTCTGAGCTTTAAAGATCGCTGGCGGACGCTGGTATTGGCCTGTGTGATGCTGGCAGGCATATCACAGGTCGGCGTTTCAATTATCGGCGCTGGAGACGCCGATCTTTCAAAGCATATCTTTCTTTATAACGTCGCATTTGATCTCACCAATTTTATAGTGATCGCCACCGTTTTGCTGCCTTGGCGGGCAAAAGTATCCCGCGCAAAACGTGCGACAGCCAAAAAGGAGGCGGCGGTATGCGTGTGATCTGCCGCGCGCTTGGTGTGGCGGCAGCAGCCTTGCTGTTGTTATCGGGTTGCGGGCAGCAGCCCGATAACGCCCCGAACGAGAGCGTCACCATTGTGCCCGCCCCGGCCGACGCCGCCGAGCAGGCCTGCCTGAGCTTTGTTCAAACACAGCTCACCGCACAGGGTGGTATTTATACCAACTATTTAAGCGGCTCCGCCCAAGGGGTGCTGGCCCAAGGGCACGAGGTGCTGGGCGAGTCGCAGGGACTAATGCTGCGCTACTACGCGGCGATTGCCAACGCACACGGCTTCTCGCAGACGCTTGGCTTTATCACCCGCACTTTGGATACCGGCGCACTGCTGTCCTACCGCGCGCGGGAGGACGGCTCGCCCTACGCCATCAACGCTTCCATTGACGATCTGCGTATTCTCAGGGGGTTGCTCGAAGGCGCACAGGCGTTTTCAAATCCCGCGTATCAGGCACTTTGCGAAAGCTGGGCCAAACGGTTGTACCAAACCAACGTACAGGACGGCATGCTGCTCGATTGTTATGACGAAACGCTCATCTTTGCAGGACCTGTCAGCACACTGTGCTTCTCAGACCTTAAAACAATGCGTCTGCTGGGTACGCTTGACCAACATTGGAATAACGTTGAAAAAAGTATGCGCAAGATTCTAAGGCAGGGCTATTTAGGCGACGATTTTCCGTTTTATCAAACCCGTTACAATCTTGAGACTCAAGCCTATGAAACCGAGCATGTCAATATGGTCGAGGCGCTTTTGACCGCGCTGCATCTTTCTGAGGTGGGCGAGGGTTCTGCGGCCACGCTGCGTTGGGTTAAAACAGCGCTGGCACAGGGCGCCATTTACGGGGCATATACCCCGCAGGGCACGCCCGTCAACCAGATTGAATCCACCGCCATCTATGCGCTCTGCGCGCTATTGGGCGACGCCGAGGGTGATCAGGCGTTGATGAATGCGGCTATGGAGAAGCTGCGCGCCCTGCAAATTACCGACAAACAAAGCGCGCTTTATGGCGCTTTTGCCGACGCGGCCACACAACAGGCCTATTCCTTTGACAATCTCATGGCGCTCACAGCACTGCGCGCACAGGCGCAGAAAGCGGCATTAAACGAGAAAGGATGAGGCGCTTGAAACGATATAGCCGCATCGCCGCGTTTTTTATGGCGGCATTGCTGCTGTTAACGCTCGGTGTTCTGGCTGATTCGCCGCAGACCGTCGAAGCAGATTCCGCCGAGGTGCTGCTGGTCTGCGACGTGCAAAACGGCCGCGCGGCGCTTGAAGCGCTGATCCGCGCAAATGGCAAAACGGTGCATTCGGTGTCTGAGGCAGACTACACCTCCGATCTGCCGCAGCGTTACAGCTTTGTGGTCACCACGATCAACCAGCCGTATCGCGATGCCGTGGCCGCCAAAATCCCGACAGTCTGCGTGGGGCCTGACGCGGGACCTATAGAGGGTGTAACAACGCTTGCGCTTAAAAATTTCAGCGCGACGCTGCAATTGGGCGATCACAGCCAATATCAGTTTATCAACGCCGCCACGCTGGCGCGGCAGACCGAAAACAGCCGGCCCTACGGTAATATTTTGCTGAGTACCGGGGAAAGCTTTCCTTTTGGGATCATATGTGCAAACGTCGCTTACGCACCGTGGTATCAGGAGCAGGGACTGAGCTATATCATGCTCGGCGGCCTGCTGCGGGACTATTTTGGCGACGCGGCCACAACCGGCGACATGTATGTACTTCTCGACGAAATATACCCCTTTTCAGACCTTGAGATGCTGCGCACCACCGCCGACCGCTTCGCGCAAAGCGGCATTCCTTTTATCGTCCGGGTGATGCCGGTTTATGACAACCTTGACTATCCCGCCTTTAAGCGCTTTACGCAGGCGCTGCGCTATGTGCAGACAAAGGGAGGCAGCATCGTTCTGCACGACCCCATTGTGCGCCAATACGAAACGGAGCGCACACCATTGGCCGAAAAGCTGGCCCGAGCCAACGCGGCGCTGACTAAAGAAGGCATTGTGCTCTACAATTTGGACAAGCCCGGCGTTGAAATCTCGCTCGAGACGCTGCAAAGCATTTCTCACACCGGACTTCATTTCGGCGGCCTGCCGGTCAATACGATGATCCGTTTTTCGCTGTTTGAAACCCAAGCGGCGCTCGCCGATACCGTTCAGGGTTTGGATGACGCGTGGCTATCGCTTTCAAACTATAAAACGAGATTCCCACAGCTTGAGGCCCCGCAATTCCAAGAAAAGGCCATTGAGACGGCCTATGTTTACCGTGAGGGCATTCCGACCTCTCTAAACGGTTTTTTCTCAGGCACAAACCGCGTTTTACTCATACTTGTGGGAATCAGCGTTGTCGTATTCCTGATTCTGATTGCGCTGGGGCGCAGGCTTTACCGACAAATGTTTTACAGGAGATCATAATCTGTGAATACCATCGATGTGCTGATGCTGGCCTCCCTCTGCTGCATCTGGTCGCTGCTGCTGGTCAATGTTCTACTGATTGTAGGCGGCTATCTGTATTATCTCGAGTCGACGGACTATACGCCGCCGGTACCCGAGCATTTTCCGATGGTGTCGGTTATGGTTCCGGCGCACAACGAGGGCATGGTCATTGTGCAGACGGTACTGTCGCTGCTTGCGTTTAACTACCCGCAAAACCGATATGAGATTATTGTCATTAACGACAATTCCACCGATGACAGTGCATTGCTGCTCGCGGAGATTCAGCAGAAACACCCCGGGCGCAAGCTCAAAATTGTCAATACCGATAATATCACCGGCGGCAAAGGCAAGTCGAATGCGCTCAACACCGGCTTTGCGCACTGCACCGGCGATTATATCGTCATTTATGACGCGGACAACACACCTGAGCCTAACGCGCTGCGGCTGCTGGTGTCTGAAATTTGCGCTGACGGCACGCTGGGCGCCGTCATCGGAAAATTCCGCACCCGCAACAAAAACGCGACGCTGCTCACCCGCTTTATCAACATCGAAACGCTCTCGTTTCAATGGATGGCGCAGGCCGGCCGGTGGAAGCTGCTTAAGCTCTGCACGATACCCGGCACAAACTTTATTATCCGCCGCAGTATTTTAGAACAGATGGGCGGGTGGGATATCCGCGCCATCGCCGAGGATACCGAAATCAGCTTTCGCATTTACCGGATGGGCTACCGCATCAAATTTTTGCCGCAGGCGGTCACCTGGGAGCAGGAGCCCCAAACTCTGAAGGTCTGGTTCCGACAGCGTACCCGCTGGGTCAAGGGAAATATCTATGTGCTGCTCAAAAACCTGCCGATGCTCTTTGACCGCAAAGCGGGTCAGGTGCGCTTTGACATTCTGTATTTTCTGTCGATCTATTTTTTACTGCTAACCTCGCTGATCATTTCAGACAGCGTCTTTTTGCTGCATGCGAGCGGCTGGGCACACACAACGCTGGCGGGCTTCAGCAATTTGTTATGGGTGCTCGCCATCGTCATGTTCATTCTGGGCACCTATGTGACCGTTACAACCGAAAAAGGCGAAATGCACGCCGCAAACATCTTGATTATTGCGTTGATGTATTTTACCTATGCTAAAATGTGGATGATTGTTGCGGCGTACGGATTGATACAATATATAAAGGATCTTGTACTGCGCAAAGAAACCATCTGGTATAAAACCGAACGATTTTAGTGACGGAGGTCATCACTTGAAAATAAAAAAGAAAAACTGGGCCGCCGCCTTACTATCACTGCTTTTATGGGGTCAATCCGCTGCTCTGTTATCGGCAGACGCCGCCGGGTCCGATCCAGCAACAGCACCGCAGACGCCAAGCGTCTTGGCTGGGGCTGATCTGCCCTATCTCCACGAGGAGTCGTTTGGAAGCGATCAAGGCCTGACCGGCCTTTTTTCTCAGGCGATCCGGTACTTTCAGGCGGGCGAATGGGATATCCGCGACGCGACGCTGACGCTGCGCTACAATGTGTCTCAGCTCGCGGACGACGCCGTTTCAAGCCTGACCTTTACGCTCAATAACACTTTGTTCTATTCCATCCGCCCGACGCCCGGCACAGATGGCGCAACACAAACGCTGTCGATACCGATTCCGGCCGATCAAATCAAAGCGGGACAAAACACGCTGACCCTTGAGGCTTATATCCGCACGCAGGACCGTCTGCCCTGCGTTGACGACGTCTCTCTTGCTAACTGGCTTCAGATTTTTGGCGACTCGACCGTTTCGATCCGTTATTATCCAACGATGCCCTGCGATACGCTGGCTGACTATTATACGCAGTTTTCGAGCATTGACGCGCTTGAGAACCGTCAAAGCGCTGTGCTGGTGCGCGAGAACGCCACCGAATCTGAGCTGACCGCCGCCGCGCTGGCGCTGGCAGGTCTGTCGAGTCAGGCAACGATGGCGTATGAAAATATCGGGTTTGAAAGCCTCTTGGCCACGCAAACGCCCTTTTCGGGTAAATACCGCCTGTATATCAGCCGGTATGACGCGCTATCCCCGGCGCTTAAGTCGCGGTTGACCGACGGGCAGCGGCAGGCCGCGCAAGAGGACGCGCTCATGGCGCTTTTAAAAAATGAAGACAGCAATGTTCTGCTCGTCACCGGGAACAACGACAACGCACTGCGCAACGCCAGTGTGCTTTTAGGCAATGCGGCTTATATGGCTCAGGCACGCATGTTATGGCGGCGGGTAACGGCGGATGAAAACATGTTGACGCCCAAGGCTGAGCTCGCGCAATACCGCCAGCTGACCGAGTCGGGCAGCTATGTGGACGGGCTGTTCCGCCAGAGCATTTCGTATTATCTTGATCTGCCCGCCAACCGAGTGCTTGCCGCCTCAAGTCAGGTGAGCCTTTCGATGCGATACGCCGAGAATCTTGATTTTAACCGTTCGCTGGTCACCGTCTATGTCAACGACCAGCCGATCGGCAGCAAAAAACTCGAAAAAGAAAAGGCGCAAGGCGACACAGTCCGGCTCGACATTCCGGCCGATCTTCAGGTGCGCGGCAATTTTTCGGTGCGTGTCGCGTTTGACCTTGAAATGCCGGATGCGTGGTGCACGCTGAATCAGGCGCAGCAGCCATGGGCCTATGTTACCAACGAGAGCATGCTTAAAATAATCCCTGCCGATTTTGAGAACCTTTTGTTTGAGGGATATCCCGGCCCGTTTTTAAAAGACGGCCATTTTAACAACGTGGTGGCCGCGTTGCCCGATGCCCCCACTGACGCCGATTTTGAGGCGCTGCGGCAGATGATGCTAACCTTTGGCCAGTTTTTAAAGGACAACACCGGCGCGCTGCGGTTGGCTTATATGTCGGATATTGGCGACTTGAAAGAATCAAACGTCATCGCGATTGGGCGGTTTGAGAAAAACCCAATCGTGCGCCAGATCAACAGCATGATGTTTTTTCAATTTAATCCGCAGGGGACAACGCTTCGCCCTAACGAAAAGATGACAATCGACCCCAGCTACGGCGCGACGCTCGGCACGGTGCAGTTGCTCAACTCGCCCTACAGCGAACAAAAACGCGCACTGATGGTCGTGACCGGCGTCAGCGATGCCGCTATGCTGCGCGGCGTCACCTATATCGGCCTAACCGAGAACCTTTGGCAGCTTTATGGAGACGGCTATGTCGCCGACGGCGCGGATATTTTCCCCTTCAGGTTCAAGCCGGATAACGCCAAACGCGAATCGTTGACCGAGCAGTTGGCCTCCCGCAGCGATATCCGCTTGCTGGTGCTCGCGTCGGGACTGGTGTTGCTGCTCGCCGTGATATCCACAGTGATGCTGGTCAGCAAATACCGAAAGAGGGAGCGCCGGACATGAAACAAAACCGAAATTTTTTAACCGCCGATCTCTCATTTCTCTTCATGCTGCTGCTTTTGTTTATTGGCATTTTGTTTATATCCGGTACGCCCGAGAGCTTTCAGAAAAATGTGATTATTCTGGCGACGGTATTAACCGTTGTGATCATCACCTATTTTTCTTCGCTGCCGGCCGGGCTGGTGCTTAACATCATCCTGATTTTCAGTTACGCAACCTATGTCATTGTATACGCAGCCTCCCGCGGTGTGCCGGTCGCGACCGATATCTATTTTTGGATGCTCTTTAGCCCCTGCCTGACCGTCGCCGTCCATTTGTTCTCAAGCCGCACCCAGCAAGCCGAGAGATTAAACGATGAGATGCACGAGCAACTCATGCGCCTTTCGGGCGTCGACCCTGAGACCGAGCTTAAAAATATCCGAAGCTTTGAGCGGGAATGCGGCGTGTATATGAATATCTCACGCCGCTATCAAATGAGTCTGGTCGTCGTCGTTTGGCGGTTTCGATACCAACGTGAATTGTCGCAGATGCTGGGCCAAAACGGTCTGTTGACGTTGGTGCGGCAAATTTCCGAGGAAATAGCGCAGTCGCTGCGTCAGGAGGACGCACTTTATATGCTGGATAACGCACCGTATATGTGGGGCACCCTGCTTTTTACCGATCTCGAATCGGCCCCTATTGTGATTGATCGCGTACTCAAGCGGCTTGAGAAACTGGACTTAACCAGCGCCTCGGGCAAGCACCCGCTCATTTTAGAAATGCGCTCGGGGGCCGTGCGTTTTTCTGAACCAGTCAGCACACCCTTTCAGCTGCTCGAGGCGGCTAAGAGGAAGCTCGAATACGATGTCTAACCGCCCTTTTTAGAAACCATGTCATAAAAATAAAGCCGTTGTGTCGGCTTGCGTTTTTGTGCTGCCGGTCGCCTGTGATAATGGCTGCCGGCAGCTTTAATGCTGCCGATAACGCATTTAAATGCTAAACGGGTGGCAAGGCTATGGCATCAGTAAGCCGACGCCTCCCGCATCAATTCTTAAAGATTGCAATTACAAATCATAAAATGAGAAGAAAACCTGACCGTTTTCTGGTATGATATCTTTAAAGGGATGTGATGACAGCATGTTTCTGTTCGGAGAAGCGGAATTGTCCTATTTAAAAAAGAAAGATAAGCGCTTGGGTGCGGTAATCGACAGATTGGGGCCGCTTGAGCGCGACACCGACAGCGACCTGTTTGCCTCTGTGGTGCGGCATATTGTCGGCCAGCAGATTTCAATGGCGGCACAAGCTACTGTCTGGCGCAGAATGAACGAAGCGCTCGGAGAGATAACCCCCAACAGCGTTTACGCCACCGAATTGCAGGCTCTGCAAGCCTGTGGCATTACCTTTAAAAAGGCAGAATATATCAAAGACTTTGCCCAAAAGGTGCATGACGATGCGTTCGATATCGAAGCGCTCGCCGAAAAAAGTGACGACGAAGTCATCGCGACGTTGTCGGCGCTAAAGGGCATCGGCGTATGGACCGCCGAGATGCTGATGATTTTTTGTATGCAGCGGCCCGATATTTTAAGCTTTGGCGACCTTGCGATTCAGCGCGGCCTGCGGATGCTGTACCACCACCGCAAAATTGACCGGGCGCTCTTTGAGAAATATCGCCGCCGGTATAGCCCCTATGGGTCAGTCGCGAGCTTTTATATTTGGGCGGTTGCCAACGGGGCGATCCCCGAGATGAAGGACTATGCACCCGCTAAAAAGTCCAAGCGTCCATAGGCATTTTAAAAAACGTCGCCAAAGTGTGGCGCGTCGGTTATAACCATCAGCTAAGCTGATGATTTGATGACATTCTAAAGGGTCTGTTACCGATGCATCTAAAAATGTATTGAACTGCTTTCTTTTGCATGGCTCCCCCTGCCGCCTGTAAACAAGACACGCCCCTGATTGTTACCCTTTCATAGGCTTTTTCACTTGCCTGCCCGGACTCGCTTCGCTCGCTGCTTGAAGCCAAAGCGGAGGGGTTGCCTCCACCGTCAAAGCCGGTGATTTTTATATCAATAAAAAAGCATCGGAGATCAAACCCTCCGATGCTTTTTCTCTTGTGCTGTGCTACAACCGTCCGGCAGTCAATACACATCCGGGCGTTGGCTTAAACCATCCGTTAAAAGGGGCGGACATGCTTGGTCCAGAAGCCGCCGACAAAATTCTTGGGCTCGTAGGACACAATGAACGCGTGCGGCGAGGTTCTCTGCAAAAAAGCGATCAACGTCTTCTCAGCACTGCGCTTGGCGAGCACCTGCAACACCAATCGGCTGCCGTCACGCCCCTGCCCTTGCCATGCGGTGACGCCATACCCTTCTTCTCGCAGCAGCGTGGGCAGATTGCAGTCAGTGGAGTCGACAATGACCTGCACATTGACATAGCCCAGTGCAAGACGCTGTTCAAGGCAGCTGCCGATATAAACCCCGGCGCCAAATCCGGCGCAGTAGGCCATAATATTCAGCGGACTGGTCAAATTTTGCAGAACGATCGTCAATCCCAGCAGATAAATGCCCACTTCAACGACCGAAATCAGTGCTGCCAAAAGCCGTTGTCCCTTAATGACCATAATAGTGCGCAGCGTATTGAGCGAAACATAAACAATATTGATGCCGACAATGCTCAGGACAAGCGCCATGAGAGTCCTCCTTTTGGGCTATGCCCATAAAAAAGCGCGCTAATCAAAGCGCCCTTGATACCCAGTATAGCACAAGCGACCTACAAATGATATTTTTTCTTTAGAACAAAATTCTGGGATTTTAAAAATAATAAAGCAACAAAATAAACTTAAACAACCGATCAAAATTGCGCAGGGGGTTTACATTTTCGGCCTTTATTTGCTAATATTGTAATAGGTAAGTTATACGCGCCAAAACGCCCCGGCAAGCAAGGACGAGAATTTGTGAGGTGGTATTTATGGATTTAAAAGAAGTTATGCAGCAGAGCCATTTTGTTGTGGTCGGTGACACCCTAAATGAAGAAAAGTATGCCTATAAGATCAAAAAAGGCCTTCTGGAAAAGGGCTACCACGCGCAGGCGGTCGGCAAGGAGCTGGCCTCGATCAACGATGTGGAAGGCGATATCGATATCATCGACCTTTGCATCAATCCTGTCAAGGGGCTGCAGCTGATTCAGGAAAATAAAAAGCCCTTTAAGTGCATTGTCATCCAGCCCGGTGCCGAGAGCGAAACGCTAAAAAATTATCTGGATGAGAACAAGTTGCCCTACATTGAGAACTGTGTGCTTGTGGGCCTGAGATTGCACGCCCAGTAAAGCGCCACCGCTTGTTGCAAGACGCAAAATTGACTGTATGCCCAAAGCAGGCCGCCATATTAGGCGGCCTGCTTTTTGTTATGCTTAAAGCCCTGATCTGCCGGGGGGGAACGCTCCCGGACACTTTAATCTGCCGCATTGAACAACGCGAAATGATAACAAATCGGCTTTATTGTCCGTAAAAGCTTTCGTCCTCGGCTACTTCACTAGTTTTAGCCCGCGTAAACGGCAAGCCGGTATTATCCCGCTAAGAGCTACGCATGCAATCGGTTCAATTGGGGTCTTCATGCTTTGCAACAATTTAAGGTCGTACCGAGCGCCGGTCTTAAAAATGCACAATAAAACCGCTATTGCGCTAAAAGCAGCGCCTTGAGTTCCTCGAGCGAAAACACCGGCGCGGTGCAGGCTCTGTTGCGGCACAGATAATAGGCGCAGCCGTCGGTCGGCAACGGATAATCAGCCGTAAAGGGGGCGACCTGCGCCAGCACCTGCTGATTCCCGGCTGTCTTAACGAGAACGTTTAAGCCCGAAACAGAATATTCCCGCAGAAAGGCCAACAGCGCCGCAGTACCGTTTTCGTCTGCGGTGGCGCAAATTAGCTCCTGCGTGGGGTAAAGCGCCTGAGTCAGTGCCAGCAGCGCGACGCAATAGCCTGCGGGATAATCGTTTAAAGCACCACAGACAAACGTGAGCTGTTCATCGGCGGCCTGCTGCCATTTTGTCTCGCCGGTCAACGCGGCCAGACGGCACAGGATGAATGCCGCCACCGAGTTGCCCGAGGGCAGCGCGCCGTCATAAAACTCCTTTGTCTTGGTAATCAGCCGCTCGCCGTCTATTGCGCTGCGGTAAAAGCCGCCGCCCGCTTCATCTGAAAACAGCACCAATATCTGCTCGGCCGTCTTAATTGCCGCTGATAAATACTGCGCGTCCAGCGTCGCGTCATAGAGCGTTAAAAGTGCCAGCGCATAAAAGGCATAATCGTCGAGCTGGCCGTCATGCGCGGCCTCGCCCTCCCGCCAGCGCAGCAACAGCCGACCCTTGTCGTCAATTAATTGCGCCGCAATAAAACGCTGCGCTTTTTCTGCGGCGTCAAGATAGCGCGCGTCGTTTAACAGCCACCCGGCGCGGGCCAATGCAGCGATCATCAGGCCGTTCCACGCGGTCAACACCTTGTCGTCCTTGTGCAGTCGGGTGCGGGTCAGGCGGTAATCATACAGTCTTTGGCATAAGCACATGACTGAGTCCTCGTTTTCTTCAAATCGGCGGTTCTCAATCAGATTCAAGATATTTTTGCCCTCAAAATTCCCCCGCTCGGTGACGCCAAACCACGCGCAAAAGCGTTGGCCGTCCGCCTCACCCAAGACCTCGGTAATCTCTTTAGGCGTAAAGACGTAATACTTGCCCTCAACGCCATCGCTGTCGGCATCCTGACCGCAATAAAAGCCGCCCAGCGGGTCGGTCAGCTCGCGCAGAACATAGTCGAGCGTGCGCAGAACAACGGTTTTATAGAAAGATTTTTGGGTCATCCGGTACGCTTCAAGATAGGCGCAAGCCAACAGCGCGTTATCGTAGAGCATCTTTTCAAAATGCGGCACCAACCATTTCTCATCGGTGGAATAGCGCGAAAATCCGCCGCCGATATGGTCAAAAAGACCGCCGCGGTACATCTGCGCAAGCGTATGCAGCGCCATCTCTTGGGCGTCCTTCTGTCCCTCAAGCGCTGAATAGCGCAGCAGGAACAAAAGATTATGCGCCGTGGGAAACTTCGGCGCCGAGCCAAAGCCACCCCAGCGCGCGTCATAGCCGCGCTTAAATTGCTCAAAAGCGCGGGCCAGCAGCGTTTTATCGGGGCTGCCGATTGACGCCTCCTGTTCCTGCGCTTGCAGCATTTCAACAATCTGCTCGCTTGACGCCAGCAGCGCCGCGCGCCCGGTATGCCACTGCCGCGTGACCGCGGCGAGCAGATCCAGTACGCCCGGTCTGCCGTATTGCGCGCTTTTGGGCAGATAGGTGCCGGCCCAAAATGGCTTTTGGTCCGGCGTGAGGACCACGGTCAGCGGCCAGCCCCCCGAACCGGTCAACGCCTGACACACCGCCATATACACCGCGTCGACGTCGGGGCGCTCCTCGCGGTCGACCTTGACGCAGACAAAATCGCGATTGAGTACCGCCGCAACCTCGCCATCTTCAAAAGACTCGTGCGCCATGACATGGCACCAGTGGCAGGTGGAATAACCGATCGAGAGAAAGACCGGCTTATCCTCGTCTTTGGCCTTATCAAAGGCCGCCTTGCCCCATGGGTACCAATCGACAGGGTTGGCCGCATGCTGAAGCAAATAAGGCGATTTTTCAAACTCTAAATGATTCATCTGTTTATCACTCCCCTTTTATCTATGCTTCTAATTTTCATTTCTCATCATACCCAAATCAACCGCCGTTATCGTCGGGCGGCTTAAAAATCGGCGCAGGTTTGACAAGAATTTTTATGCGTGCCAAGGACGACAACCCGATCAGGCGCAAAATAGACCACCAAGACATGGCGATCTTCAGGTTGCTTGTCTAAGACCGCATTTGAATTTATAGCGCGGCGCGGTATTTTAATCCAAATTAAGCGATAACGGCAATATACTCTTCATGTGCATTTGACCCGACAACGCCTATGTGATTGGGTTACGGAAAACGGCTTTCGCACCTATTATAATATCGGCATAGATTATAGGAGGTCATGCCCGTGAACAAAGCAAAAAGAAAGGCGGTCGTGGACCAAAGCGCCTGTGTCGCCTGCGGCTGCTGCGCCGCCGTCTGTCCGCTTGACGCCATCAAGATTTTCAAAGGCAGCTTTGCCGTCGTGGATGAAAACAAATGTGTCGGATGCGGTAAATGTGCCCGTGCCTGCCCGGCCTCGGTGATTAGAATCGAGGTGCGCGCATGACAAAACAAAAGCGCTGGTATAACTACCTTTGGGTGCTGTCGGCCCTTTATATCGTGCTGGGCTTTTTCAACATCCTGTTCGCGTGGGTGGGGCTGCTCTGCTTTTTTATTCCGCTGATCATTGCGATTGCCACCGGGCACAAAAGCTACTGCAACCGCTATTGCGGGCGGGGGCAGCTCTTTGATCTGCTGGGGAACCAGCTGGGCTTCTCCCGCAACCGGGATATTCCCGTGTGGATGCGAAGCCCCTATTTCCGCTACGGCTTTCTGGCCTTTTTTATGGTGATGTTCCTGAATATGTTGACCGCCACTTGGCTGGTTTTTGCGGGAGCCGGCAGCCTGCGTCAGGTGGTGACGTTGCTGTGGACCATCCGGCTGCCGTGGCATTGGGCCTATACCGCGTCGGTAACGTCGTGGGTGGCACAGTTCGCGTTCGGGTTTTACAGCGTCATGCTCACCTCGACGGTGCTGGGGCTTATCACCATGCTGGCCTATAAACCGCGTTCGTGGTGCGTCTACTGCCCGATGGGCACCATGACCCAGCTAATCTGTAAGGCAAAATGCCAAAATGACCGAACGCCGCAGCCTTAAAAGAACATTTTACTTTGTGATTGAGTTACAGAAAAGCACGAAGAAAACCGATATAGTATAAACATTACAACAACCGATAAAGGGAGCGATGATCATGGCGGTCTTAAAAGTAACAAAAGAAAATTTCAATTCTGAGGTGCTCGAGTCCGACAAGCCGGTACTTATTGATTTCTGGGCAACTTGGTGCGGCCCGTGCAGAATGCTTTCTCCGGTCGTGGATGAAATTGCCGAGGAAACCGATTCAGCCAAGATCTGCAAGATCAACGTCGACGAGCAGCCCGAGCTGGCACGCCAGTTTCAGGTCATGAGTATTCCGACACTGATTCTCGTCAAGAACGGCAAGGTGGTCAATCAATCGGTCGGCGTCAAGCCTAAAGCCACCATTTTAAATATGCTGAATGTTTAATAAAAGCTAAACAGCGGGAGGAAGAACTTTTCTCTCGCTGTTTATGTTGTCAGAGAGGAGATCGGCGGTAAAAATGACCACAGGACAAAAGGTTTTAATTGTCGGCGGCGTGGCGGGCGGCGCTTCGACCGCGCCCAGGCTACGCAGACTTGACGAGCAAGCCGAGATTATTATGTTTGAGCGTGGGGAATATGTCTCATTCGCCAACTGCGGATTGCCTTATTACATCGGCGGAGAAATTAAAGAGAAATCGGCGCTGACCGTTCAGACCCCGCAGGACTTTATCGACAAATTTAACATCGACGTTCGGGTATTCAACGAGGTGACTGCCATTGATACCACGAACAAGACAGTGACGGTGCAAAATCTACAGACCGGCACGCGCTATAAAGAAAGCTACGATAAGCTTGTGCTCTCGATGGGGGCCGAACCGCTGCGCCCGCCGATTCCGGGTAGCGATTCCGATAAGGTGTTCACGCTGCGCAACATCCCCGATACTTACAGGATAAAGGACTATATTGAAAAGCACAAGCCTTGCAGCGCCGTTGTGATGGGCGGCGGCTTTATCGGCGTTGAAATGGCCGAGAACCTGCACGCTGCCGGGTTTTGCGTCACCCTTGTCGAGATGGCCGATCAGGTCATCGCGCCGATCGACCCCGACATGGCCGCCGACGTACACCGCCATATTGAAAGCAAGGGCGTTCGGCTTGAGCTTGGCAACGGCGTTAAGGGCATGCGGGACGACGGCTGCCGCCTGCACATCGAGTTGGACCGCGGCCAAGTGGAAGCCGACATGCTTATCATGGCCATCGGCGTAAAGCCCGAGACCGCGCTCGCCAAAGAGGCGGGTATCACGTTAAATCCACGCGGCGCGATTGTCGTGGACGCCCACATGCAAACCTCGGCCCCCGATGTCTATGCCGTGGGTGACGCGGTTGAGGTGGCCGACAGCGTCACCGGGCAAAAATGCTATGTGCCGCTCGCGGGCCCCGCCAACAAGCAGGGGCGTATCGCGGCGGATAATATCTGCGGCATTCCCAGCGTCTACCCGGGCACGCAGGGGTCTTCAATCCTCAAGGTATTCGACATGACCGTCGCTTCAACCGGTATCAACGAAAAAACAGCCAAGCGGCTGGGGCTCATCTACGACAAGGTGTTCACCTATTCGGGCAGCCACGCGGGCTATTATCCCGGGGCCGCCAATATGTCTATTAAAACGCTCTTTGAGCCAGAGACAGGGCGCGTTCTCGGCGCGCAGCTCGTCGGCTACGACGGCGTCGATAAGCGCTGCGACGTACTGGCCACCGCAATCCGCGCCAAGATGACCGCGACAGATCTTTGCAAGCTGGAGCTGTGCTACGCGCCGCCCTACAGCTCAGCCAAGGACCCGGTCAATATGGCGGGCTTTGTCATTGAAAACGTCCTCACCGGCAGGATGAAGCAGATTCATTGGCACGACGTTGACGCGCTGCCGCGCGACGGCAGCGTGACGCTGCTCGATACCCGCCTGCCCGAGGAGTTTGAGGGCGGCCATATCGCGGGCTTTGTTAACATCCCGCTCAGTGGGCTACGCGCACGCCTGCATACACTCGATAAACAGAAGCCGGTTTATATCGCCTGCCAAATCGGTCTTCGGGCGTATATCGCCGCCAGAATTTTAACGCAGAAGGGCTTTGACGCCACCGTGATCGCCGGCGGCTACCGCCTTTATGATGCCATATATGGCAAGCGTCCGCAGCCGTTGGCGGCGGGCGCACAGTCCAACTGCTGCCGCGAGCCGCAGTCCTGTGCGGGCGATGTGATTCTCGTCGACGCCTGCGGCCTGTCCTGCCCGGGGCCGATCGTCAAACTCTCCAACGCGCTTGGTTGCGCCAAGACCGGCGATATCATCGAGATTTCGACCAGCGACCCGGCCTTTGCCAGCGACCTTGACGGCTTCTGCCGTCGAACCGGCAACATTCTTTTGCGGGTCGACAGCTGCAAGGGCATCAGCACCGCCAGAATCCAGAAGGGCGAGGCCCCGCAGGCCGCCGCAACAGGGCACAACAGCAACAAGAAAAATATCATCGTTTTTTCGGGCGATCTTGACAAGGCCATCGCGTCGTTTATCATCGCCAACGCCGCCGCGGCAATGGGCCGTCAAGTGAGCGTTTTCTTTACGTTCTGGGGGCTTAATATTCTGCGCAAACCTGAAAAAATCAGCGTCCGCAAAGACTTCATATCCAAGATGTTCGGCATGATGATGCCACGCGGCAGCAAAAAACTCGGCCTTTCAAAAATGAACATGGGCGGCATGGGGGCTAAGATGATCCGCGGTGTCATGCAGAACAAAAATGTCGACAGCCTTGAGGATCTAATCCGTCTGGCCCAGCAAAATGGCGTTGAGCTGATCGCCTGCTCAATGAGCATGGATGTTATGGGCATCACAAAAGAAGAGCTCATCGACGGCGTCAAGCTGGCAGGTGCGGCCGCCATGCTCGCAAACGCGGAGGAATCAGACATGTCGCTGTTCATTTAAACGCCGTCTTAGGCTGTACCGATTCGCTGGCGCTGGGCCACCTTTCCCGAATCACGGCACAGCAATCCATTCGCTTTCTACGCCCCCATTTAAAACCGGGCGCGGGAACCTTCGTGTTCCCGCGCCCGCCCCTGTTTTGTTATGCCGTCTTGGTTCGCTGTGCGAGCTGGCGCAGCTTCGCCTTATCAACGACCTTAAGCCCGCCTCTTGAGAGGGTCACAACGCCTTCCTGCGCAAAATATTTAAGCATGCGGCTGACGACCTCCCGTGCGCTGCCCATATAGCGCGCAATTTGTTCGTGGGTCAGTTTTATTTCATCGCCGCCATTTTTCGAAAGTTCATCGATTAAAAAAATCGCCAAACGCTGATCGGCGCTCATAAACAGCACCTGCTGCATCGCCCACATCACATCTGAGAAGCGGGTCGTGGCCAATTGATAACCAAAGCATTTGACATAGATGTTCTGATCGGCAAGCTGGTGAAATATGGCGGAATTAATCAGCAGAATCTCGGTATCCTCCTCCGCGTCGATAAACACATCAAAGGTGATGGCATCAAGCACGCAGGAAGCCGACAAAACGCAGACGTCGCCCTTAAACAGGCGGTATAGCGTGACGTCGCGGCCATCCTCCGACAAGATATAGGTGCGCAGCTGTCCGCTTTTTAGCAGTATAACACCAATACAGTCCTCGCCGCCGCCGTGAACAACGGTGCCCTTCGCGTATCTGACCGGCATGGTATTGTCGCAAAGAAGACGCTTTTCGGGTTCTGAAAGCTGCTCCCAAAACGAGAGCGTTTTAATAAACAGATCTGTGCAATCGGGCAGTAGCATACAACGCGCCCCTTTCTTAAATCAGTAGTTTCTACTATTCTAGCATAAAAGGCCGCATAAAGTGCGTCTGAGCAAAAATTCATTTAAAGGATTTCTCAGTTTGGCTTCATGTGGATTTAAACGCCGTCCGGCGACCTGCGTCGACTGGTTTTTCAAAAGAAGCCCTGCTATAATAAAGGATACTGCAATTTTAGGAGGATGAGGCCATGCAGATCAGCTACAAAACGACGCGCGATATCGACAAGGCACAGCTTGAAGCACTGTTTCTGGCACTGGAATGGTCAAGCGGGCACTACCCTGATAAGCTTTGTGCCGCGATGAAAAACTATGAAACGGTATATACCGCATGGGATGGCGACAGACTGGTTGGGCTGCTGGGCGCAATGGATGACGGCGTGATGACGGCTTATATTCACTACTTTCTCGTGCACCCCGACTATCAGCGTCACGGCATCGGCCGACAGCTGTTGGAAATGGCAAAGCAGCATTATCAGACCTATCTCCGGATTGTACTGATCGCCTATAACACGGCGGTTGCGTTTTATGAGGCCTGCGGGTTTGAACGCGGGCAGGATGAAGCCCCCATGTTCATCACCACGCTGTGGGATTGACATTCATAATTTGAAAAGCGGCCAAGGCCGCACAGAAAATAGCGCGCTCAAATTGACGAGCCGCCCTCATTTATGCTACGATAAGAATAAAAGGCTGGTGGAAAATTCATGAAACAAATCATTTCAAGCAAGAACGCTCCGGGTGCGATCGGACCGTATTCTCAGGCGGTTCGCGCCGGTAATTTCCTTTATATTTCAGGGCAGTTGCCCATTGACCCCGCGACCGGTGAATTCGCCGGGGCCGACATCGCCGCCCAGACGACACAGGCGCTCAAAAATATCGGCGCTATTCTAAACGAGGCGGGGATGGATTACGGCGATGTGGTCAAAACAACCGTTTTACTTCAGAACATCGGAGATTTCGTACCCATGAATCAGGAATATGCGAAGTTCTTCCTTCAGGACTGCCCGGCGCGCGCGGCCTTTGAGGTTGCGGCGCTGCCCAAGGCCGCTCTGGTTGAAATTGAAGCGGTCGCTTACAAGGAATAACGTGGCAAACAAAAAACGCCCCGCCAAGCCCGGCGGGGCGTTTTGCCGTGCGGTAACGTCTTACGAAAGCGTAAAAGCGACCGTTTCGCCAAGCGCAACGGCAGACGAAAGGGCGGGATTCTCCCGCAGGATATTGCCCGACAGCGTCAACGGCAGGGCGCCGCCATCCGCCCCAAGCACGGTAAACAGCGTCTTGAGCGGGAACAGCAGCACACCGGCCCAATATTCCCCCTGAAGATCCTCCCCCCGCGTGATATAAGCGGTTAAATCGGTCGTAAGATCCCGCGCGCCGCAATGGGCCTGTGCCTGACCGTCGGCCGTTACCCAAAGCGACAGCACTTTGTCGCCATAGCAAAGCTCGGCTGACAGGCGGGCATTTGCGGCGGGCCGGGTCTCAAAGGAGAGGATGCGTATAAAAAGGCTGTCGTCATTGCGCCCCAGCTGCGCCTGCGCGTAAAGGCGGTCGTTGACCGGCACCGTGGGCGCACAGTTGAGCTTTATAACGCCAAGCGTGTCAAAGCATGGCTCACCCGGCACATATTTAATGCGGTAGTTCATCACAAGGCACCTCGCTTGCTTTCAATGCAGAATATAATATTATCAAGTATACCGCCTGCAGGTCAATTTATCAACCTGTTGCAGCAAAGTCTCCCAAAAATGACACCCTGCAAACGGATGCATTTTATTTGACAAGCCCCGCGCCGCTGCGTTAAAATGAGGGGGCGCTATTTATACATACAAGGAGAACCCGGATGAAAAAATTTTTATGCGCGCTGTTGGCGTGTATGTTGCTGATAATATGCTGCGCCTGCGGATCGACCACCAAGGGCAAGGACGACCGCTGGCCCATCACGGTGGGCAGTGTTACCTTTACCCATGCGCCAAGGCGGGTCGTCACCCTCTCGCCCGCTTTGACCGACACGCTGTTTACGTTGGGCTACGGTGGGCGGATTGTAGGTGTGAGCGACTATTGCGAGCCGCCCGACGCAGCGCAAGACCTTACCGCCTGCGGCACGGCGCTCATGCCCGACACCGAGGTGATTTTAGCGCTTGAGCCCGACATGCTGTTTTGTTCCGCCGCACTGCCCGCCAAAGCGGCCAAAAGCCTTGAGGCGGCGGGCGTTCAGATCGTTGTGGTAACCCGCGCTGAAACTTTAAGCGGTATCTCAGAAAACTACCGCCTGCTTTGCACGGCGTTTGAGGGCGGCAAGGCGGGGGACTTTAAAGCCGAACAGCTTTCGCTGTTTATGGATGTGACGCTCGACTATGTCAACACAGCGGTCTCGTCGGCGCTGACGCCCGAAGAGAACAAGGCCATCTATCTGCGGCAGCTGCCGTTTGTGATGGCCACCGGCGACACGCTTGAGGGGCAACTGCTCACGGCTATGGGCTTTAACAATCAAGGGGACGCCCACACCGGATGGAACTATCCGCTAGAGGCCGAGCCGGAGTTAAACCCCAACTATATTTTCTGCGATGAGTCGATCGCGCTGGCGGCGCTGCAAAGCAGCGATTATTATAAGAAAACCTCGGCGGTGACCTATGAGCGCATCTTCACCTTCGACGCACGGGCCTTTGAGCGGCAGTCGCCCCGGATGTTTTTCGCGCTCGAGGATCTGATGAAGCAGGCCTTCCCTGACGCATTTGAGACGCCAAAGCCGTCCTTCGCTATAGACCTACCCGAGCCGGAGCCCGAGGCCCCCAAAAGTTGGTGGCAAAAGCTGTTTTCTAAATGATCAAAATCGTACGCATAGGCTGATCGGCTGAGATTGTAAAAGCAATGCAAAAAGCCCTGCATCATTTTGCAGGGCTTTTAACTGTTTAAATCCACCCTTCTGCCCCAAGGTTATTCAAGCATCGGCACAGAAGGCGTTGCGTATAAAATATCATCAAGGCGTTCACATGCTTTAAGCCCTATCGGTTCTTCTTCGGATCGTTGCCCTTTAATTCACGGTGTATATCCAGCATCGTCTCAGAAGCCAAATCGAAATCTCGAACCTCGCTGTAGTTTTCAACCAGATCGCTGTGCACCAGATCGTCGTACGAGCCGGCCTTGCTCTTAGGATAGACCATCCGCAGCAATATCGGCGTTACAACGGTGGTACCCACCACCATCAGCACAAGCGGGACAAGAAAGATCGTATTCATTAAGCCGGTGGCAATGCCCTTATTAGCAACGATCAACGCCACCTCGCCGCGTGAGATCATGCCGACGCCGATGCGAACCGATTCATCCTTTGTATAGCCGCACAGCTTGGCGCCGACGCCGCAACCCACAACCTTCGTGACAATTGCAATGAGAAGAATCGCAATCGACAGTATGATGGTATTGATATTCAGCGCATCCAGCGTCACTTTTAAACCGATGCCGGCAAAAAAGATCGGTGAAAGCAGCATATAGGACAATATCTCGCAACGGGACGAAACATAGGTCGCACGGATCGTGTTTGAAATGATCAGACCCGCAATGAACGCGCCGGTAATATTGGCCACACCGAAGACCGCCTCGGCGATATAGGCATAGAAGAAGCAAAAGGCCAGCGAAATAATCGCAAAGCGCTTACGGTCCCACGAGGCCGACTCCATCCATTTTTCAATAAGACGGTGCAAAAAGCCGCCCACCAGCATGCTGATGCCGAAGAACGCAACAATTTTAAGGATAACGGTAATAATGCTGACCGATGCGTCGGCGGCGCCGGTAACCATTGTCAGCAGCACCAAACCAATGATATCATCGATGAGCGCCGCGCCAAGGATGGCGTTACCGGAATTTGTCGAAAGCTTGCCAAGCTCCTTGAGTGTTTCAACCGTGATTGAAACCGACGTTGCGGTCAGCACGGTGCCCACAAAAAGGTTTTCAAGAAAGACCTCGTGACCGCGGTTATAGAAGGTTGCCAGAAAATAACCGCCCGCCAAAGGAATCAGCACGCCGCAAAGCGCAATAAAAAAGGCGGCCTTACCGGAACGGCGCAGCTCTTTGATATCGGTCTGCAGACCGGCCCCGAACATCAGAACAATAACACCAAGCTCCGAAACCTGATTCATAAACTCAGAGGGCTTTACAAGCCCCATCAGGCTGGGTCCGAGTAACAAGCCGGCCAAAAGCGCTCCCACCACCTGCGGCATATCCACTTTTTTTGTGAGAATCGAAAAGGACTTTGTTACCAATAGAATGATGGCAACATCAAAAATAAAGCGATAGGATTCCATAAAATCACCTTTCAAGTTAATCTGTGCTGCTTTGCCGTATTAAGGCTCGGGGTGACTGCAAAGTCATATATCGACAAATGATATATCACATATTGAAACCCAATTGCAATATATCCTGTAGCGTTTTCAAGTATAGCACCCCCGCGTTGGCAATTCAAGATAAATAATACGCATATTAAATAGCTTAAAAATATAAAATTTGTAGATTATACATAAATCGTTTTCAAAACCGAAAGAAGAAAATGGAATTGGGTTTTTACGGCTCAAAAAATAGCATAATCATTCGACAACCGAATCTGCGATAAAAACAGGCGCCGCCTATTAAAGCGACGCCGCACACACAAAGGTTGAAAACTAAGAAGCCGCCCCCACAGAACGCCCGCTCAATGCTCGTCCTGCTCTGAGACGGGCGGATGGCGGGCATCGCGCTCCGCCCGCATTTCAAAATGAATCATGAAAGCCATCAGACCGCGCAGCAATATGACGGCGCCTAAAATAATAAGCTCGTCCAGACTGCGAATCAGCACCGTTTTAAGAATCTCCGCCGCCATCTTAAATTCCAAACCCGTCGCCATATCCTGCAACAGCATAAACTGGAAATTAAAGCGGTTTTTTCGCACGATATGGTGCAGATAATAATAAAAGGCCTTCAACGCGCCGACAGCGATAATAAATATACCAAAAAGCTCTAAAAATCCGATGATGGGGGGCAGAATCCACTCAATCAAGTGTTCCGGCGTCACAGGCATCCTCCTAGATACAACGGATGCCGCTGACTGCCCTTTCAGTGGCGGTCATCCTGATTGTTTGAATTTAAGGTGAGAATATTCATCACCGGCACGGCATAAGCGCTTTTTATCAACGGCGTTCTGCGATGGCCACCCGGCGGCGTTCGCCCGTCATATCCCCGGTGATCGGTATCGCGAGCTAACCCGGGTTTAATTGCCATATAAACGCGCAACATATTCCTCGAGACACTCGTTGTTTTGATGCATGGCGGCGGCATGTTCCTTGCCGACATAACGCAGGTGCCACGGCTCGTAGGTAATGCCGGTGATATCCTGCTTGTCCTTGGGGAAGCGTACGACAAAGCCATATTCCCACCCGTGGTCCGCCATCCAACGGCCCGCGTCGGTGTCGGCAAAAGCGTGGTTTAGCACCTGATGCGACGGCGTGACAATATCCAGCGCGAGGCCGGTGTGGTGCTCGCTGGTGCCGGGCGGTGCCACCCAGCGCCTCGCCTCAATGACGGCCTGCTCTTGGGACAGACCCAACGACAGCTGCTTGTTAATCTGCTTCTCAAACAACTGCCGCGATTGCTCAAGCGTGCGGTAACCATAGCAGATAATCAGCGAAACGCCGTCGTTTGCGGCGGCTGTGATCAACTCGTCGACCGCTCCGGTGATGCGCGTGTCCACCTCGTAGCCGTATCGGGTCATGGTCAGGTCGACCGACCAATCCTCGGGGACGGGGTGCTCAAAATTGACCAGCACCAGCCGCCAATCGTCCGGCTCGGCAGCCGGCTCGGATGTGGGGAGCGATGCCTCCGGCTCGGATGACGAGACGGCGGGCAGGCTCTCAGGCGGTTGGGAGGACTGCGAAATCTCTGAAGAAGGGTGCCGGTCGGGGATGAGATCGGCAGCTTTTCTCCCGCAGCCCCCAAACAGTATCAGTACGGCGCAAAGCAGCGCCATCGTAAATCGCGACAATAATAAGACTCCTTTTATTTCACTTCTTATGTCTGATAACTCTATTTTCTCACAGAGCATCGTGTTTAGCAAGGAATATTAAATTTTTACCTGGAAATGCTATTAAAAATATCTAGGAGGATAAACGAATGCCCCCTTTTATGCAGCGCTGCACCAGCAGCGGCGTGAGACTGCGCATGCTGTTGCTATATGCCCTGAATGTCTTGGATATGATCATAACAAAGTTTCTGCTTGAGACCGGCAAGTTCCGTGAGATCAACCCGGTTATGGCGCTGGCGCTGCAAAGCGACTGGGCCACGCTGCTGCTAAAGCTGCTGCTGCCCGCAATGTTGATGGCTTATCTCGACCAGCGATTAAAAATTGTCGATGCCCGACATCTCCGACTTGCGGCGGGTGCGCTCGAATTTCTGATCGCGGCCTATAGCCTCGTGAGCCTGCTGCACCTATGGCTGTATTGGAGCAACCTGTAAAAACAGCGGATGGCCTGCGCCATCCGCTGTTTTGTTAGCATTGCTTTTCTTTGGGTCTTGGCATATTCTTTTGATAAAGTAAAGCCAGCCCCCGCAAAATCAGATCATCATCACAGATAATCTCATGCTGGCAAAGCGGGACGACACAGCGCGTCAGCCCACCGGTTGCCACCACGGTGGCCGGACCGCCGAGGATCTGTCGCTCCACCCGGTCGATCAACCCGTCGATCATCGCGGCGTTGCCATGAATAGCGCCGGTGCGCATCGCGTCGACGGTGTTTTTACCCAACAGCATCTCGGGGGGCTCAAGGCTGATATGCGGCAGCTGCGAGGTGCCGGTCGCCAGCGCCTGCACCGAGCTGCGCAGCCCCGGGATGATCATGTAGCCGATATAGTCCCCCGCTTGATCCAGCACCACCAGCGTCGTGGCGGTACCGAGGTCAAAGAGCAGAATCGGCTTCGGATAGCGGGCCAGCGCCGCGACCGATCCTACAATCAGGTCGCTGCCTACCCGGGCGGGGTTGTCGGTCAGGATGTTCAGGCCGGTTTTAACCCCCGCGCCAACCAGCAGCGGACGCTTCGCGGTGGTTTTTTCAACCGCGCTTTGCATGGCGGCGCTCAGCGGCGGAACCACTGACGAAATAATCGCGCCCTCAATATCGGCAAGGTCGACCTTGTGCAGCGCAAAAAGCTCAATTAAGAGCGCGGCATATTCATAATCGGTTTTGTCAGGATCGGTGCGCAGCCGCGCGGTAAAAAGCACGCTTTCATCCCGCATGCCGCCGATGACGACGTTGGTGTTCCCGATATCAATGGCGATAATCATGCGGCGAAATTACTCCTTCCCCAGTTTGCGGCTATACAGCGTCTTATAGAGCGGCGGGCAGATGACGGCGGTTAAAAAGGCGGCCAAAATCGCCTCCGGTACGCCGTTGACGCCGACAACGCCCATAATCACGCCCAAGAGCGCCTCAAACCCGAGGTTTTTCGCCTCGGCATAGCTTGCGCCGTAGAGCAGATAGATGCCGCCCATAACAAAAACGGTATTGGTCAGCGATCCCAGAAAGCCCGCGGCACCACACGCTAAAAGCGGCCCGGTGCGGTCTTTGAGCCATTTAAAAAGCAGCCCGGCCACTATTCCGATTAGCATTCTCGGAACAAAGCAGATCACAAGGCTGCGCAGCCCGCCCGAAAAACGGGGGTCAAGACTGTAAAACGGCGTGAAGACAAACGAAGTAACCAGCGGCCTGAGCGTGTTATTGATCAGACTGGTCAGCCCGAACACGCCGCCCAAAAACGCACCGGATTTGGGGCCAAGCAAGCATGCCCCGATAATAACCGGAATGTGTATCGTCGTCGCGTTCATGAAGCCGAGTGGGATATACCCCAAAAAGGGCACGTTGGCCATCACAACGATAATGGCAGCAAAAAGCGCCAAAAGCGTCAGGTGGCGAAGGTCGGGGCCGCGGTTTGTACGAGTCTTGTGCATATTCAATTCCTCCTGCTGCTGTTCGCCGTTTACGGGATACAGCGCAATTATTCACCGGGGCTGCACAGCCTATTCAATCAAACATCAGGACGGATTTACCCTTCGGCGCGGCGGCGTTTTTTAAAACGCCTTGCCAAATGGGATATCCGATGATAAAATGAAAAAAATCAGGCTGCCAAGCGGCCGGTCATTGATTATTATAACGCTTAAAATACACAAACACAATATTTTTTAAAAGCCGCAAAATGGGAGGCAGGTTATCCTATGCTTAAAAACAAAACGGTTTTGCTCGGCGTTTCAGGCAGTATTGCCGCTTATAAGGCGGCGGCTTTGGCCTCGCTGCTCGTCAAACAGCGGGCCGATGTGCATGTGCTGATGACCCAAAACGCCACACAGTTTATTTCGCCCGTCACCTTTGAAACGCTGACCAACAACCGCTGCGTCGTCGACACCTTTGACCGCAGCTTTGTCTATAACGTCGAGCATGTGTCGCTGGCAAAAAGGGCCGATGTTTGCATCGTGGCCCCCGCCACCGCCAACGTCATCGCCAGGCTGGCGCACGGTCTGGCCGACGATATGCTGACGACCACGGTGCTGGCCTGCCGTTGCCCCAAAATTATTGCGCCCGCCATGAACACCGCCATGTTTGAGAATTCCGTGACGCAGGACAACCTCAAAACGCTGGCGCGCTACGGCTGGACGGTGTTGGAGACCGGTTTTGGCCGTCTGGCCTGCGGCGATATCGGAGCGGGCAAATGCCCTGAGCCCGAGCAGATGCTCGAAAGTGTTCTGCACAGCGCCGCGCACACCAAGGATATGATCGGGCTGCGGGTGTTGGTCACAGCGGGCGCGACGCGGGAGGCGCTCGACCCGGTGCGGTTTATCACCAACCATTCGACCGGTAAGATGGGCTATGCTATCGCCCGCGCGGCCAGCATGCGCGGCGCCGCCGTGACGCTGGTCAGCGGAAAGACCGAGCTGCAACCGCCCGCCTATGTCGAAACGGTCGATATTTTCAGCGCCCAAGAGATGTTTAATGCGGTCACGGCGCGCAGCGGTGAGATGGATATCATCATTAAGGCGGCGGCGGTCGCCGATTATCGCCCCGCTGCTTATACGGACGAAAAGATCAAAAAGAAGGACAACGACCTGACGCTGGCGCTTGAGCGGACGCCCGATATCTTAAAATATCTGGGCCAGCATAAAGCGCCGGGACAATTCTTGTGCGGGTTTTCAATGGAGACACAGGATATGATTGAAAACTCCCGCAAGAAGCTGCAAAACAAAAACTTAGACATGATTGCGGCAAACAATCTCAAGCAGTCGGGCGCGGGCTTTGGCGGCGATACCAATTTGCTGACGCTGATCACGCCGCAAAACGAAATGGAATTGTCGATGATGACCAAGGACGAAGCGGCCCACCGGCTGCTTGATGAGATTTTATCTCTCAGAAAATAGGCTTGTTCACAGCGACCCACAAGTAACCGCCAATCAAAGCAGCGCCCTTCCCTGCCAGGATGAGCGCAAAATAAATTGCGGCAAAATAAACGCAGCCCTCCGCCAGATGTTCTGGCGGAGGGCTGCGTTTTTGAATAGGAGATAGGAAGCATATGTTGTGTTATCGTCGCTGCCGATTTTTAAGCGGTCTGCCGCTTTTTCATCAGCTTCATAACAACCGGCGCCAATGCAAACAGCAGGATGATCGCGACAATGATAATGGCAATGGGGCGCTGCATAAAGTAATTGAACATGCCGCCCTTGGTGCCGGCAATCAGCAGCGTGCGGCGGTAGTTGGCTTCGAGAATATCGGCCAGAACCACACCCAATACCAGCGGAGCCGGTTCAAAGCCGTAAATCTTCATCAGATAGCCAATCAGACCGAACACCAGCATGATAATGACCTCGTACATATTATTGCTCAGCGCAAAGGTGCCAATGACGGCCAGCGCGACAATAATGGGCACAAGCACCGAGTTGGGTACAAGGCAGATCTTGGCTAATTGCTTGGCCATTGAGAGGCCGATAATGCCCATAAGCACGTTGGCGAGCAGGAACCCAAGGAAGATGGCGTAGGTAGTGGATGCTTGCTTGCCGATGAACAGGTCGCTGCCGGGCTGTAGGCCGTGCATCAAAAGCGCGCCGTACAAAATGGCGGTAACGGGGCTGCCCGGAATGCCCATTGTGAACAGCGGGATCATGGCACCGCCGCAGGCCGCGTTGTTGGCCGCCTCGGAAGCGGCAATGCCCTCAATTGAACCATCGCCAAACTCCTCAGGATGGCGGGAAAACCGTCTGGCGGTGCTGTAGCTGATCCACGCCGCAATGGATGCGCCGGCAGCGGGGATAAAGCCGATAAAAGCGCCGATAATCGAGCTGTTGAACATGGTGGGCGCGAGCTTTTTAGTGTGGCCCTTTTCCCATCGCTTGCCCTTTAAGCCTGCGACCGGGTCAGCGACAATGGTGGAGCCGCGTCCGCTAAGCAGATTGTCAACAAGAATAAGCACCTGCGTGATCGAGAACAGACCGATCAGAATGGGTGTGGAATCAAGGCCGTCCTCAAGCCAGAGCCGTCCAAAGGTAAAGCGCGACACACCTGTGATCGAGTCCATGCCGACACAGCCCAACAAAAGGCCAAACAGCGCCGAGAAGATGCCCTTCGCGCGGTTCTCGCCGGTCAGGCCCGAAACAACGAGCAGGCCGAAACAGGCCACGAGAAAATATTCCAGCGTCGAAAACATTTGGCTCAAGCGGCCCAGCGCCGGTGCAAACAGAATCAGGCAGATGGCGCCAAAGACGCCGCCGACCACCGACGCGACTGTCACGATGCTGATGGCCTCCATGCCGCGGTTTTTCTTGGTCAGTGCGTAGCCGTCGGCAGCAGTGGCCGCGGAGGCAGCCGTACCCGGCGTGTGGCAGAGCACAGCGGTGATCGACCCGCCGTAAACGCCGGTTGTATACATCGACGTCATCATGATCAGCGCCGCTTCGGCGCTCATCGAAAAGGTGATCGGAATGAGAAGCGCAATGCCGACCGAGGGTCCTAAGCCCGGAATAATACCGATAATCATGCCCGCGATAACGCCAATGGCTAAGGCAATGAGCACCTCGATCGAGGTAAAGGTGGCAAATGCGCTTGAAAGATGAACTAACATACTAAATAAATGCCTCCTTTACACCATTCTGAAATATTTGCCGAAGATACCGATCTTATAGATGGGCAGCTTTAAGACGACGACAAATATAACAAATGTAATGATCATGTAAGATACCGTAATCAGAATATTAAGCTTCCATGACTTCACCTTGAGATACTTCTGGGTCAGCACCAAAAAGATCGGGGTTGTGACCCAATAGCCCAGCAGCTTAAAGCCGGCATAGTATAAAAAAATAAATCCCATGAAAATAAAGGCGTTTTTGCCCTCGCGGATGGTCATGGCATACTTAAAGGATTCGCCAAGGGGCTTTGTCTTGCGCAGTCCGTTGAAAATAACTGTGGCCGCGCAAAGCGCCATCAGCAGCGACAGCGCCGTGGGCACATAAGCGGCCTGACCCGAGATATGAACCGAAAAATAAGAAACCAGAAGACAGAAGGCAAGCAGCACGCTGCCCACCCAGACGTCGCGATGCAACCGTTTGTTCATAATAAATTTTGCTCCTTAAAAAGCGCACCAGGTTTTATCGTACGAATCTTAAAATGTCTGCCCGCCAGCTTGATGTGACAGGCAGACATTTTTCGGACAGGTTAATTGCCCCAGACTTCTTGCCGGGCCTCGACCTGACTCTGAAGCAGCTCTTTATATTCCGCGCCGGAGGTGTTGTCCAGCTGCAAGCCAAGCGTCGCCATGTCGGTGACATAGGACGGCTCCTGCATGGCCTTTTGCATCGCGTCGTTCATAAAGGCGACAATCTCAGGAGAAACACTCTTGGGGTAGAAATAGCCGCGTGCCGCAAAAGCGTGGTACGCCTTGCCCGATGCTTCCTCAATAGTGGGGATGTCTGGCATAAAGTCGGTACGCGTGTCGGAGAAGACGCAAAGCACCTTCATCTCACCGCTCTTATAATAGCTCTGCGCGTCCGAGACCGAAGCGAAGAACACGTCGGTATCGCCGGCTAAGAACATGCTGCGCGCGTCGGAAGAACCGCTCACCGGCACCGTGGTGATCTGGGCGCCAAAGGTTCTGTTGAACCACTCAGCCGTGGTCGAGTCGCCGTCGGTAATACCTACCGAGTTAGAGGCAATAAGCACGGGGTTGCTCTTGGCATACGTGATAAAGCTCTCAAGGTCGGTGTAGCGCTTCTCATCGGCGCGGATGGCCATAATATTATAATCGAGTACCTGATTGGTGATAACCTGAACGTCGTCGAGCGTATACTGGCGGGGATTGTCGGGGTCAATCGCGCCCATGGCGTAATTGTGGTTGATCAGGCCGATGGTGTAGCCGTCATCATAATCGCCGGTGATCAGGTCGGTCCAAGCGATCCAGCCGCCCGAACCGGTGTGGTTCTCAACAACAACGCTGACGCCAAGCTGCTTAGACAACGCTGTCGCCATATAACGTGCGCCAAGATCGGTGCCGCCGCCCGCGGAGAAGGGACAAACCAGTGTGATGGTTTCTTTGGGGAAGCCATTGGGACCTGCACTGGTTGTATTACCGGCCGAAGCGCTGGCCGACGCGTCGCCAGTCGAGCTGGCGGGGGCGCTGCTGGAGCTCGAGCTGCCGCAAGCAGCCAGTGACAGTGCCAGTACGGTAGCTGCGCCTACTGCAAGGAACTTTTTCATCTTTTTCATTTTCCGCACTCCCATTTACACAAAGTTATATTTTTTCCAAGAAACGCTTGGGGTGGACTTTGCGTTTATTATAACGATATTACGAATTATTTTACAAACATTTTTTTGAATGTCATCCGACAGTCAAAAGGCTGTAACAACATCGTCTCGAGAACAACATAACAATATATCGGTTGTTATTATTCATTAAATTCCTGTTGGACAGCAGTGCTTTATCCTTTTTATACTACCCGTGTACGTTGCATAAAGAAAGTTGCCCAAGTAGTTTGATAAAGGATGAAGCACAATGAACAAGCGCGAACGCATTTACGCTGCGGCCAACCTGCAAAAAACCGACCGTTTGCCCTACTCTTTCTGGAGTCACCTGCCCGGAATTGATCTGGACGCCACCCGTCTGGCCGAGGCTACCTATCAGTTCTACAAGGCTTATGATCTGGATTTTATTAAAACGATGAACAACGGCATGTATCCGATCGAAGATTTTGGCTGTAAAATCGACTATTCGGAGATCGCGCAGGGCGGCGTAGCCAAAATTGTCTCAACGCCGGTGCAGTCTCCCGAAGATTGGGACAAGCTGGCGGTCTGCCCGGTCTCAGAGGGCAGTCTGGCCCGCGAGCTGGATAGCTTAAAACAGCTGCTCGACAAGGTCAAGGCCGAGCATGTGCCGGTGGTCTTTACGTCTTTTTCACCCATTACCATTGCCGACAAGCTGTGCGGCAAAAAGGTTTTGGAGCATATCCGACAGGGCCACGGCGACAAGGTCAAGCGCGCGCTAGACGTCATTACTGAAACGACCGCTAATGTCGCAAAAGAAGCCATCAGCCTTGGGGCCGACGGCATCTTTTTTGCTTCTCAGATGAGCTCTTACGACGTTATGGAACCTGAATTATATCTCGAGTATGGCAAAACCTACGATTTACAGGTGCTCGAGGCCGCTAAAAATGGCTGGATGAACACCATGCACGCGCACGGTTCCAACATTATGTTCGAGCTTTTGAGCGATTACCCGGTCAATATCTTCAACTGGCACGCGTGGGAAACGCTGCCCGCCATCGACGAGGCCCAACAGTTGACCGGCAAATGCCTGATGGGCGGCCTAAACCGCACCGACATTACCAACTGCAACCGCAACGCAATCCGCCACCAGATCTACGCGGCCCACCGGTTGACCGGCGGCCGCGGACTGATTCTGACGCCCGGCTGCGTAATTCGCTATCCGCTCAACGACGCAATGCTGGCCTATATCCGCGAGGCCAAGGATTTTGTCGAGGGCCGCGCCCGGCTCTAAGCCGGGGCCGCCGCTATTCTGTAAAAATATCCTTGGCAACCTTGATGAGCTCCTTGACGGCGCGGGTGCGGTAGTTGCCCTTTTTGGTGCTGATAACAATTTTGTTTGCGGCCAGCTCATCGTCAGGCAAAAAACAATAAAGCTCTCGGTCCGACCTGCGGCTTTTTTTGAGGTCATCCCACAAGAAGGTTTTGGAACAGATCGAAACGCCAAGCCCCGAGCGGCACAGCGCCAGCATTGTAAACGTATTGTAGGTACGCACGATCACATTGGGCGAAACGCCGTATTTTTCAAGCATTTTTCTAAAAATTTGGTCGGTCCATGAACTGCTGTTGGCCGCCACAAAGGGACATTGCTCAAACAGCGTTAGCGGCACCTTTTGGCTTTCAAGCATTTGGGTCTGCTGCTCGGGCGTAAAGTAGGTTTTAAAAATCGTCTTGGGCACCACGATGTACTGTTGCTCGTGAAACAGGATATCCGATTCAATCGCGTCGTCGCGCGATTCAAAGCCGATCGCAAGGTCAATCTTTCCGCCGAGCAGCTGCTCCTGAATCTGGGTATTGTCGCCTTCGTAGACCCGGATGCGCACCTGCGGGAACTTGCGGTGATATTCGGTGAGCAGCGGCGGCAGCATCACAAGCCCGCGCGAGGGCGCAATGCCCAGCGAGATTCTCCCCTGTCTGAAATCCTTGATATCAAGCAGCTCTTTTTCGGCCTTGTTCTGCATCTCGAGAATTTCTTTTGCGTTGCGATAAAGGCTGTGCCCCGCCTCGGTCAGCGTGATGTGGTGGTCGCGCTGGAACAAAAGCACGCCGTGCTCTTCCTCAAGCTTCTTGATATGGTTGCTCAGCGATTGCTGTGATATAAACAGGCGTCTCGCCGCCCGAGAAAAATTGAGCTCTTCGGCCACCATGACAAAGTAACGCAGATTTAAAAAATTCATATGTCTCCCGCCCTTTCCGTGCGTTTTATTTGAGGGCATAGCTGTGTTAAGAGCCATATTACCATTTAATTTCGATCATTGCAAATGCCATCCGTCTGGTATAAGGAGGAAAAACCGATGAATCAGGCCCTTTATGCAAATCACCTGTCGGTGCTAAAAAACAATCTTCAGCTGGCGCTCGGCTGCACCGAGCCGATTGCCGCCGCCTATGCTGCCGCCAAGGCCAAGGCAGTTCTGGGTGCCGAGCCCAACCGCATGACCGTTGATTGCAGCGGCAATATTATTAAAAACGTCAACGGCGTTGTCGTGCCCAATTCCAACGGCCTAAAGGGCTTGGACGTCGCCGCGGTTTTGGGGTTGGTCGGCGGAGACGCTGCACGCCAGCTCGAGGTGCTCGAGGATATTACCGACGCCGATATTGAAAAAACCAAAGCGCTGATTGCTCAGGGCTTTTGTACCTGCCGGCTGGTTGAGGATGTTGAAAACCTTTACATTCGCGTGCTTTTAGAAACCGACAACGGCCACAGCGCCGAAGTTGTGATGCGCGACTACCACACCAACATCACGTATATCGAAAAGGACGGCGAGGTGTTGCTCGATACCGCCGCCACATCGGTTGATCAGCCCACGCAGAACGCGGCAGGTGACCCGGCCCTGCTGAGTATTGAGAGTATTCTGAGATTTGCTGAGTCAGCCAAGCTTGAGGATGTGACCGAAACGATTGAACGCCAAATTGCCTGCAACAGTGCGCTCTCGCGGGAGGGGTTGACCAACCCGTGGGGCGTGCAGATGGGCGCGACGCTGCTCGCCGCCTGTGGCGACAGCCTACAGGTGCGCGCCCGCGCCGCCGCCGCGGCGGGCAGCGACGCCCGCATGAGCGGCTGCACGCTGCCCGCCGTTATTAACTCCGGGTCGGGCAATCAGGGCATCACCGTTACGATGCCGGTCGTCGTGTATGCGCAGGCGCTGGGGGTTGAACGCGAAAAGCTGATCCGTGCGCTGGTGGTCTCAAATCTGATCAGCGTGCATCAGAAAAAATACATCGGCAGCCTTTCGGCCTATTGCGGCGCGGTCTCAGCCGCGACGGGCGCTGCCTGCGGCATCGCTTGGATGAGCGGTGAACCCTATCAGGTCATCTGTGACACGATTGTCAACAGCATCGCCACCTCGGGCGGTGTGGTCTGCGACGGCGCCAAGCCCTCCTGCGCGGCTAAGATTGCGATCGCGGTGGAAATGGCGCTCAACGCGCTTGAGCTTGCCAAGCTCGGGCGGGTATTCCAGCCCGGCGAGGGCATCGTCAAAAAAGACGCCGAGGAGACGATCAAGAGCGTCGGCCGTATGGCAAAGTCGGGTATGAAGAGCACCGACGTCGAAATTCTCAACATCATGCTCGAGGGCGCGTAATATCTTGCCGTTTTAAGCGTTTAACAACAGCATTCTTCTAAACCTCTGATCAATAAAGGGCTGCGGCCATATCCTCTCAAATATTTAGAGGATATGGCCGCGGCCCTTTATTTCAGCTTATCAAAAAACGAATAGCTCTAAAAGAATTTTAGGAAAACTGTTTTGGTTAATCTTTTTTAAAGTTGCAGGGCGCTGGGCCGCGTCCCGCACGTGCTTTATCCTAAAAAAGCGCGGGAGAGGGGCTAAAAACAGCCCGATGGACTGTTTTAGCTTAGCTGCCGCAAGGCGTTCCCCAATGCCGCTTGAGGCGCAATTTAAACTGAGGCCGTGTCTGCTAAAAATTATGCGCAAAGCCGCGCCCAATCACAGCACCGTCTCAAGCGCGCCGTTGCGGTAATACAGCCGTTGTAGGCGTTCGCCCAGCCGTGACAGCACCTCATGCATACACGAGCCGCTCTGCGCGCCAAGATCGTCGGCGGTCTGGATTAGGCCGCCATCCTCGCCGATGATGGTCGCGGCGTCTCCGAGCTGCACCTCAGGGATATCGGTCACATCGACAACCATCTGATCCATGCAAACGTTGCCGAGCTGCCGCGCCCATTTACCGTGCAGGATGACCCGCCCCACGCGCGAGAGGCTGCGCGGGTAACCGTCGGCATAGCCGATTGAGAGCACCGCGACCCGAAGTGGCTTTTCGGCCTTAAAGGTCCGGCTGTAGCTGACCGGCGTTTCGGTCTCAATATCGCGCAGCGAGATAACCGTGGTTTTCAGCGCCGTCATCATTTTCAGTTCCCACGGCGGAATATGTGCGGCGGTGTTATAACCCGACAGCTCGGCGCCGCAGCGTACCATGTCAAAATGCGCCTGTGGATATTTTTGAGTGCCGCCGGTGTTGCACATGTGCAGCGTGCCAAGCGCACAGCCCTGCGCCTTGAGCATGGATACCGCCGCATTAAAGCGCGCGATCTGCAAGTGGCAGTAGTCGTCCGCGCCCGCGCTGCCATCATCCGCCGAAGAAAAATGGCTGAAGGTGCCGGTGGCGGTCAGATTTTGCATCCGGTAAACGCCCGCGGCCTGTTCGATATCCTCAGGGGTTTTGCAGTCAAAGCCGGTCCGGGTCATACCGGTGTCGAGCTTAATATGCATTTTGACGACGCCACCCGCCGCCCGCGCCTGCGCGTCGATGGCTCTGGCATATTCCAGCGACGCCACCGACTGGGTCAGATCGTGCTTCAAAAGCCCCCCCGTCAACTCAGGCGCGGTATAGGCGAGCACCAGAATTTCGCCGGTGACGCCCCCCTCGCGCAGCGCAACCGCCTCTGAGAAGCAGGCCACGCAAAACCGGGTGATGCCCTCGTGCTGCTCAAGATAGCGCGCGATCGGCACGGCGCCCTGACCGTAGGCATTGGCCTTGACCACCGCCGAAATCTCGCACCCGGGCGCAAGATGCGCCCGCAGCTGCGCCAAATTATCGTGCAGGCGGTCCAGATTAATCTCCAACCACGCACGGCGGGTAATCATAGCTTGTTGCATCACAGCACCCCTTTTAAATATATCGTCTATCGCACAAAGGCAGGAACGGCCTACGGCCATTTCATATCCTGCCGCGTTGTTGGCCTTGGGTACAGGCGCCGCGGGTCTGAATCTGCCATCTGGAACACCGAGAATTTCTTACAGCTTCTGCGGCGCTTTCTAGGCGGGTTGGCGGCGCGTTCTTTTCGCACGGCACAAACGCAAAACGAGGGCTCGCGGCAGCGGGATGTCTCGCACCGGGCCGATAAAACGCCCACCAACGCTTACACAATCCCTTTTTGCGCGATTCCCCCGTTGTTTTGCCTGCTATTGGGCCGGTTTTAAACGGCCCGACAATCAAATGTTTAGTTAAAAAGCCAGCTTGCCCTTGATATAAGCCGCAACCTCGGAGATGGGCAGACGGATCTGCTCCATGGTATCGCGGTCGCGGATGGTCACCGCGCCGTCGGTCTCAGACTCAAAGTCGTAGGTGATGCACAGCGGCGTGCCGATCTCATCCTGACGGCGATAACGCTTGCCGATCGATCCGGCGTCGTCAAAGTCGACCATATAATCTTCCGACAGGCTATTAAAGAGTGCCAGCGCCTTTTCAGACAGCTTTTTAGAAAGCGGCAGCACGCAGGCCTTATAGGGCGCCAGCGCGGGGTGCAGCCGCAGCACGACGCGGGTGTCGTTCTTCTCGGCGTCAATGACCTCTTCGTCGTAGGCATCGCACAAAAACGCCAGCACAACGCGGTCGGCGCCGAGCGACGGCTCGATGACATAGGGCAGATAATGCTCGTTAGACTCTTGATCAAAATAATCAAGCGCCTTGCCAGAGGTGTTCTGGTGCTGGGTCAGGTCGTAGTCGGTGCGGTCGGCAATGCCCCACAGCTCGCCCCAGCCAAACGGGAACAAAAACTCAAAGTCGGTGGTCGCCTTGGAGTAAAACGACAGCTCCTCCGGCCCGTGGTCGCGCAGCCGCAGGTTTTGATTCTGCATGCCAAGGTTCAAGAGCCAGTCGTGGCAGAACTTGCGCCAGTAGGCAAACCACTCGAGGTCGGTGCCGGGCTTGCAGAAAAACTCCAGCTCCATCTGCTCGAACTCGCGGGTTCTGAAGATGAAGTTGCCGGGCGTGATCTCATTTCTGAAGCTTTTGCCGATCTGACAGACGCCAAACGGCATTTTGCGGCGGGTGGTACGCTGGATATTCGCAAAATTGACAAAGATGCCCTGCGCCGTCTCGGGGCGCAGATAGACCTGATTCTTCGCGTCCTCGGTCACACCCTGAAACGTTTTGAACATCAGGTTAAAAGAGCGGATGTCGGTAAAATTGGTGCTGCCGCAGTCGGGGCATTTGACGCCCTTTTCTACGACGAAGGCCTTCATTTGATCAAATTCCCAGCCCTCGGGCGAGGTACCGGTCTGATCTTCGATCAGCTTGTCGGCGCGGTGGCGGGTCTTGCAGTCGCGGCAATCCATCAGCGGGTCAGAAAAGCCGCCCACATGCCCTGACGCCACCCATACCTGCGGGTTCATCAAAATGGCGGAGTCGAGCCCGACGTTGTAGGGCGATTGCTGCACAAACTTTTTCCACCATGCGCGCTTGACGTTGTTTTTAAGCTCAACGCCCAACGGGCCGTAGTCCCAGGTGTTTGCCAGTCCGCCGTAAATCTCAGAGCCGGAATAAACAAAGCCGCGCCCCTTGGCGAGGGCTACGATCTTTTCCATCGTTTTGTCGCTGTTTAGCATTGCGCTTCCTCCAAGTGTTCATTGACATTACACCTTAGTTTAGCTTTTTCAGCGGCATCCGTCAAGCGAAACCGCGCAAAAATCGGGCTGCGGCACAGAAAATCCGAATGCCTTGACACGGCATATGCAAGCGCTATGTCCGCCCATCTTATTTGTGCCAAAATGCGGCTATCTTTAAAAAATCACAGAACGCCTCGGTTGGGTTGCCGGGTGTATATCGGCTTGACTGCGGGCAAAATGACATGGTAAAGTTTAAATAAACATAAGATGCCCCGCAAAAATCCGCAAGCCTTTGCGCACCTTTAGTTTAACGACACCGCGCCTGTAAAATAAACCCTACCGACAGATCGCCCACACCCCGCCAACCCTATTGAAGGAGAATGCATATGAGCAGATTTTCAAAGCTGTCTGATAAACTGATCGGCCTCACGGCGGCGGTCACGCGTTACCCCGCCACAACAGCCTTTTTGCTGCTGGCCACCGCGCTAAACACTTACGCGTTAATCGCTAATAAAACCTACGGCAAACCATGGCGGGCCTGCATCGTGGGCGCGGTATTATCCGCTGTGCTGCAAGCGGTTTACGAGCGGTTTTTTAAAAAGCCGTCCGCCCGCCTGATGCTGGCAGCGTTCGGCGCCGCGCTGGCGGGACTCTATTATCTGCTGATCCGTTCCGCTCCAACCTACAGCACGGAAAACGATGTGCGAACCGGCGTTATCCTGTTTGCGCTGATGTTCGCTTATATGCTGGCGCCCATTGTCAAAAGTCGCATCAGCTTTAACGAAAGTTTTATGGCAGTCTTTAAAGCGTTGTTCCAGTCGTTATTATACGCGGGGGTCTTTTTTATAGGGTGCAGCCTGATTATAGCAGCGTTTGACACGCTGATCGCCCCCATCGGCTCCGACGCTTATCTGCATACGGCCAATGTGGTGTTTGTGCTGCTCGCCCCGGTGTTTTTTCTGTCGCTGATCCCGGTTTACCCCGGCCGGTTCGAGCCCGACGACAACCCCGCCGCCTATTTGCGCGAGGAAGCGATCGCCCGCGCGACCCACTGCCCAAAATTTCTTGAGGCATTGATCGCTTATATCATCATTCCGCTGGCTGAGATTTTTACGGTCATCCTCGTGCTCTATATCGCCCTAAACATCGGTGGCGACTTTTGGCGCAACAACCTGCTCGAGCCGTTGCTCATCTCATACGCGATCACGATTATATTAATTCTATTCCTCGCAGCCCGGCTCCCCAACCGCATAGCAGTCTGGTTCTGCAAAATTTTCCCGAAGGTGCTGGTGCCGATCGTGCTATTCCAGCTTGTGGCCTCCACCTTTATTCTGCGCGATACCGGTGTGACCCACTCGCGTTATTTTGTGATTTTATTCGGCATTTTTGCCGCCTGCGCCGGAGCGCTTTTGAGCATTGGACCGGTGAAAAAGAGCGGTATCGCAGCCGCATTGCTTGTGGTGTTTTCAATTGTGTCCATCATGCCGCCGGTCGATGCGTTCACCGTCAGCCGAGCAAGCCAGCGCCAGCGCCTTGAAGCGGTGCTGACCCAAAACGATATGCTGCAAAATGACCGGCTTATTCCGGCCGCCGACCTGTCCGAAGCCGATAAAGAAACTATTGTTTCGTCGATGGACTATCTGTATCGGATGGACGCTGTCGACAAGCTTTCATGGCTGCCGGTGAAATTTGATTACTACGCCGATTTTGAAAGCGCATTCGGCTTTAGCCGGTACGATAGTACCCCCGGTAAGGGCGACCAGTATATCAGCGTGTTTATAGCGCCCGACGCCCCCATCGATATCGGCGGATATGCGCTGCTTGCCCGTGCCTCAGTCAGCTCAGGGCAGACGGGCAGCGAGACGATCTGCACCATCGAGCGCGAAGGCAGGCGCTATACGCTGACCAAGGTTAGCGGCGACCTCTTCCCGGTTCTGCGTCTGGCCGACAGCGACAACAACGAGCTGATCCGCTTTGACACGGGCGAAATATTTTCGCGCTACAGCGGCTACGGCGATGACCGGTCGCCGCTGACCGCCGAGCAGGCGACCTTCTCAACCGAAAACGACCGCGCACGGCTGGCTGTGACGGTGCAAAATGCCAGCCTCAATCTCTCATCCTCCAACCATTATGCCGACTTCTACGTGCTGCTCGACATTAAATAGCGGCTTTACGGGTTTTTAACAGGTATCGCCTTCGTTAAAGTGGCACGGATCGGCCCGGCGGCAGGAAAACACATTCTGCCGCCGGGCTTTGTTTGATTCGCTGCCATATAAAAGCGTTTTTTCTTTTAAAAAAGGTATTAAAAAGAAATCTGAGCGGTAAACGGCAACCGGTGCTACCCCTTCGTACGGCGCCGTAGAGCCGTCCGCTTCACCCACTGCGGTGCTGCTTCATAAGATATACTGATCTCTTTGAGGAGGAGCAAACGCTATGCAAAAGGATTCCGGCACCGCTTTGAGTGTGGTCTGTGATGCGGTCGGCGGCAGTTTGGAGATGTTCATCATACAGCTATTGGACGAAACTCACGCCGTCGTGTCACAGTGCTGCTGCCGCGCCAACAGCACAGCGCGATTCTCCGTCACGACTCAGGGAGTGTATATGATTACCGTCGTTCCCTGTCTGACAAAAGGCGGCATCAGCCCTATGGGCGCTTCTCGATGGGTAGCCTTAACCCCCGATGGTCACAGTCTTCAGTTTTTTAAGTTTTGCGCTATGGCGCAGCGCCCACCTGAGCTTGTCAAGCTCCGCTTTAGTCTGACAGACGCGTATTATCCGAATCTTCCTATTAACGAAGGGGTATTAAAGCTATGGCAGATTATATCGTAACAATTACCAACGGCGCCGGTAGCGACTCGCTGCCGGCCGGTAACTATAACGTTGTCGCCGCGGTCACCGGTTATGACGGCGCGCTCGACCCGACCACCTTTGCCGCTACGACCTCGACGGGCGGGCAGGCGTTTACGCTTGCGGCCACCGGCACGCTGACACTGACCGTCAACGAGACGGGTGCGTCGGGCGGTACGCCGATCACGGCCGGCACCTTTATCCGTTGCAGTCAGGACGGCCTGACCGAATACGGTACCGCTAAGACGGTCGACGGCAGCGGTATCTGTGTTTTTGACCATGTTCCGTTTGGCGATGTTGGGTCGCCTTATAGCTTTTATATTAAGCAGCTGACCTCCGACACAACGCATAATATCCATGTGGGTGTCATCACCATCGAGATGGAAGGCGCAACACAGGCCGAATATGTGCAAAATACGGCGGCGGCCGAGCAGTCGTTTACCTTCACCGATGCCAATTACAGCGGCTTGAACCTCAGCGGTACGCTGACCTTTACCGGCCCGCAGTAATATAACCGGCATAATCGAATAAAACAGATGATGCGTTAGATGTGTTAAACAGACAGAGCGCGGATTCCGGTCTAATGCCGGAAGTCCGCGCCCTGTCTGTAAAGATGTGCGATATATAGGGGGAGGAGTTAAACAAATTTGAACCAACCACTCTGGCATGATATGCGCGCCAGATCGGCGCAGACGCAATAAAGAGGCGCGCTTGCTATAACGCCGCCGGTCAAAAAACGCCCCGTCTCCAATAACGACATTTGGGACAAACACGCGGTGGCCTTAATAAAGTACGTTGAGCAGCCAACCCCAGCATTTCTTTTATAAAAACATTGTATCAAAACGCAATTACGCTGTAAAATTCTAAAAACAATATAACAATATGATTAATTTGGAATATCTGACCCCCCAGCGTTGCGAACACCGTTAAAAAATAGTACAATGGCATCAGCAATTGACGGAGGAATTGACATATGCTGCGAGACATGGAATATGTATATGCCGTTTATCAGGCGCTCAGCTTTTCAAGAGCGGCGCAGCGGCTGTTTATTACGCAGCCCGCATTGAGCAACAAGATCAAAAAGATTGAATCGCGCATACGCATGCCGCTTTTTGATCGCAGCACCAACCCCATCGGTCTCACTGCCGCCGGACGGGCCTATATCCATGCTGTTGAGAAGATTATGGCGGTCGAAAAGGAGTTGGAGCAGCAGCTTTCAGAGCTATCGGCCAATCATTCCGGCAGCATCAATGTGGGCGGCGCGGCTTTTTTCTGCGCGCATGTGCTGCCCGAGCTTGCGGCCCTGTTTCGGGAGCAACACCCCAACTGCACCGTCAATATCTTGGAGGGCAATACCGGCGATCTGACCCAGTGCCTGCAATCGGGCGTCGTCGATTTTATTCTCGACGTCGACCCGATGGACAGCGGTTCCTTTGTCGGTCAGCCGATGGGCGAGGAGCATATTGTGTTGGCGGTACCGGCGCACTATGCCATCAACGCGCAGCTCAAAGACTGCCGCCTCACCTTTGAAGAGGTGCGCGACGGCCGTTTTTATGAGCCGGAATGCCCCAAAACCGATCTGGGCCATTTTAAAAATGAAGATTTTTTGCTGCTTAAAAAAGGCAACGACATGCACCAGCGCGCGTTAAAAATGTGCCGCAACGCGGGCTTTTCGCCCAATGTTAAGATGTATCTCGACCAGATGCTCACCTCTTATTACATTGCCTCAAACGGTTATGGCGTCGCCTTTGTTCGCAACGCCATTACCCATTATCTTGAGCCCACTGATAAGCTGTTTTTCTACAAAATAGACGACCCCAACGTGGCGCGCGGCATTACGCTCTATTACAAAAAGAATGCGCCCCTATCCCCCGCCGCGCGGGATTTTGCCCATTTTATGCAGCAGATTCGGGAATAAACGCGGCGTTAAAGCCTTTAAAGATTTAAAGCGGCGCAAAACGTGGTTAAACGTTTTGCGCCGCTGCTGTTATTCTATCGGTCTATTAAGCCGCTCTAGAGCACCTTTCGGACATCGTACATCGACTGTAGCACCAGCCAGTTTTGCGGAAAAAACCGGTTTACGGTCCAGTAGCTCACGCCGCCCAGCTGATAGGTCTCAACGAGTTCAAGCTTTGCCGCGATGCTGCGGGCATCTTCAAACCAGACGACATGCCTGCGCCCTTTGTCGTCATAATAATGAAAGAACGGCGCTTGTGCCTGCCGGTCAAATTTGATCTGGGCGCCTACCCGCGCCGCCAGACGCACCGCCTCAGTGTTTGAAAGCGAACGCGCCGCCGAGCCGGGTACAAACGGCAGCGTCCAGTCATAGCCGTAGTTGGGGATACCCATCAGAATCTTCTGGCTTGGAATGACCGACACCGCGTATTCGATCACCTGCTTCACCTTATCCAGCGGCGCGACCGCCTGTGCGGGACCGCGGGTATAGCCCCATTCATAGGTCATCAGAATAACATGGTCGACCGTGGCGCCGTGAAAGGCGTAGTCGTGCGCCTCGTACAAAAGGCCGCGTTGATTGGCGCTTGTTTTAGGGGCCAGCGCGACCGACACCGAATAGCCGAGCGGGCGCAGGGTATCGACGGTTTTTTGTACAAACCTGTTGTATCTCGCCCGGTCCCACGCGTAAATATATTCAAAATCGATATCCAGCCCGGAATAGCCCTTGGGCAAGATCTGCAGCACATTTTCAAGAATTCTATCCTGCACCGCATCATCGTTTAAAATGGTGTGAACCAGTTCGCTGTCAAAGCTGCCGCCCTGCTTGATGTTGGTGATGACCATCAGCGGGGCCGTGCGCTGGGGGCGTGCCGCCTGAATAATTCTTTCGTCGGGTATTGGGGCCAGGCTGCCGTCCGGCCGGACTTGGTAACTGAAAATGCTGATAAAGGTCAGGTTTGGCAACGTCTTCATGAGCGTCTCTTCGCCGATATCAGGGAAAGCATAGCCGTTGACGTCGATGGTCCCCCGCTTGGGTGTGGATAGCGGAATTATAATCACCTGTCCGGCCCAGATGATGTCGGGGTCGGCAATGTCGGGATTAGCCGCCAGAATCGCCTGCATGTCAACGCCGTAGTCTTTGGCGATGCTGTAAAGCGATTCACCGCGCTGCACAACATGCCGCACCTCATCCGCCATGACCACCAGCGCCTGACCTATGACCAAATAGGGCAGGTCTTCCAGCTCGTTGTCGTCAATGAGCCGCTGCATCGGTAGGTCATATCTTTTGGCAATGGCATAGACGCTATCCCCGGGCTGTACAACATGGATCTTCAAGGCCTCACATCCCCCGCGCAAAATATCAATTGCATTCGATACAATATATGTGTACACACAGGGCGCCATGCGAAAAAGGAACAGCCGCAGTCACTTTTACGGCGGGCCACGTCCGCCTGAACCGGTGGGCCAAACTGTTATAATAGATGCAAAAATTTCGAAGCACCTAATTGGCGCTTTGCCATTCTCATAGACAGGCGGCAACCCGCTGCGGCATTCTTCTGGCAGGTCATCAAATCGATGCATCAGTCGACAGCGCTTTTAAGTCAAATATTCATATAAACCCACCAAAATAGACAAATTTCTCCCCGCCGATACTGCTATTTTTTATTGCCATATTTTTAAAATTCTATTGACACCAGCAGTTAGAGATGCTAAACTATTTACGGTTAGGATGAGCTAACCTTATGCATTTGGCTTAATCATTTAAGCCGTTGAACGGAGGAGGGAATATGATGCCCCTTACAATGGCTAAACTCGGTGAGGTTAATTATATTCGTAAAATTACAGGAAAAGACGAGGTTCGCCAACATCTGGCCGAGCTGGGCTTTGTGGTCGGCGAGCGCGTCATCGTGGTTTCTGAAATTGGCGGAAACATGATATTGACGATTAAAGACAGCCGTATTGCGCTGGATAAAGGTATGGTCAATAGAATTCTGATATAGGGAGTGATTCATCGATGAAAACGTTGAGAGAAGTCGGCATAGGCCAAACGGTAACCGTTGTCAAGCTGCACGGTGAAGGGGCGATTAAGCGCCGCATCATGGACATGGGCGTGACCAAGGGCACGCAGGTTTATGTGCGCAAGGTGGCCCCGCTGGGCGATCCCATTGAGGTGACGGTGCGCGGCTACGAGCTGAGCATCCGCAAGGGCGACGCCGAAATGGTCGAGGTTGAGTAACATATTTGCCGAAGGGTTAGCTTTTTCTAACCCCAGTCGCAAGGAGGAGTATACATGGATATTAAAATAGCGCTTGCCGGCAACCCGAACTGTGGTAAAACCACAATGTTCAACGACCTGACCGGCTCGGCCCAATATGTCGGCAACTGGCCCGGCGTGACGGTCGAAAAGAAAGAAGGCCGTCTCAAGGGTTTTAAAAACATCATTATTCAAGATCTGCCGGGCATCTACTCGCTGTCCCCTTATACACTTGAAGAGGTTGTCGCCCGCGGCTATCTCGTCAATGAAAAGCCGGACGCCATTATCAACATCGTCGACGGCACCAACATTGAGCGCAACCTTTATCTGAGCACCCAGCTTATTGAGCTGGGCATTCCGACCGTCATCGCGGTCAACATGATCGATATCGTGCGCAAAAACGGCGACCTCATCGATCTTGCCAAGCTCAGCGCTGCGCTGGGCTGCGAGGTTGTCGAAACCTCGGCGCTCAAGGGCATTGGTTCGATCGAGGCGGCCAAAAGAGCGGCCGAGCTGGCCCAAAACAAAATCGCTGCCAACGCACCGTCGGTCTTTGACGGCAGCGTCGAGCACGCCATCGCGCATATTGAAGAATCGCTCGAGGGTAAGGTGTCGGAACGCAACCTGCGTTGGTACGCCATCAAGCTGTTTGAGCGAGATGAAAAGGTTATCGAAGAGCTGGGGCTAGACGCCGCGCTGCTCTCGCATATTGAAGAGCATATCGCTGCCTGTGAGACTGAGATGGATGACGACGCCGAGAGCATCATCACCAACCAGCGTTACGCTTATATTTCGAAGGTGGTTTCCTCAAGCGTCAAAAAGAAGAACCAGTCTAAGTTCACCGGCTCGGACCGAATCGACCAAATTGTCACCAACCGTATTTTGGCGCTGCCTATTTTTGCCGCCGTCATGTTCATCGTTTACTACATCTCGATTACGACAATCGGCGACATGCTGACCGGCTGGACCAACGACACGCTGGTTGGCGAATGGATTATGGGCCCGCTCGGCGAATGGATGGCCGGCATCGGCGTGGCAGACTGGCTCACCGGCCTCGTGGTGGACGGCATTGTCGGCGGCGTGGGCGCTGTTATCGGCTTTGTGCCGCAGATGCTCGTGCTGTTCCTGCTGCTCTCTATTCTTGAGGACGTCGGCTATATGGCTCGCGTCGCGTTTATTATGGACCGTATTTTCCGCCGCTTCGGCCTTTCGGGCAAGTCCTTTATCCCGATGCTGATCGGTTCGGGCTGCTCGGTGCCCGGCATTATGGCCAGCCGCACCATTGAAAACGAGCGCGACCGCCGCATGACCATTATGACGACCTCATTTATCCCCTGCGGCGCCAAGATGCCGATTGTCGGCCTGATCGCGGGCGCGCTGTTTGGCGGCGCATGGTGGGTCGCACCTTCCGCCTATTTCATCGGCGTGGCCGCCGTTATCACTTCCGGTATCATCCTTAAAAAGACGAAAGGCTTTGCCGGAGATCCCGCGCCCTTTGTCATGGAGCTGCCCGCCTATCACGTCCCCTCAGCGACCAACGTGCTGCGCAGCACTTGGGAACGCGGCTGGTCCTTCATCAAGCGCGCTGGTACCGTTATTTTGGCCGCCAGCGTTGTGATCTGGTTCACCTCAAGCTTCGGCTTTGTAGACGGCAGCTTTACGATGGTCGAGGATATGGACCACTCGGTGCTCGCGGCTGTCGGCGGCTCGATCGCCTTCATTTTCGCACCGCTCGGCTTCGGAACGTGGCAGTCCACCGTGGCGACCGTCATGGGTCTTGTCGCTAAGGAAGAGGTTGTCGGCGTGTTCGGCGTGCTGTACGGCGTCGCCGGCGACGCGCTCGAAATGGTCGAAGAGGGCGCTTTTGAAACCCTCTCGCCGATTGCGGCGCACTTTACCACCCTGTCGGCCTACTCGTTCCTGCTGTTCAACCTGCTGTGCGCGCCCTGCTTTGCGGCGATCGGCGCGATACGCCGTGAAATGAACAACCCCAAGTGGACTTGGGCCGCCATTGGCTATCTCACCGCGTTCGCGTACGCCGTTTCACTGATTGTATATCAGCTGGGTCTGTTCTTCTCCGGTAACGGCTTCACGGTCGGAACCGCTGTCGGTATTTTATTCCTGGCCGCTCTGCTATGGCTGCTTTTCCGCAAAAACCCTTATGAGCACCACAGAGAGGAGCGTCCGGTAAAATCGGAGGCGAAATCAAATGCTTGAATTTTTTTCTGCGAATCTTCCCACCATTCTTGTCGGAGCCGTCGTCTTTGCGGTGATCGCGCTCGTTGTCGTCAAGCTGGTCAAAGATAAGCTCAACCACAAAAGCAGCTGCGGCTGTGGCTGCGCGCATTGCCCAAGCGAGAGCGCCTGCCACCACAAATAAGTTTTAGGGTTGGGGCGCGAACAACACGTTCGCGCCCCTTTGCTTTGGAGGCTTTTATGCAACTGACCGCTTCACAAATACGCTATCTGCTGGCTATTGCGGAACTCTCTCAAAAAAGGGCGTGTGTCAGCTCATCGGATATCGCTGACAAGCTACAGGTTACCCGACCCTCAGTCAATAAAATGCTCGCGGTGCTCTCCGATAAAAGTCTGCTCGAAAAAAAGCGCTACGGCGCGGTGCAACTGACCGATTTAGGAGCCAAAATTTCCAGCGACTGCGGCGAGCGCGTCGTCCGACTGTCGGATAAGCTATCGGGTACCTTGGGTTTCGCGCCCGGCGATAGTAAGCGCTGCTCTATTATTTTAATCAGCGAAATGCCCAATTTGACATTTTAGCGCCAACTGCCTATTATTTGCGTGCCGAGGCTCGTACCAGCTCCTTTGTATAAGCGCCGTACGGCGCTTTAGAGCGCCAAAGAACTATAAGTCGGTACAGCAAAGCATCAGGAATCGTATTAAAAAGTGGGGGCGACGAGCCCCCACTTTCGCGTTGAGGCCACAAAGTACGCTGGATTGTTCACCCGCTTTTCAATTGACATCGACAGACAATCTGTAATATAATATCAGCGCAAATGCAAATCATTTGCGTTTGTATCTTTTAAGCACTCATAGCCCATGATGATTGATAACAACCCTGATCCGCCTGTTTTGAGGACATGCGCGTATCTATCGCCGGGCCTTGGAGGGGATATGATGGAGATGACCGATTTTTCTCAGACGATGCGGCAGTACGGCCTTAAAAGCACCAAGATAAGGCTGTCGATTTTGGCAGTTCTATCGCAAAACGAGCAACCGCTTGACGCCGAGCAAATTTTTTCGGCACTGAAAGCGCAAAACGCGGCGGCTAATCTTTCCACCGTTTACCGCGCGCTTGATAGTCTGGCTGAAAAGAAGCTGATCACCGCGATGACGCTGTTCGGCGCGCATCGGATGCTGTACACTTTTAACCGCCCAACGCACCGGCATTATCTGATCTGTTTAGGCTGCAAGCGGATGCTCCCCGTCGAGGGCTGCCCGCTCGCAGGCTATGAAAAGCAACTAGAGCGGCAAACCGGCTTTCTGATTGCCGCGCATCAGCTTGACTTGTACGGTCACTGCCCGGCCTGCCTGCAAAAAAATTCAGCGCGAGGGGAAATGAACAATGCAGCCCAACCATGACTCCGCACAGGGGAACGTCCCTACCCGACAGCCTAAAACGGGTACCGATCTTTCGGTTATCGCCGCCGCCGTGCTCATTGCCGTGCTGATATTATATCTGCTGTTTTCTTTTTCGAGGGTGGCCGATACAGGGCTGCTTGACCAGCTTCAGGTTTTCAACACGATTTTTATCAGTATTCTGATGCAAGCCTTTCCGTTTATGCTCATCGGAATCTTCGTCTCGTCGGCACTCGAGGTTTTTGCACCCGACCACTGGGTCGTGCGCATCTTCCCCTCGCGGTTTGGGCTGGGCTTTGTCACAGCACTGTTTGCAGGCCTGCTATTCCCGGTATGCGAATGCGCCATTGTGCCGGTGACGAGGCGTTTGGTCAAAAAAGGGGTGGCGCTGCCGATTGCCGTTACCTTTATGTTATCGGCCCCGATCATCAACCCCATTGTGATCGTCTCGACCCTATATGCCTTCCCGGGGCAGCCGCGCGTGGCCATTTTCCGTGTCGCTTTCGGGCTGATTATTGCCCTTGTGGTGGGGTTGATGTTGTTTTTGCTCGATATGAACAGCGCGGCGCTGTCCGACACAAAGGAGGATTGTGATTGCGATTGCGGTTGCCACAGTCACACCCACGACCACAGCGACTGTTGCGCAGCACGCCACGATGAGGCTGAAATGACACCAGACCATACCTTACAGCAAAAGCTGCGCACCATGTTTATTCACGCGGGCGAAGAATTTTTTGAGGTGGGCCGCTATCTTGTACTCGGCGCGCTGCTCACCAGTCTGATCCAGATTTTAATTCCGCGCGCCTGGTTTGCGGGACTCAGCGAAAAGAGCGGACTGCCGCTGCTAATTATGATGGCGGTGGCGTTTGTGTTTTCAGCTTGCTCGACCTCCGACGCCTTTATAGCCAAAAGCTTCGCGGGGCGTTTTTCTATCGGCGCGATTATGGGCTTTTTGGTGTTTGGCCCGATGATGGACATTAAAAATATTCTGATGCTGCTCGCGGGCTTTAAGAAAAGCTTTGTCGCCACACTGGTGTTTCTCATTTTTCTCGCCAATTTTTTGATGCTGTACTTTTTCGCATCTCTTGTTTAAAGGAGGGGCTCTATGGAACGCTTACACCGCTTGAACACCACCGTAGCGCTAAAAATGGTACTGCTGATAGGCTTTGCCGCGTTTTTTTGCATGACCGTGCTGACCGGCTCGGTGCGGCTATATGTCCACCCGAGAATTATTCCGTTTATGCTGTTTGCGGCGGCTGCCATGCTGATCATCGCACTGCTGCTGGGCCGCTCGCTCTTTTCGCCGGTTGCGTCGGGCAGCTTTTGGCCGCTACTGTTCTTCGCGCTGCCGTTGCTGATGGCGTTGGCTATCCCCCCCAAGACGCTTGATTCTACCAGCGGCACAACAGGCACCGTGCAGTTGATCAGCAACTCGTCCGCCGTGGGCAACACCCCGTCGGAAACGCCCAGCTTTGAATCCGCCAGCAGCAGCGCGCAGTTGCTGCCCGAGATCGAACGTCAATCACCGGATATCACCTTGCAGGACGGCGTGCTGGTGTTGACCAGTCAAAATTTTTACACCGGCGTATCGGCGGTCTATGAGCATCTTGAGGATTATAAAGGGGCCCGGATCTCGATGGTCGGCTCAGTTTTTAAGGATAACGACAGCTTTGCAGCCAATCAGTTTGTACCCGCGCGACTCATGATGGTCTGCTGTGCGGCCGACATGCAGCCGACCGGCCTTCTGTGCCTTTATGATGGCGCGCCGCAGCTTGCGATCGACTCCTGGGTCAAGGTGGAGGGCGTCATCAGTGAAACCACCTTTGCGGACGAAGTGATCCCCTGTATACTGGTCGATAGCGTCATACCCGCCGAAGCGCCCGCCGAGCCCTATATCTACCCCTATTGAACGGCGGCGCCTTATGTGCTATACTTCCTTTCGCTGTGCAATTTTTGCTTATTTCTTAAAGTGAAAGGTTTTTAGAGGTACCGGTATGCGCCTTTTTGGCACGATAAAAGCGTTTTTTCTGCGCGATACGCTGCTTGGCATCTGCCTTGTGCTGTCGGCGCTGTCCATGCTGGCCGTCCCGCCCGACGCAGCGTATTGGCGCTATCTTGATATCCGTGTGCTGTGCCTGCTGTTCTGCCTAATAGCGGTGGTACTGGGCTTTGAGCAATGCGGTGTGTTCACGGCGCTCTCTCAAAGACTGCTGACCGGCTGCGGTCATTTTCGGACCTTATGCCTCGCGCTGGTGCTGCTGCCGTTTTTCTGTGCGATGCTGGTCACAAACGACGTTGCGCTCATTACCTTTGTGCCGTTTACCATTCTTGTTCTTCAGCAGATTAACCGTCGTGACGGGCTTATTTATATCGTCGTTTTGCAGACCGTTGCCGCAAACCTCGGCAGCATGGCGACGCCGGTGGGCAATCCTCAAAATCTGTTTTTATATTTCTTTTATGGACTGCACGCCGGTGCGTTTTTTAAAACGGTCGTTCCGTTCATGCTGGTTAGTCTCGCGGCGCTGTCGGCGGCAGCGCTATGCGTTAAAAATGGCGCGGTAGCTACGGTTTCTGCCCCTCAAATGCTGCGCTATCCGGGGCAGTTGGCGGTATATACTGCGCTATTTTTTTTGTGTCTGTTGTCGGTGCTCCACCTTTTCCCTTATATCATTTTAACGGTGCTGGTTGTCGTCTGCCTGCTCATCCTCTCTCCTGATCTGCTAAAAAAAGTGGACTATTCGCTGCTGCTGACCTTTGTCTGCTTTTTTGTTTTTGCAGGTAATATGGGGCGTCTGTCGCAGGTGCGAGAGCTTTTAAGCGCGCTGCTGGTACAAAATACGCTACTGTCCGCCGTCGCGGCCAGCCAGATGATCAGTAATGTTCCCGCCGCCGTGCTGCTGGCGCGCTTTACGACCGACTGGCGCGGGCTGCTGCTCGGCGTCAATATCGGCGGGCTGGGTACGCCAATCGCTTCGCTGGCCAGTCTGATCTCGTTGAAATATTACCTGCGGGCGGAGCACGCGCAGCCGCTGCGTTATCTTTGGGTGTTCACCCTTGCGAATGTCGCAGGCATCATCTTGTTGTTGGGGTTTGTCAAGCTGCTGTAGCGGCAATAAAAAAGACACGGTTCTGGTGCTCATCGCCCCATTTCCGTGCCTTTTTTCGATTGTACGCTTTTGGATTCTCGGGCCTGCGCGTCACCGGGCTGATCGCGCCCCAGTCCTTACGACGCGCCGCGTCGAGCTGCCGTTTGCGCTTCTTGGACAGTTTTTCGTAGGCTGTGAATTTTTCCACTTTAGTCGCTCCTTTCAAAGCTTTTCTTAACTTAGTATAGCAGAGCTGCGGTCGATTGTCGATTGATTTGTTAAAATTAGTCACAGTCGCAAAATTTACCTACGGGCAGCAAACCTTATATCTAACCCGCATGACGGTGCGCACCAAGTACCGTCGCGTGGGTTAGATACGACTTTTTTTAAACGCAAGAAGGCATCCGTTTCTCGGATGCCTTTTTGCGTTGATTTTATAGCCATACCAATAGAAAAACGAGACTAGATTTCGGAAAACTGTTTTGTGCCTGACAAGGCAGAGGACGAAGGTGGGCTGGCGACCACCAAGGACGGTAACGCAGTCAGGCGCAAAACAGAACCCCAAGACGTCTTGGGGGTTCTGTTGATTTGACTATATACATCGGTATTTACGCGAGACGACCCTTAAAATCCATATAACCAAAGCGGTTTAAAATCTGGCAGTCGCCGTCCTTACCGCGCAGCGCAATGGCGGGCAGCGGCATGCCGTTAAAGGTGTTGGTTTTGACCATCGAGTAGATCGCCATGTCGCCAAACACAAGCCGGTCGCCGGCTTTAATCGGCGCGTCAAAGCTGTAGTCGCCGATGATATCGCCCGCGAGACAGGTCGGGCCGCCAAGGCGGTAGGTGTGCGGCCGCTCGCCCGGCAGACCGGAATCGATGAGCGGCGGGCGATAGGGCATTTCCAAAACATCGGGCATGTGGCAGGCAGCGGAGGTATCGAGAATCGCGATCTCCATGCCGTTTTCAAGCCTATCGAGCACCGAGGTGACGAGAAAGCCCGCGTTGAGCGCGACCGCCTCGCCCGGCTCGAGATAGACCTGCAAGCCGTACTGCTGTTGCAGCCGCGTGATGCATTGCTCCAGCGCCGCGATATCATAGTCGTCACGGGTGATGTGATGCCCGCCACCCAAATTCAGCCACTTCATCTGAGGCAGCCATTCGCCAAAGCTTTCTTCGATAGCGGCAATAGTCTCCAGCAGTGCGTCGGCGTTCTGCTGGCACAGCGTGTGGAAATGAAAGCCTGAAACGCCGTCCAGCAGCTCGGGGCAGAAATTGGCCTTTGTTACGCCAAACCGCGAATAGGGCGCGCAGGGATCGTAAATGGCGTGCCCTTCTTGCGTCGAGCATTCGGGATTGATCCGCAGACCGATCTCACAGCCTGCCGCCTTAGCCTGCGCGCCGAACCGCTGAATCTGCGAAAAGGAATTGAAGACGATATGCCCGCAGATTTTAACCAACTCGGGCATATCCGACTCGCGGTAGGCAGGGGAAAACACGTGGTTCTCCTTGCCCATCTCCTCGCGCCCGAGACGGGCTTCAAACAGCCCGCTCGCGGCTGTTCCGCTGAGGTATTGCCCGATCAGTGGGTAGAGCTTGTAAAGCGAGAACGCCTTTTGCGCCAGCAAAATCTTGCAGCCGGTACGCCGCATCACGCCCTGTAAAACTTGCAGGTTTTTCTCAATTAATGCCTCATCCACCACAAAGCAGGGGGTCGGCAGTTCTTCAAACCGCATCTCAGTCCACCGGTGTGGGGTTAAAGCTTTCCTGCCAAGGCAAGCCGTATTTGCCCAGCGCTTCCATGAAGGGATCGGGATCAAACTCCTCGATGTTGTGCACGCCGGGCTTGTTCCAAGCGCCGGTTAAGAGCATCATCGCGCCGATCATCGCGGGCACGCCGGTCGTATAGGCCACGGCCTGCGAGCCGACTTCTTTGTAGCATTCCTCGTGATCACAGACGTTGTAGAGGTAATAGCTCTTGTCCTTGCCGTCCTTCTTGCCGTAGAAGATGCAGCCGATATTGGTCTTGCCCTTGGTGCGCGGGCCCAGCGAAGAGGGGTCGGGCAACACAGCCTTTAAGAACTGAAGCGGCACAATCATCTTACCCTCGAACTCGATCGGCTCAATAGAGGTCATGCCGACGTTCTCCAAGCAGCGCAGATGGGTCAGATAGCTCTGCCCAAAGGTCATGAAGAAACGGATGCGCTTGATGCCGGGGATATTCAAGGCCAGCGACTCAAGCTCCTCGTGGTGCAGCAGGTACATGTCCTTTTCACCGATTTCGGGGAAGTTGTAGACGCGCTTAATCTCCATCGGCTCGGTCTCGACCCATTGGCCGTTCTCCCAGTAGCTGCCCTTGGCCGACACCTCGCGGATGTTGATTTCGGGGTTAAAGTTGGTCGCGAACGGATAGCCATGGTCGCCTGCGTTGCAGTCGAGAATGTCGATATAGTTGATCTCGTCAAAATGGTGCTTGAGCGCGTAGGCTGAGAAAACGCCGGTGACGCCGGGGTCAAACCCGCTGCCGAGTAACGCCGTGATGCCCGCCTGCTCAAACCGCTCGCGGTAAGCCCACTGCCACGAATACTCGAACTTGGCGGTATCCTCGGGCTCGTAATTGGCGGTGTCTACATAGTTGGTCTTGGTGGCAAGGCAGGCCTCCATAATGGTCAGATCTTGGTAGGGCAACGCCAGATTTAAGACGACGTCGGGCTTGACTGCTTCGATGAGCGCGATGAGCGCGGGCACGTCGTTGGCGTCGATCTGCGCCGTCGTAATCTTGGTCTTGGTGACCGGCGTTAGCTTGTCCTTTAATTCGTCGCATTTGGATTTTGTACGGCTGGCGATGCAAATCTCCTCAAAAATGTCGCTGTTCTGGCAGCATTTGTGGATGGCGACGCTTGCGACGCCGCCGCAGCCGATGATCAGAGCTTTCCCCATATTTATACCCTCCGTTTATTCAACATTAATTTATATCAATCGTTAAGCGCCAGCAGCAGCTCGCGCACGACTTTGCAGGCCAACGCGGTCGACGCCCCCGACTGATCGAGCGGCGGGGCCAGCTCCATAACATCGCAGCCGACGATATTGCCGGTACAAACCGTCTTGATCGCCTCGAGCAGCGACAAGAACGAGACGCCACCCGCCTCGGGCGTGCCGGTGCCGCAGAAAAACGCGGGGTCAAGCACGTCTAGATCAAGCGTAAAATAGACGGGGCGGCCACTGATGGCCTGCACAGCCTGTGCCAAGCCTTCAAAATCGAAGGCGCGCAAAAAGGTGTGATCCTTGGCCCACATAAATTCCGCCCGCTCGCCTGAGCGAATGCCAAACTGCCAGATGCGATGATCCCCCAGCAGCTCCCAGCAGCGGCGGATCACACTCGCGTGCGAAAGCGACGCGCCGAGATAATCCTCGCGCAGGTCGGTATGTGCGTCAAAGTGGATAATGCAAAGGTCGGGGTAGCGCTCAAGCAGTGCCCGCACCGCGCCAAGCGTCAAAAGATGCTCGCCGCCGAGCATCACGGGCCGTTTGCCGTCGTTTAAGATAACCTGCGTCCGCTCCTGCACGTCGGCCAGCGCCGCTTCGGCACTGCCGAAGCACAGCTCGAGCTCGCCGCTGTCAAACACGCGGTAATCGCTTAAATCTTTGTCCTGATAGGGACTGTAGGTTTCAAGGCCGTAGGATTCGGCGCGAATCGCCCGGCTGCCAAAGCGCGCGCCCGGGCGGTAAGAAGTCGTCGAATCAAAGGGTGCGCCGAACAGCACAATGTCGGCGTCCTCGTAGTCACAGTCGCAGCCCAAAAAGGTCTCGACGTTTTTATTCAACATTTTTCAACATCTCCTCAACATAGTTGGGCAGAGCGAACGCGCCGGCATGCAGCTTGGTGTTGTAATAGCGGGTGCGCAGCCCTCGGACATTCCACCGCACCGCGTCAAGGTCGCGGATCGGATGATATTTTTTAGATGCGAAGCCGAACAGCCAATGCCCCGACGGATAGGTCGGAATATGCGCCTGATAGACGCGGCTGATCGGAAAGCTCTCGGCAATGCGCTTATGCGCGCGCTGCATGGCGGCGGCGTCACCGTCATAAAACGGGCTTTCGTGCTGGTTAACAAGAATGCCGTCGGCGCGCAGCGCCTTGTAACAGTTGCCGTAAAACTCACGGGTGAACAGCCCCTCACCGGGGCCGAACGGGTCGGTCGAGTCGACGATAATCAGGTCATATTCCTCAACGCAGGTGCGTATAAACTTCAGGCCGTCCTCAAAATAGGTGCTGACGCGCGGATCACTAAAGCCACAGGCGGTGGCGGGCAGATGCTTTTTGCACACCTCGACCACCAGCTCATCGATCTCGACCAAATCAATGCTTTCAATCTCGGGGTAGTGCGCCAGCTCTCGGATGACGCCGCCGTCGCCCCCGCCGATGATCAGCACGTCTTTGACGTTGGGATGCACCGCCATCGGCACATGCGCAATCATCTCGTGGTAGATAAATTCGTCCTTTTCGGTCAGCATCATATAGCCGTCGAGCGTCAGAAAACGCCCGAACTCAGCAGATTCAAAGATATCAATGCGCTGAAAATCGCTCTGCGCGCCGTAAATCTGCCGGTCGGTCTTGATCGACAGCCGCACATTGGGGGTATGCTGTTCGGTGAACCAAAGCTCCATGCCTGTCTCCTTCTTCATTCTTTGTCTGTGCACAGCACATTAAGGTGCTCAATCGCAATATCCTCGGGGCCGGTCATCGAACAGCCCTTTTCTTTAGCGTAGGCAATATAATCGAGAATATCGCGGGTAATCCGCTCGCCCGGGGCCAGAATCGGAATGCCGGGCGGGTAGCACATAACAAACTCACTGCAGATATGCCCCTCGGCCGCGTCCAGCGGCAGCGATATTTTTTCGGCGTAGAACGCCTCCTGCGGCGTGACCTCAACCTGCGGCGGCAGATATTCCTGCGTCATCATGCCGGTGCGGTCGCGCTGGTGTCGTCGTCGTATTTCAGAAAGCGCGCCGACCAGACGTTCGATATCCTGCACGCGGTCACCAACCGAGACATAGGCGAGGATATTGCCCAGATCGCCAAACTCGATTTGAATGTCGTATTCGTCGCGCAGCAGATCATAAACCTCAATGCCGGCTAAGCCGATATCCAACGTATAGACCGACAGCTTGGTCGTGTCAAAGTCAAAGATGCTGTCGTTGTTGACCAGCTCCTGCCCATAGGCGTAATAGCCGCCAATGCGGTTGATCTCCTCGCGGGCATACTGGGTCAGATCCTGCACATGGCGGAAAATTTCCTTGCCGCGCAGCGCGAGGTTCCGGCGGGAGATATCCAAGCTCGAGAGCAGCAGATAAGAACCGCTCGTCGTCTGGGTCAGGTTGATAATCTGGCTGACATAACCCGGTTGCATCTCAGGGCCGGTCAGCAGCAGCGAGCTTTGGGTTAAGCTGCCGCCCGATTTATGCATGCTCAGCGCCGCCATATCAGCCCCCGCCGCCATCGCGCAGACCGGCATTCTGCGCCCAAAATAAAAATGGGTACCGTGCGCCTCATCGACCAATGCCTTCATGCCGTTTTGGTGCGCAAGCCGCACAATGCTTTGAAGATCGGAGCAGATGCCGTAATAGGTGGGGTTGTTGATCAGAATCGCCACCGCGTCTGGGTGGCTCTTAATCGCCTTTTCGACCTGTGCGACCGACATGCCCAGCGAGATACCAAGGCGCTTGTCCACCTCGGGGTTGACATAAACGGGGTGTGCGCCGCACAGCACCAGCGCGTTGATGACGCTGCGGTGCACATTGCGCGGCAGGATAATCTTGTCCCCGCGCTTGCAGCACGAAAGTACCATCGCCTGCACCGACGAGGTGGTGCCGTTAACCATAAAATAGGCGTTGGCAGCGCCGCACGCCTCGGCCGCCAGCTCCTGTGCTTCTCTAATCACCGAAACGGGGTGGCAGAGGTTGTCGAGCGGTTTCATCGAGTTGACGTCGATGCCGACACATTTTTCACCAAGAAAATCGCGCAGCTCGGCGTTGCCCCGGCCGCGCTTATGCCCCGGCACGTCAAAGGGGACCACCCGCATCTTTTTAAATTCCTCAAGCGCTTCATAAATCGGCGCGCGCGTCTGATCAAGCTGTGCCATGCCTCTCCCCCTTTTTTGATGCGTCAATACACGTTGCGGCCGCTGAAAATCTCAATCATCTCGCGGCGCAGGTTGTTGGTTATCGCCAACCGCTCCTTGGGCGGCAGCTCGTACACATCTGTTTTAAACAGATAGTTTTGCAAATCAAGCTCCTTGATCAGCATTTTGGTGTGGAACAGATTCGCCTCATAAACGTTGATATCAATCGCGTCGTAACGGTGCAGCGTCTCCTTCGCGATATAACGCTGAATCGAGACCATGTCCTCGTCGATAAACAGCTTTTTGCCGGTAACGTCGCGCGTAAAGCCACGTACACGGTAATCCATCGTGATGATGTCGGAATCGAAGCTGCCGATGAGGTAATCGAGCGTCGAGAGCGGCGTAATCTCGCCGCAGGTCGCCACATCGATATCGACACGGAAGGTCGCGATGCTTGTCTCGGGATGATATTCTGGATAGGTGTGCACCGTGACGTGGCTTTTGTCGAGATGTCCGACAATCGTGTCGCCGCTGGGAATCATCGACTCCTCGGCGATAAGAATTGTCACGCTGGCCCCCTGCGGCTCGTAGTCCTGTCGGGCAATATTGAGCACCGTCGCGCCGATCATCTCGGTCAGGTTGGTCAATATCTTGGTCAGTCGTTCGGAATTGTACTGTCCGTCGATATAAGCAATATAATCCCGCTGCTCCCGCGCGGTCTTGGCATAGCAGACGTCATAGATATTAAAGCTTAAAGATTTTGTCAGGTTGTTAAAACCGTAAAGCGTCATTTTCTCGTTCATTTGCGCGCATCCCCTATCAGAAAAATATTTGAAATGACCGTTTCGGCCCGCGGTTTGGGTAAACCGTCAAGCCGGCCAAATATTACGCTGCCTGATCCTCAATCACTGCGAAAATTTATCGATGTTCGGTACCAAAATAACAAAAAGAGCACAAGTGCAGCGGCGTTTCGCCAGACACTTGTGCTTCGATTCAAATCTGTTATTTTTGAACAGGTTCTGCCCTACTCCAACTTGAGATAGGCGCAGGCCCCCTATTTTAAAAATTTCAGAACAGTCAGAGTCTATATAGCAAATAGTTACTTTTACTACTCTTATTGATCGTTTCACAAGTTTTATGTGTCCGCTTACACATCGGTTTTAAGTAACCAACTTATAAAATTTGCGCTTTTGACGCAATCAATAAGGCAACGAAAGTTGCCGCTCGGCATTTGACCCGGCTGTCCGTATGGCCATTCCTTCCCGCTGGAAGTGGTCAAAAACATTTGCGAATGGTAAGACCCTGCCTAACCAATCTGTTTAATTAAAAATGTCTTAAAACATTTTTAATTCGCGTATTGCCCGTAGGCAAACGCATCTTAATGCTATAAAAGATTACTGCCATTATATTGGACAGCCCCCTAAATGTCAAGTAAAAACGGGCATTTTTTTCATGTTACCAGATTGATGAAATTCTCGCCGCCGCAGAGCGGGCAGGGTGCAATAATCTGCCAGATTTTTTGTACCTTATTAGCAGAATCTGATTTTTAAAAGGAGGTTTTTTATATGCGATATAAAAAGACTATTTTTTCAGCACTGACCGCGATGCTGTCGGTAATGGTTATTTTCACCGCCTGCGGTAACGCAAAATCAAGCAATCAGGCCGCCCCGGCCCAAGCTTCGGACGCGAGCTATTCAGGGATGTCCTCCGCAGTGGCGGAGCGGGGCCCCATGGCAGTGGCGCCGCCTGTTTTCGTGACCGACCAGAATAAGGCCGATGTCACCGTCACAGCGACCCTCCCCGATCGCAAGATTGTCAAGCGCAGCTATCTGACGCTTGAAACCAAGGAATTTGACACCGCACTGGGCCAGCTTTTAGCCGCGATTACCGAACAGGGCGGCTATATCGAGAGCCAAAGCACCAACGGCCAAAGCCTGATACATCGCGGCGCTTATTATGAGCGCTCAGCGTCGATACAGGCGAGAATTCCCGCCGACAAGCTCGACAGCGTGACCGCCGCCATCGGGGGCATCGGTAACGTCACCTCAAAAAATGAGAGCATCGACGATATTACTGATAGTTATTTTGACTCGCAAGCGCGTCTCGATTCCTTAAAATTGCAAGAGGAACGACTTTTAGACATTTTGTCCAAGGCTGAGAAGCTTGAGGATGTCATTTCGCTCGAACGGGCATTATCCGATGTGCGCTACCAGATTGAATCGCTGACCGCGACGATGCGGCGCATGGATAGCCAGATTGCCTATTCCTACTTGAATTTGGAACTGCGCGAGGTGGTGGAGTATCAGCCCACGACGTCGGCGCCCAAAACCTTAGGTGAGAAAATTGCCGCTTCGTTCAAGCGCTCGGGCGAAAAATTGGTCTGGTTCTTTGAAGCCGTGCTGCTTTTCATCATTGAAGATCTGCCGCTGATTATCATCTGGATTGCAATTTTCGGTTTGTTGGCATTCATATCTTTCAAGCAATTCCACCGTATCAATAGAAAAATGCATGATAAAAAGCTCAATGATTCTCAGGCGGAACCTACCCGTGAGCAAGAGCCGCCTGCTGAAAAATAATGCAGCAGCATAGGATAACGCTTTTTTAAGGCTCTCAATCTTCTGTTGACACATATAGCAAGAGCTGAGCAACCCCAGCTTTTTGCGTATATTGCACAATCACCTGTTTCTGATTTGCGGATTTTGCAGGACGTTCAATAAAAAATTGCAAAAGCACTTGACGCGAAATGCAAGTTGAATTAAAATAACTTGCATAATCAAGGGCGATGACCGGGAGAGGTATCCTTTGAGGAGACCTCTCCTCTTTTTACCGCTTGATCGCTTATGGAGGAGGGACCCCGATGCAAAAAGAAGGGCAAATCAGAATTCCGTCAGGCTGTGCGATTTCCGGAATAATGGATCTCGAGGGCAAGCCGATCGCCGGTGATGAGATCATTCGGTCTATTGCGACGATGCATGACCGTTCCAACGGTTTGGGCGGCGGTTTTGCCGCGTATGGCATTTACCCGCAGTACAAAAACCACTATGCATTTCACGTTTTTTATGAGGATCAGTCTGCTAAGGAGGCATGTGAAAGGTTTCTGGATCGCCATTTTGACATTGCCAACCTCTCAAAAATACCGACTAGAAAGCATCCCCGCATCACCGACGCGCCGCTGCTCTGGCGTTATTTTATGCGGCCGCTTGAAAACAAGCTGGACCATAGCCAGCTCGACGAGCGCGAATACGTCATGCGCTGCGTGACCCGTATCAACACAACGATGCCAGGCGCGCATGTCTTTTCAAGCGGACAGAACATGGGCGTTTTTAAGGCGGTCGGCTACCCCGAGGATGTCGGCGAATTCTACCGCCTTGAAGAATATGAAGGCTATGCATGGACGGCACATGGGCGTTATCCAACCAATACGCCCGGCTGGTGGGGCGGCGCGCACCCATTTGCGTTGCTCGATTATTCGGTCGTACATAACGGAGAGATTTCCTCTTACGACGCTAACCGCCGCTACATCGAGATGTTCGGCTATAAATGCACGCTGCTCACCGATACCGAGGTTATCACCTACATCATCGATTACCTCGTACGGCGCAAAAGCTTAACGTTAAAAGAGATGGCCAGCGTCATTGCGGCCCCGTTCTGGAGTACCATCGCGACCAAGCCCCCGGCGGAGCGCGAACAGCTGACCTATCTGCGCAACACCTTTGCAAGCCTTTTAATGACCGGCCCATTTTCAATCTTAGTCGGCTTTGACGGTGGGTTAATGGCACTCAACGACCGCTTAAAGCTGCGTTCTATGGTCGTGGGTGAGCGCGGCAGCCGCGTCTACATTGCCAGCGAGGAATGCGCGATCCGCGCCATTGAGCCACAGCTCGATAAGTTCTGGTCGCCCAAGGGTGGCGAGCCCGTCATCTTCAGATGCAAGGAGGAACCGGCATGCCTGCTTTAAACGTTACTTTAGATTTTGCGCCCAACTTTGAGGTTGTGCGCAGCGAGAGCCGCTGTATTCTGTGCGGCAAATGCGTCAACGAATGTAGTTACGGCGTGCACCAGTTCACCGCCGACAAAAAGGCGCTGACCGAGAACAACAGTAAATGCGTCAACTGCTACCGCTGCGTCGCCACATGTCCCACTAAGGCGATCAAGATCATCCGCAACCCGCAAGCCGTCAACATCAGCAGTAACTGGAGCGCCAACAACATGCGCGAGATCTATTTGCAGGCGGCCACTGGCGGCGTACTGCTCTCGGGCATGGGCACGACCAAAAACTATCCGCTCTACTGGGATAAGCTGCTCATCAACGCCGCGCAGGTCACCAATCCTTCGATCGACCCGCTGCGCGAGCCCATGGAGACCCGTACCTATCTCGGCAAGACCTCGGTGAATATCCGCAGGGACGCCTCGGGCAACCTGATCAACACCTTACCGCCCCATCTGACGCTCAACACGCCGATTATGTTTGCGGCAATGAGCTACGGCGCTATCAGCTATCCGGCACACGAGGCGCTGGCGAGGGCCTCGACCGATCTGGGCACCTTTTACAACACCGGCGAGGGCGGTTTGCACCACGACCTGTATCCCTACGGCGCGCACACCATCGTACAGGTGGCCTCGGGTCGCTTCGGCGTCCACCGCCAATATCTTGAGACTGGCGCCGCTATTGAAATCAAGATCGGCCAAGGCGCAAAGCCGGGCATTGGCGGACATCTGGCCGGAGCCAAAAATATCGGGGATATTTCGAAAACCCGCATGATTCCCGAGGGAACCGACGCCATCTCCCCCGCGCCACATCACGATATCTATTCGATTGAGGATCTGCGTCAGCTTGTTTACTCGTTAAAAGAGGTCACGGCGTATAAAAAGCCAATTATCGTCAAGATTGCGGCGGTGCATAATGTTGCGTCAATTGCCAGCGGAATTGCCCGAAGCGGTGCGGATATCATCGCCATTGACGGCCTGCGTGCCGGTACCGGCGCCGCGCCGACTCAGACCCGTGACAACGTCGGTATTCCGATCGAGCTTGCGCTGGCGGCGGTTGACGCCCGTCTGCGTGAGGAGGGCATCCGGCACGAGGTTTCGGTGGTTGCCAGCGGCACGATCCGCAACAGCGCCGACGTTATCAAGGCCATCGCGCTGGGGGCCGACGCCGTCTATATAGGCACCGCCGCACTGATCGCCATGGGCTGCCATATGTGCCACAGTTGCCACACCGGCGGCTGTAACTGGGGCATTTGCACCCAGACGCCTAAACTGACTAAGCGTTTAAACGCCGACGAGGCGCACCGCCAGCTCGTTAATCTCATCGAGGGCTGGACCCACGAGGTTAAGGAGATGATGGGCGGCATGGGCATCAACTCGATAGAAGCGCTGCGCGGCAACCGTCTGATGCTTCGCGGGGTCGGCCTAACCGACGCCGAGCTCAAAATTCTCGGCGTGCAGCACGCCGGTCAATAAAGGGGAGGAGTCCGCTATGAAAATTGACGCGCATAATATGAATCAGACGTTACTAAATCAGGCGATCCGCCGTGCACCAGCAGGGGAAATTGAGCTTATGAGCTGTATGGGGCAGCGTTTTATTGGTGCGGGCGTCTCAGATAAAAAAATCGTCATCAACGGTGTCCCCGGTAATGCGCTGGGCGCTTATATGGATGGCGGCACCATCCTAGTTGACGGCAACGCGCAGGACGCGACCGGCGACACGATGAACGACGGGCTCATCGTCATCCACGGCTCGTCGGGGGACGCCACCGGCTATTCGATGCGCGGCGGAGCAATCTTTGTCAAGGGCAACGCGGGCTATCGCGCCGGCATTCACATGAAGGCCTATCAGGATAAAATTCCGTTGCTGGTCATCGGCGGTGCGGCGGGTAGCTTTTTGGGAGAATATCAGGCCGGCGGGCACATCGTTGTGCTGGGTCTGGGCTGTGAAGAATGTGTTCCGTTCGGCTATTTCTGCGGTACCGGCATGCATGGCGGCAAGATATTTGTCCGTTCGGCGCAGCCGTTGACCAACCTGCCCCCCCAAGTGCTGGCCTCCGACGCCACCGACGAGGATATGCAGGAAATTATGCCCTACATCAGCGACTATTGCGAGCGGTTCGGCATCGCAATAGAAGCCGTTTTGCCCTACCACTTCTACGTGTTAACCCCCAACGCCAAAAGCCCCTATAAACGACTTTATGCCATCAACTAACCCCCTATATAATCGAAGCCGCGTATTTACAGCTGTAAATACGCGGCTTCGATTTTAGGATCATTTTCATTAATCTGCAATATAAGACTCACGCTTTGCCGCGTGCTATAATCCGACGTAAGTGCCGCAGAGCCAATAGTCTTTAAGCGTAAGCAAAGCCTCGTTTATTAAAACTTATTAAAACTGACGACCTCATCAAATTTTTTACGCTGTTTATCGCGCAGCGCGTCATCAGGCATCGCATAACCCAGCGCTACCACCAGACGGATTCGCCGGGTCTTAGGTATCCCGAGCAGCATTTTTAGCTTGCGCTCGTTAAACCAGCCCAGTATGCAGCTTGACAGGCCTAAATCCTCGGCGGTCAGCACGAGGTGCGCCACCGAAAGGCCGAGGTCGATGCCCGAATATTTCTGATTTTTAAGCGATTCGCCCACCTTGGCCGTCAGGTTCTGCTTGCCCTCAAGCGCCACAACAAAGGCAGTGGCATGCCCTACGAACTTGTTCATGCCGGTGTCCTGCACGCATTGTGCCAACTGCTCGACCCGCTGCGGTTCATCGACCGCGATATAACGCCAAGGCTGGCTGTTACAGGCGGAAGGCGACAATGCAGCCGCCTGAAGAACCTCCATCAGCTTTTCCTTCTCGACAAGTCGCTCCGGATCAAAATTCCGACAGCTTTGCCGATGCTGGATCAACGATAATAAGTCGCCCATATTGCTCCCCCTCGTATTGAATATTGTGCGTTAACGGTGATGGCCCAAAAAGAATAGCGTCAGTGCGCCCGGGCCGGTGTGACTGCCGACGACAGGACCGATCGTGCCAATCTGAATTTCAACCGACGGAAAATCTGCCCTGATCAAGCTTGCGAGATATTGCGCCGCGTCCAACGCGTCAGCATGACCGATAAAAATCATCTGCTGTTCAATATCCCGACCTAATACTTTAAGCTTTTCGGCAAGCGCCTCTATCGACTGCTTTCTACCCCGTATCTTCGCCATCGGAATAAGATGTCCTGCGTCATCGACATGTAGTATTGGTTTTATGCCAAGCGCGGTACCGACATGAGCGGTCAGCGCGTTAACCCGGCCCCCTCGGTAAAGATAGAGCAAATCATCCACCGTAAACCAGTGCGAGAGCTTAGAAATATGCGCGCGTACCCAATCGGCTATCTGGTCGAGACCGGCGCCGCTCTGCTGCTGCATCGCCGCAAGACAAACCAGCAGGCCCTCACCCATTGAAGCGGCCAGCGTATCGATCACCTCAATACGGCGCGCCGGATACCGTTCCCGCAACTGCTCTGCCACCAAAACAGCAGTGCCAAAGGTACTACTCAAGCTCGAGGAAAAGCCCAGATACAAAACATCGTCACCGCGCTCTAAAATCGGTACAAAAGCCTCTTCAAATTGGCTCAGGTTGATCGCTGTTGTCGTCGAAATACGACCGTCCCGGAGCATTTGATAAAAAGCCTCGGGAGAAAGCGCGCGGTTATCGGGATAGTTATAATATTCTTGGTCGTCGAACGAAAAACGCATCGGTATAACCGTGATACCAAATCGATCGACCAGCGCCTGAGTCAGATCAGCGGTGGATTCGGTGACGATACAAAATTTATCCATCTCAAGGCCCTCTTCCTGATATTCCTTATGAACGTTGACGTCTGATACGCCTATTCGCATCAATGAAGCACGTTAAATATGAATACTATTATAGCATTAGAATTCTGCTAACAAAAGGTGTTTATGTAACAATTAAGTAAATAAAAACAAACATCCCCGCAATAGCGAGGATGTTTGTAAAGGTGCCGGCACCGACCTATTTTCCCGGGACGTCTCCATCCAAGTATTTTCGGCACTGATGAGCTTAACGACCGTGTTCGGAATGGGAACGGGTGGATCCTCATCGTCATTAACACCGGCTGTGTCTTGCGGCATAACCTCAAGACTATATAGAATGTATTGCACACTCAAAATTGAACAATGAATTAGATCTGCGACATGCGAGACCATTTAAGATCACTTAAAGGTCAAGCCCTCGACCGATTAGTACTCACTGGCTAAATACGTCGCCGCACTTACACCTTGAGCCTATCAACCCGGTAGTCTTCCGGGG
>JAEWBS010000087.1 GCA_023391005.1 Bacillota bacterium | reverse complement strand
ATGACCATCATGCGGGTCTTATCGGTTATCAGCCGCTCAATCTCCGCGATATCCAGCTGGTAGTCATTCTCCTCGCGCAGAGAGTAGGTGACCGGGCAGGCGCCAAAAAAGTTCGGGACGTGAAGGTAGTTGAGCCAGACGGGGTCGGGCACCAAAATCTCATCCCCGGGGTTTAAGAAGGCGGCAATGGCGGCGTAGGTGCCTTCGCCCACGCCGATGGTTACCAGAATTTCCTCCGGCGTATAGGCAATGCCGTTCTCGCGGGTCAGCTTTTCCGCAATGGCGCGGCGCAGCTCAGGCGTGCCATAATTAGAGGTGTAAAACACGTTTCCTTTTTGGATGCTGTCGAAGGCAGCCTGCTTGATCACCTCGGGGGTATCAAAGTCGGGGCGGCCGATCTCCATGTGAATGACATCAGCCCCATTTTTTTGCATCTGCGTAGCCCTTTCCATCATCACACGGATTCCGGAAAAGGGGAGCGCTTCCATTCGGTTGGCGGATTCAAACATATTTATTCTCCCTTCAGTCTGTTGTCTGGAAGTTTGCGTTTTGCTTTTAACCCTTTTGATTAATTCGTATTATATCTATAGATGATTTATTTGTAAAATAAATATTTCCTATATAAAATATATTAAATATAAATAATTAAGAGCAGTACCAATCGGCCTGCTCTTAGAAAGAAGATTAATGTTATTGACCTATGCGAAGTTGACCGGTGGATAACGCAAAATTCTGCTCAGCCATAAATTTAGATAGCCTATCCTCAAAATATTTGATAGACTGGTTGGTGATCGGGCTTGGGTTTTTATGGGTCACCTTATAGCAGACGCGGTCGGGCGGCCGGTTTTCAATTTCGCTGATAAAAAAGGTGCGTGTTTTACAAAATTCGAGGATGACCGACACCGGGGCAATCATCCAGTAGCAATCCTGATCCCACATGCGCAGCGCCAAAGCGATGGTGTCGATGGAGGCTTTTGGTCGCGGCATTCGGCTAATCCACTGATCATGCCAAATCTGATAGTTGTTGTCCCAGCTGAGAAAAATCTCATTGTTGGGGTCCAGCTCCCGGGTGTGGATCACCGTCTTAGGGATCGCCGGCGGATCGGATTGGATGAGATAGAGGCGTTCGCTGAATATCTCTTCGGTTAAGACGTTTTTGTAGTACAGGTTGTGGTAAACAAACGCCATGTCAATCTCGTGGTTTTCCAGCATATTGTAAAGTTCTGAAGAATGGTGCGTCTGAATGCGTAGGTCTAACGGCGAGCCGCTTTTAAGCAGCGCGCAGTAGAAGGGGGCCATCACGGCAATATTCAGACTGTCGGTGACGCCCAGCTTGATATACAGACTTTCTTCTGTATCCTTGAGTGCCTGCGTCTCTTTCATCAACGAGATCCACCGCTGCGCTATGGGCAGGAATTCCTCGCCCTTCATGGTCAGTTGGATGCTCTTATGGCCCTTGTTCCGCGTCATCAGCGAAATACCCAGAGTTTTCTCAAGCATACTGAGCCGATGGCTGATCGTGGGCTGCGAGAGAAAGAGGATATCCGCGGCCTTGGTGATGCTCTTGGTCGCCACAATGGTCAGAAAAATCTCAATATCCAGATAGTTCAAGCGCGCGCACCCCTTATATTGTATTTTTTAATATTATATAGCGGAATAATTCATTTTACAAATAAAAATTGCTTTTTTATAATCATTATTAGCTATTTTAAAGCGAAAGGGGAAACGTCATGGCGCAGGCAACCATTCGTTTTGCCGGGGATCAGGCATTGCTGGTAGAATTTGAACCCGAAATAAGCCTTAGGGTTAACATGAAGGTTCGGGCGCTGCAATATGCGATGGAAAAGCTGCAATTGCCGGGTGTTGTAGAGCTGGTTCCCACATACAGGTCGTTGCTGATTCATTATGACTTGGACCGGCTGTCCTATCACGGGCTGACGCAGGCGGTGGAAGAGCAGCTGGAGCACCTCGGCGAGATCCAGTTGCCAAAGAGCGTCGTGACCGAAATCCCCGTTTTATATGAGGGTGAATACGCGCCCGACCTTGAGGAGATTGCCCGGCTTGAAAACAAGACGGTGGAAGAGATCATCCGCATCCACAGCCAGAGCGATTATTTTGTGTACATGCTGGGGTTTGCGCCGGGGCATCCCTATACGGCGCGGTTTGACAATCCGTTTTCCTTTAAACGGCGGGCAACCCCAAGGGTATCTATCCCCGGCGGCAGTATTGTTGTGCAGCTGGGGCTGAGCGATATCATCCCCTTCGAGCAGCCCTGCGGTTGGAATATCATTGGTACGACGCCGATACTGGCCTGCGATTACAAGAAAGAGCAGCCGTTTTTGCTGCACGCGGGCCAATGGATTCGTCATATCCCCATTGATCGCCCGACATTTCTGGACATTCAACGACAGGTTGAGCTGGGAACTTACGTTTGTAAGACCTATGAAAAGGAGGGGCAAACGTGATTGTGGTAGAAAAAGGCGGTATGCTGACCACCATTCAGGACCGAGGACGCTTCGGCTATGAACAGTTTGGCGTTTCGCCCGCCGGTCCAATGGATATGCGGTCGTTTACCATAGCCAATCTTCTGGTGGGCAACCAACGGGGGGCGGCGGCGATGGAAATCACCATCGCCGGACCTACGCTGCGTTTTACAGAGCCTGCGGTAATCGCAATGACCGGCAGCGACCTTTCCCCAATCTGCAACGGCAAGGCGATACCGATGTACACCGCTGTTTTAGTTGAAGCGGGGGACGTTTTGCAGATGGGGTTTGCAACGGTTGGCTGTAGAGCCTATCTGGCGGTTGCGGGCGGCTTTCATGTGCCGGAGGTCATGGGCAGCTGCGCCACATCCCTTCAAAATAAAATCGGTGGCATCGGCGGACGTAAGCTCAATAATGGTGATGAACTGGCCGTAGGCGTACCCAGCCTCGCGCTCGAGCAAATCGCGGGCCGGTCGCTGACGCCGGAGAAAGTCGGCGCTCAACAGCCGGTTGTTCTGCGGGTTTTGATGGGGCCGCAGGAAAACGAGTTTACCGAGGCGGGCATCAACACCTTTCTTAAAAGTACCTATCAGGTGGAAAACGACTCCAACCGCATGGGCTATCGCCTGAACGGCCCGGCCATTGAACACAGCGGGGACGGGAACATTATTTCGGACGGCATCGTCACAGGCGCGATACAGGTTCCCACATCCGGCTTGCCGATTGTGATGCTCGCGGAGCGGCAAACGGTGGGGGGATATCCTAAAATTGCGACCGTCATCTCGGCCGATCTACCCAAGATCGGCCAGTGCAGACCCGGCGATTCCATTCGATTTCAGGCCGTGCGCATAGACGAGGCACAGCAGCTGTACAGGGCCTATCTGGGCGAACTCGATGAGATGGCGCGGCAGCTCGAACAAAAGCGCGCTGATTCCCGCATCCATTATTATCGGGTGAACTTCAAAGGAAGCATTTATCAGGTCAGTGTGGAAGAAAGGGCGTAAGGAGGAAAAATGGTGTTTCAGGTAGATTTAAACAGCGACATGGGCGAGAGCTTTGGCGCATATGAGATCGGGAACGACGCAGGCATTATTCAGTATGTCAGTTCGGCCAATATCGCCTGCGGCTGGCATGCGGGCGATCCGATGGTCATGGACCGCGTTGTTCATATGGCAAAGGATCGCGGCGTGGCGGTGGGCGCCCATCCGGGATACCCCGATCTCATGGGGTTCGGCCGCCGGAAAATGGTGCTTTCCTCCGCGGAAATCAAGAATTACGTCAAGTATCAGATCGGCGCGCTCTGGGCTTTTGCGCACAGCTACGGCCTGAAGCTACAGCATGTAGCCCCCCACGGCGCTATGGGGAACATCTGCCAGTATGACGAAACCGTATCCCGTGCAATTTGCGAGGCGGTTTACGAAATTGATCCAAGCATCCGCATTTTTTACTGCGCCGGCGCCGTTCTCGGCACGATCGCCGAGCAGATGGGGCTTCCCACCGCCTCCGAGATTTTTGCAGACCGCGCGTATATGGATGATCTTTCTCTGGTTCCACGCCAAATGGCGGGGGCCATGATCACCGATGAAGAAATCGCCATCCAGCGCTGCGTTCGTATGATCAAGGAGGGCAAAGTGACTTCTATCAACGGTAAGGAGCTGGATATCAAGGGCGATACCCTCTGCGTTCATGGAGACGGCGCCAAAGCATTGGCCTTCGTCGAAAGAATTCGCACCGTCTTTGCGCAGGAGGATATCAAAATCCGCAGCTTTTTGTGAGTTTGGCCAACCGACGATTAATAGGGCCCCACGGCCATACCGTTTATGTCTTGTATCATATTTGTTGATTGACGAACAACTAAAGCGCGTGTTAGGCACGCTATAAATTTGAAAAATGGAGGCGCTTTCGCAATGAAAATTGTAGTGTTAGACGGTTATACCGAAAACCCGGGCGACCTGAGCTGGAGCGAACTGGAGATGCTGGGGGACGTCACGATCTATGACCGCACCTCTCTGACCGATCACGACGAGATCATTGCCCGCATTGGCGACGCGGAGATGGTCTATACCAACAAGACCCCGATTACCAAAGACGTGATCGACGCCTGCCCCAATATGAAGTTTATCAGCATGCTGGCCACCGGCTACAATGTGGTCGACTACCAGTATGCCAAGGAGAAGGGCATCCCCGTGACGAACGTGCCCACCTATGGCACGTCTTCGGTCAGCCAGTTTGCCATCGCGCTGCTGCTGGAGGTCTGCCATCACATCGGCCACCACAGCGAATCGGTTCACGCGGGCAAGTGGACCAACTGTATCGACTGGTGTTACTGGGATTACCCGCTTATCGAGTTGGAGGGCAAGACGATTGGCATTGTCGGATTCGGCCGCATCGGTCAGGCCGAGGGCCGTATCGCCAAAGCGATGGGCATGAAGGTGATTGCCTATGATCTGTATCCCAACGATACCGGCAGAGAAATTGCCGACTATGTGGACATGGACACCCTGCTGGCGACCGCCGACGTCATCACTTTGCACTGCAATCTGACCCCCGAGAACACCGGCTTCATCAACAAAGCGTCCATCGCCAAGATGAAGGACGGCGTTATTCTCATCAACAATGCGCGCGGTCAGCTGATCAACGAGCAGGATTTGGCCGACGCGCTCAACAGCGGCAAGATGGCCGCCGCCGGTTTGGACGTCGTCTCGAGCGAACCCATCCGCAGTGACAACCCCCTGCTCAAAGCGAAGAATTGCATCATTACGCCGCATATTTCTTGGGCGCCTAAGGAGAGCCGCCAGCGGATCATGGACTGCGCGGTGAAAAATGCCAAGGCCTACATCGCCGGTACGCCCATCAATGTCGTTAACAATTAGATTTTTGAAGAATTCCGGTCGATATTTTTGAATCCCTTACAGTGGATGTCATGCGGCGCAAGCTGCATGACATCCACTTTTTTTAGGGCAAAATGTACTTCCCTTTTCGAAGACCTCCGTTCTTGACAGGATTTCTCATTCTTGCGCCGGTCGGATTGTCCGGCGTGTTAAAGCGCCCTTTATCCACGAAAGAACAGGAACTGCGAATCGGATATATGAATTGAGAATACGGTATTGACCGAGGATTTAGCGCCGTAATTTCTGTCAAAAGCAGAAGTGGATTAAAGACGCCGATTCCGCTATAACATCTGCTTTTTATGAATTATCATAAAGAGATCACGGAAAAATCATCAAAAATATTAGTGAAAAACAGATTGTATTTGAGCAAAACAAAGAAAAAATCTTTAAAAACAAAGTCAAAATCCTTGAATATGGGTTTGGGATGTGCTACACTACCAAGTGAAGCGCTCGGCATAAAAACGAATGGCTGCATTGGAGGTATTTAAAATGAAAGCTTTGGCGAAGTTTGGTAAACCATCGGAATTCGGTACCTATCATTTTATCGACATCCCGGAGCCCGACTGCGGTGACGACGACATCATCATGGAGGTACGGGCGGCGGCAATCTGCGGTGCGGACATGAAGCATTTTAAAGTAGAAAACGGTTCTAACGAGTTTGGTTCAGTGCGCGGGCATGAGTTTTCCGGCGAGATTGTTCAGGTCGGCAAAAACGTGCGGAACTGGAAGCCCGGGCAACGTATCGTCTCAGATAACACCGCACATGTTTGCGGAAAATGCCCCGCGTGTATGCGAGGCGATTTTCTGCTTTGTTCCGAGCACGTGAATCTCGGCTTGGGCTATGGGTATAGCGGCGGCTTTACAAAATATTGCCTTATTCCGGGGGAGATTCTCAGAATTCATCCGCAGGCGATCTGGGAGATACCCGAAAATATCTCCTACGAGGAAGCGGCGGTTCTCGACCCCATCTGCAACGCTTATAAGGCGCTGGCACAGCAGTCGAGTCTGCTGCCCGGAGAAAACGTCGTGGTATTCGGCACCGGTCCGCTCGGTCTGTTTTCGGTGCAGATCGCAAAACTCATGGGCGCCGTTAACATCATCATGGTTGGTCTGCAAGAGGACACAAAGGTGCGCTTTGACGTCGCAAAGGCGTGCGGCGCCACAGCCTGTGTCAACGGCTCCGAGGAGGATGTCGTCGCGCGGTGCCAAGCGCTGTGTGGCGGCAAGGACAGCATCGGTTTGGTCGTGGACTGCGCCGGCGCGAATATTTCGCTTAAACAGGGCATCGAGATGCTGCGCAACAACGGCGAGCTTGTGCGTATCGGTATGGGATTCAAGCCACTGGAATTTTCTATCAACGAGATTTCGATGCGCAATATCTCCATCATCGGGCATCAGGCTTACGATGCCGTTTCGTGGGCCAACAGCATCGCGCTGCTCAAAGCCGGCATGATTCAGGCCAAGCCGCTGATTACGCACCGCATGGGCCTGTCCCATTGGGAAGAGGGCTTTGAAGCGATGGCAAGCAAGGAAGCCATTAAGGTTATTTTTACTTATGACTGTGACTAGCTCTTTTGTGAAAGAGGATGTGAACATGTTAAAAAACACTCAGGCCATTCTGGTTCATCCCGGCTTGATGCAGATACAGGAAGAGCCAATGCCGCAGGTAACCGATGACGGCGTATTGATCCGCGTGGAATATGTCGGAATCTGCGGCTCGGACGTTCATGGATTTGCGCATGGCCCCTTCATTCCGCCTCAGGATCCTAATCAGAAAATCGGGCTGGGGCACGAATTTTCCGGTACGGTCGTTGCGGTCGGGCCGAAGGTTAAAAATTTTTCAGCGGGGGATCGTGTTCTTTGCGAACCGGGCATTCCCTGCTGCAAGTGCAGGTTTTGTCTCTCGGGGCAGTATAACATTTGCCCCGACGTCGACTTTATGGCGACGCAGCCGCATTATAAGGGCGCGCTGACCCATTATCTGGTACACCCCGAGCGTTTTACATATCGGTTACCGGACAATATGAGCATGATGGAGGGCGCGCTTGTGGAACCGGCGGCGGTCGGAATGCATGCGGCGCTGATGGCCGACGCCCGCCCCGGAAAGAAAATTGTGATTTTAGGCGCGGGCTGCATCGGCCTAATGACGCTGCAAGCCTGCCGCGTGATGGGTGCTGTGGAGATTGTTGTGGTCGATGTGCTCCCAAAGCGGCTCGAGATGGCCCAAAAGCTCGGCGCGATGTGCGTGATCGACGCGTCAAAAGAAAATACGGTGGACCGTGTAAAAGAGATCTTAGACAGGCTGGGTGCGGATATTGTATTTGAAACGGCCGGTGCAAAGCAGACCGCGGCACAGACAACGCAGCTTGTGTGCCGCGGGGGCAAGATCATGATCGTCGGCACCATCTCGGGCGAGACGCCGATCGATTTTCTGCGCATCAACCGCGAGGTTACGATTCAAACGGTGTTTCGCTATGCCAACAATT
>JAEWBS010000085.1 GCA_023391005.1 Bacillota bacterium | reverse complement strand
CTGGCGAGCACTGCTCGAGCCAGAACTGGGCCAGCGCCAAACGCTCGGCAAATTCCGCGCGCTTATAGGGCGTGCCGATCTTTTCAAACACCGTCTCGAGCGCGTCGAGGTTAAAGTCCACGGTACTACCCAGCTGCACGAGCTGGCTCATCGGCACGGTGTCGACCGTGTGGCCGGGCACCTCGACGTTATACATAATCGCGTTGAGGCGCTCGTCCCCCTTGCCCGCGCGGTAGTCGTTAAGCGCCTTGTCAAACTCGAAATACTGGCGCAGAATCTCCTCGTCAAAGCAGAAGTCGAAGGCCTTGAGCGGCTCGGTCTTGGAATAAAGCCACAAAATGACCTCGGGCTGGTAGATTTTAAGCAGCGTCTCGGGCGTGAGATTGAGGCCCGACGAGCCGGACATCTTGCCGGTCATGCCCTTGATGCCGATGAACTCGTAGCCGGTGAAATAGGGCGCTTCGTAGTTATAAATCTTGTCCGAAATAATGCGGCTGGTCTGATAGCTGCCGGTGGGGGAGGCGTGATCCTTGCCGCCCGGCTCAAAATCGACGCCCTCAGCCTTCCAGCGCATCGGCCAGTCGATCTTCCACGCCAGTTTGGCGCGGTTGCCGTTGACAAAATCGTAGTCGCCCTCATGGCCACACTTGCAGGTGAAATGGCCGGTCGTGCAATCCTCTGAAAAGGCGGTAAAGGTCGTTGTATCCTTGTCGCATACAGGGCAGTAGACGATGGCGGGGGAATAGGCCTCGCGCTCGCCCTCGGTCGCGTCCTGCGTGCGGAAGCTGTCGAGAATGTCAAAAATCTCGCCCCTGTGGCGCAGCGCGTGGATGATATCCTGATTATAGCGCCCCGAACGGTATTCGGCGGCCTGATAGCGGAAATCGACCTCGATGCCAAACCGCGAGAGCGAGCGCTCAAACTCCTGCTCAAAATGCTTGGCGTAGCTCTCGCTGCCGCCAAAGGGATCGGGCACGTCGACATAAGGCTTGCCGATATGCACACTCCACGCCTCAGGCACGTTCTTGGGCACCTTGCGGAAGCGGTCGTATTCATCCCACGAGAAGAGCAGCTTCGCCTTTTTGCCCGCCTTCTGCAACGCGCGGCAGACAAAATAACTGGTGGCAATATCTCGGAAATTGCCGATGTGCACCGAGCCCGAGGGGCTGATACCCGCGGCGCAGACATATTCGGCCTTATCCGGCTTTTTGGCGATAATTTCATTGGCGATTGCTTCTGACCAATGCATAAATTTAGACCATCCCTTTCACTGCACAATAAAAGCAAGCGCGGATTCTCCTAAAATCGATACCGCGCATGCGTATTATACGATTATCCTTAAAATTTTACTATAAAGGCCCTTAAAAGTCAAATAGGCGCGCGCCTTTATTCGGCGTCACGGCGGCCTTTTTGGGCGTCGCTCTTGATTTGACTGCGCGTTATGCTATACTTTTATTATCATTTTGCGCCGCGCGCATAGCTTTTATCAAAGAAAGAGGAGATCTTCCATGCTGTCTTATCAGGCCCTTGGGCTGGAAAATGCCCAAAACCTGCTTAAAAAAGCCTATGAGGGGCATTACGCCGTCGGCGCGTTCAATTTTATCTCGATTGAACAGCTCAACGGCATTTTTGACGCCTGCGTGCAAAAACGCTCGCCGGTGATTTTGCTCGGTTCGCCAAAACTGTGCAAGCAGTTTGAGCCGCGCATGCTCGCCCGCATGGCGCAGGCCGGGCGCGAGCGGGTGCTTGAGCAGGGGCTCGATATTCCCACCGTGCTGCATCTGGACCACGGCCTTTGCTACGACCATTGCGTCACCGCCATTCAAAATGGCTTCTCGTCGGTCATGATCGACGGTAGCGCGCTGCCCTTTGCCGAAAACGTGGCGCTGACCCGTCAGGTCGTCGAATATGCCCACACCTACGGCGTGACGGTCGAGGGTGAACTCGGCGTGCTCGACACCGAAAGCAGCGCCCAGAGCTATTTTCCGCAGCGGCTGTACACCGACCCCGATCAGGCGGCCGAATTTGTCGAAAAAACCGGCGTCGACAGCTTGGCCGTCGCCGTCGGTACCTCGCACGGCATGGTCAAATATCTGCCCAATCCCGACGGCAGCTACCCCGAGCTGCGTTATGACATCCTCGACCGGCTGGAGTCGCTGCTGCCCGGATTCCCGATTGTGCTGCACGGCGCTTCCTGCCTGCCGTACAAATACATTGAGATGATCAACCGCTACGGCGGCAAAATTGTGCACGCGGCGGGCATTCCCGAATATCAGATCGCCAACGCTGCGAAAATGGCGGTATGCATGGTCAACATCGCGTCGGACGGCTGGCTCGCGGCGCTCGCCCTAACCCGGCAGGTGCTGGCCGAAAACCCGACCGCCATCGACGGTCGCATCTATTCGCTGCGGGTGCGGCCCGAATTAAAGGAGCTTTATTGCCATAAAATCGACATGCTCGGTAGCGCGGGCAAATGCTGACGCAGCGCATGAAAAAGTACGGTAAAGCGCGAACGGCCTCTAAAGCGGCGGCACGCCAACTAAAAACTTGCGGGGTGGTTTGATGAAAAACACGACAAAAGCCTATATCGCCGTCGCCTGTCAGTCTTTGATCGTCGGCTTCTCGTTTTTATTCGTTAAAATCGCGTTAAAAAGCGCCGATACCCTTTCGCTGCTCGCGCATCGGTTTACGCTTGCGGCGCTCGGCATCTTAATTTATAACCTTTTAAGCCCGAGCAAAATAAAGGTCGACCGGTCAGACTGGCGCAAGATCGCACCCTACAGCGTCGCTTATCCAATCGCGTTCTTTTTGTTCCAAACGCTAGGGCTGCAAATGATCTCCTCGTCCGAGGCGGGTATTGTACACGCCACCGCGCCGGTCTGGACGCTGATCGCCGCCGGAATCCTCTTGAAAGAGCGGGTCGGCAGCGCGCAAAAGCTTTTGATGCTGCTGTCGGTCTCAGGCGTCGTCTTTATTAACATCATGAACGGTTCTAGCGTCGGCAAGAACAGCTATCTCGGTTTTCTGTTTATTCTGCTGTCGGCCATCTCGTTTGCCGTCTATACGGTACTGACCCGAAGGCTGTCAAAGACATATTCGGTTTTGCCGATCGTCTATGTCATGAGCATCACCGGCTGCGTGGTTTTTAACCTGATCTCGGTCGCGCGGCATCTGCTAAACGGCAGCTTGGCCGATTATTTTAGGCCGTTTTCAGATCCTGCTTTTGCTTGGGCGATGCTCTATCTCGGCGTGCTCTCATCGCTCGTGACCGCACTGCTTTCGACCTATGCGCTGGGCAAGCTCGAAGCGAGCAAGGTCGGGCTTTGCAACAATCTGTCGGTCGTCGTGACCCTGCTGGCCGGACCGGCCTTTTTGCACGAGACGCTCTATTATTACCACTATATCGGCATGCTGGCTATTCTAATCGGCACAATCGGATTTAATCTGATCAAGATCAAACCACGCTTAAAGGATGCAGACCAATAAACAAAAAGCCTTCCAATCCGTCACGGAATTGGAAGGCTTTTGTAGTCAACCCAATAGAAAAGCGATACAGGATTGGGGGAGCTGTTTTGTGACTGGCAAGGCGGAGAACGCGGATGGGCTGGCGCCCTTCAAGGACGCCAGGCGCAAAACAGGCCGCCAAGGCGTATTGGTGTCATATTGATTTGACGATAAGTACCGGCGCTATCAAGCGGCAGATTACAGCCCGCCGTTTTTAAACACCATCATCATTTCGCGCGTCAGGCTCAGATTATCGGGCTGCAGGTCAATCTGATCGCGCGTAAACCACTCGGCCACAGCCAGCTCGTCGGTTTGTAGCGTCACGGTGGTATCGCCGTCCACCTCAGCAAAAAAGCCACAGAGCAGCGAGCTTGAAAAAGCCCACGGCTGACATTTGTAATAGGTGATGTTCTTGACCTTAAGGCCAACCTCCTCCATCACCTCGCGCGCCACCGTCTGCTCAAGCGTCTCGCCGATCTCGGTAAAGCCCGCCACCAGTGCCCAGTTCGCGTAGGGCCGCCCGGCATACTTGGTCATCAGCAGCCGGTCGCCCGAGGTAATCGCCACAATGACGCCGGGGCATATTTTAGGGTACACCATCTGCCCGCAGGCGGCGCATTTGAGCATGCGCTCCTTGCCGCTGGGAGTCAGCGGCTGCCCGCACTTACCGCAGAACTTGTTCTCTTGATACCAATTATAGAGCTGCCACGCGACAAAGCCCGCAAAGGCCAGATCACCGGGCAGCGCCGTGCGAAATAGCGTGATGTTCTCAAGCCCAAAGCCCTCGGGCACACGGTGCTCGGGCGTGCGCAGCAGAAAATAATCGGTATCGTCAATCGCAAATAAAAACGTGCAATCGCCTGGGGCGGCGTCAAGCTGCGCCAGCGTCGGGTAGCAAACCGCCTCCCCATTCTTGCGGCATAGTACGGCGTTCTGATCAAAAACAAACACCGTGTCGGCCCCGCGGGGGCTCTTGACATGAAAAGCGTTATCATATTTCTTGGGTGCAATATCCTGTATCACGCGAAACTTCCTTTTCCGTTAATTTAACGGCGGCGCAAAGCGTCCACTGTTATCTTTAAGGCGATTATATCACCCCAATGCAAAAAAGTCATGTCCATCCGTTTAAATATCTCCGCACGACATTTTTTGCCCCCAAAACTGTTTTCTCTCAAGGGCGCCCTAGTGCATTAACAGCCAATTAATGCTATAATGAGTCAAAACAGGCTGCACAACGCCGTCTGCCGTACCCGCTTTTACAGGGCGTGACCCCAAATTCAAGAAAGGAGCAAAGCATGGAAGAAATTAAAATGCGTAAAAGCATTCGAAAATATCTTGACCGACCGGTTGGGGATACGCTGATTTTACAGCTGCTTGAGAGCGCGCGGCTGGCCCCCTCGGGCAGCAATAATCAGCCGTGGCAGTTTATTGTTGTCCGGGCGGACGAGACCCGCCGCAGGCTTGCCGAGGTTTCGCACAACCAGCGGTGGATGCTGGCCGCGCCGGTGTTCATCGTCTGCATCGCGGATATCCGCTGCCGTATCCCCGAAGAGGTTCCGATCTTTCTCACCGAAGAGAGCCCGCAGGAGGCGCTGAAGCAGATTATCCGCGACACGGCCATCGCCACCGAAAATCTGTTGCTTGAAGCGCACCATCTGGGCCTTGGGGCCTGCTGGGTCGCTTACTTCACACAGACGGAAATTCGGCCTATTTTAAATATTCCGGCGGATAAATACGTCTGCGGCGTCGTCACAGTCGGCTACCCCGCCGAGACGCCCGCGCCGCACCCGAGAAAGCCGCTTGAAAGCATGGTCCGATACGAAATGTGGGAATAGCGGCTGCCCCGAACGGTAGAAATGGGCCAACGCTGCCGACTCCCAACTTTATCCCGCCGGAATGCGCTTTTTAATCGGCACTTTGAGATTGATTTAAAATGAGGTGCAAACTTATGTCACAAGCTATCGTATGGGCCGCCGGCGGAACCGGCTTTACCTTTTTGATGACGTCGCTGGGCGCCGCCATGGTCTTTCTGTTCAGGAAAGCCGCGGGCGACCAGATCCAAAAGATGTTTTTGGGCTTTGCCGCGGGCGTCATGATCGCGGCCTCGGTATGGAGCCTTTTGATACCGGCCATTGAAGAAGCCGAGGCCATGGGGCAGACCGGGTGGATTCCCGCCGCGGGCGGCTTCGTGCTGGGCGCGCTGTTCCTGTTCGGGCTCGATCAGCTCATTCCGCACCTGCACCCCATCGCCAACCAGACCGAGGGCCCCTCTTCCACGATGAAGCGCACCTCGCTTTTGGTGCTGGCGGTCACGCTGCACAACATCCCCGAGGGGATGGCGGTCGGTCTCTCGTTTGCGCTGGCCGCACAGCACAGCGGCGACCCTTCGGCCTATACCGCCGCCATGGCGCTCGCAATCGGCATCGGCATTCAAAACTTCCCTGAGGGGGCGGCCATCTCGCTGCCGCTGCGGCAAGAGGGCGTCGGCACCTTCAAGGCCTTCGTGCTAGGCAGCCTCTCCGGCCTTGTCGAGCCCATTTTCGGTATGCTGACGGTGCTGATGGCCGCGTTCATCGGCCCCTACATGCCGTGGTTGCTCTCGTTCGCGGCGGGCGCAATGATCTATGTCGTGGTCGAGGAGCTGATTCCCGAGGCGCATCTGGGTGAGCATTCCAACGTCGGCACACTCGGCGTGATGGGCGGCTTTTTGATTATGATGATTCTCGACGTGGCTTTGGGTTAAACGAACGGCTTTTTCCACAGGACTTTCCGGTTTCAAACGCCTTGCGGATCTCAGTGTGGTCTGACGGTTCAAAAGCCCAAGGCCGCGCAGTTTTCGCGCGGCCTTGGGCTTTTGAAGAACCCCTCTTGCCTAACTGCTGTCAACACCAAGATCACGCCATGTGATACAGGTAAAAAGCCGCAACGGTATCGGCGGCGCTATTGCTGTGATTCTGCGGCAACCGCATCCGCCCTTGTCGCGTGGATGGTACCGTGCGCATGCTCGGGCGGCGCATAGAGGGTATAAAGCTTAAGCGGACGGGTGCCGGTATTGATCAGGTTGTGCCATGTGCCGGCCGGAACAATAAACGCAAAGTCGTCGGAAACATTGCGCCTAAACGTCAGATTATCCTTGGCATCCCCCATCAGCACCACACCCTGTCCCTGCTCGACGCGGATAAACTGGTCATGCTCGGGATGAACCTCGAGTCCGATCGACTCGCCGGGGCGGATGCTCATCAACACGAGCTGAAGATGAGCACCTGTCCAAAGTGCCGTTCGGAACATTCCGTTTTGCTTTGTCGCGTCTTCGATGTTGATGACAAACGGCCTTGGGCCGTAATCGGTCAGCAGCGGATTGCTGCCGGAATTTATGTTGTTATTTGGCATGCATAAGCCACGCCCTTTCAGTGTTTTATAACATCATATTCCTCAACGCCAGCAGACGTGTAAATGGAACGGCATATAATCCGCCGCGCGCGGTATGCGGTGCAGCAGCCCTTACCATTACTTCAATGGAAATATCGTGTACTATTTACAGAATAAATCGGAGGGAGAGTTATTATGAATAGCATTCTTGCAGGCGCATTAATCGCGGGGTTGATCATAGGCGCCATTCCGGCGATAGCAGGGAGCACTAGGGGCAAGCTGGGTCTGGGTCTGGGCGGATTTGCGGCCTGTGTAGTGGCTTCTTTGCTGTTGGGCATACTTCTGTCCATCCCCACCTGCGCGGTGTTCATGTACTTCATTTACAAAAAGCCCGCACCGCAATCCGTGTATCAGGAGAACCCAACATTATCGCATCCATCCGCTTTGGCCTTATTCTGCACCGCTTGTGGCGGCAGGCTGGAAAACGGGCCGAACTTTTGTCCGCATTGCGGCGCAAAAATAGGCTGAGAAAATAGTGACGCGCTGATGTGATAAGGCGTTCTTTTGGCTGTAGCGCCTTGATTACTAACACCGTTTAATGAATAAAAAGCCGTGCCTTCACACGAAAGCACGGCTTTTCTGTCCTTTTAGGCCAGCCACAGCACGCCCCGTTTTAAAGCGCGCCTTACAGCGTCTTGGCGGCAAGCGACGCCGCGACAAACGCCTTGAACAGCGGGTGCGCGTGGTTCGGGCGGCTCTTAAACTCGGGGTGGTACTGCACGCCGACAAAGAAGCGGTTGGCGGGCAGCTCGACCGCCTCAACCAGCCGGTCGTCGGGCGAGGTGCCGGTGATGCGCAGCCCCGCCGCCGTCATGCGCTCGCGGTAGCTGTTGTTAAACTCATAGCGGTGGCGGTGGCGCTCGTAAATGAGCGGCATGCCATAAGCGCGCGCCATCTGGCTCTCCTCGGCAATCTTGCAGGGGTATGCGCCCAGACGCATGGTGCCGCCCATCACAACGCCGTGCTGATCGGGCATCAGGTCGATAACCGGGTATTTGCCGTCGGGTGCAAACTCGGCGGAATTGGCCCCTTGCCAGCCCAGCACACCGCGCGCAAACTCAATGACGGCAATCTGCATGCCAAGGCAGATGCCGAAATAAGGCACGTCGTGGGTTCTGGCGTATCGGGCCGCCGCAATCTTGCCCTCGATACCCCGGTCGCCAAAGCCGCCGGGCACCAAGATGCCGTCGCAGCCGCCGAGCAGCTCGGGCGCGGTGGCGTCGGTGACCTCCTCGGCCTCAATCCATGTCAGATGAACGCGGGCGGCGTTCTCAAACCCGGCGTGCTGCAACGCCTCAGCCACCGACAGATAGGCGTCGTGCAGCCGCACATATTTGCCGACGATACCGATCGTCACATCCTTGGTGCGGTTTTCGATGCGCGACAGCATCTGGTTCCACTCGGTTAAGTCCGGCTCGGCGGCGGTCAGCTGCAGCTCACGGCAGACAATCTTGGCAAGGCCGTTTTTCTCCAGCATCGTCGGGGCTTGGTACAGCACCGGCAGCGTAATATTCTCGATCACGCAGTCTTCCTTGACGTTGCAGAACGACGCGATTTTATGCAGCACCGAGGGCTCGATCGGCTCGTCGCAGCGGCAGACAATCACGGTGGGCGCAATGCCCATCCCTTGCAGCTCCTTAACCGAATGCTGGGTCGGCTTGCTCTTGTGCTCGCCCGAGCTTTTGATATAAGGCACCAGCGTCACATGGATAAACATGCAGTTGTGGACCCCAACCTCGAGCGACACCTGACGGATCGCCTCTAAAAACGGTTGGCTCTCAATATCGCCGACCGTGCCGCCGATCTCGGTGATGACGACGTCCGCACCGGTTTTCTCGCCCACCGAATAGATAAAGCTTTTAATCTCACTTGTAATATGCGGAATAACCTGCACCGTCTCGCCCAGATAATCGCCGTTGCGCTCTTTATTGAGCACGTTCCAGTAGACCTTGCCGGTGGTCAGGTTGGAATATTTGTTGAGGTTCTCGTCGATAAAGCGCTCATAATGCCCCAAGTCGAGGTCGGTTTCGGCCCCGTCCTCGGTGACAAACACCTCGCCGTGCTGATAGGGGCTCATGGTGCCGGGGTCGACATTGATATAGGGGTCCAGCTTCTGCGCCGCCACTTTTAGGCCGCGCATGCGCAGCAGCCGCCCTAATGAGGCTGCCGTAATGCCCTTGCCAAGTCCCGAGACCACGCCGCCGGTGACAAAAATATACTTACTCATAAACAAACCGTCCCTTCAAATACGACCGTCGCTGGGCCGGTCATCAACACTGTCTCACCGGTGTAGCGAATCGACAGATCGCCGCCGCGCAGTTTAACGGTGATATCGGTATCCATCTTGCAATATCCGCACAGAACGGCCGCCACCGCCGTGGCGCAGGCCCCGGTGCCGCAGGCCAGCGTCTCGCCGCTGCCGCGCTCCCACACGCGCATTTTCAGTGTGTGATCGTCGAGCACCTCGACAAACTCGGTGTTCATCCGCTCGGGGAACAGCGGATCGTTCTCATAAGACGGCCCGATCTTCTCAAGGTCGAGCCCGTCGATGTTTTCGGTAAAGATCACGCAATGGGGGTTACCCATCGACACGCAGCTAAAGTGCCGCACCTCGCCCGCAAGCAGGTGTTCAACGTCGATGGCCCGCGCGCCGGGCAGCCGCACGGGAATATCCGAGGGCGTCAGAATCGGCTGGCCCATATCGACCGAAACGGCGGTTACTTCGTTGTTTTCAACCGTCAGCTTCAGCGTCTTGACGCCGCTGAGCGTCTCAAGCGTCATAACCGGCGATTTGACCAAACCGCGCTCATAGGCGTATTTGCCGATGCAGCGCGTCGCGTTGCCGCACATTTTGCCCTCGCTACCGTCGGCGTTGAACATGCGCATTTTCACATCCGCCACCACGCTGGGGCAGATGAGCACAACGCCGTCGCCGCCCACGCCAAAATGCCGGTCGGAAAGTTGAATGCTCAACGCCACAGGATCCTCCACCTGCTGTGTAAAGCAATTAAAATAAATGTAGTCGTTGCCGCAGCCGTGCATTTTGGTAAAGCGCAATTCCTTAGTCTGCATATCTGTCACCCTTTCTATCGATAAACACCTTTGTGCTTAAAATCATCAAAATATAAAGCGCCGGGTGCGAATTTTTGCGGTCAACAAAAAATCCATCCCCGACGCCATTGTCCAAGAATTATAACTTAAAAAGTATAGCACTTTTTAAAGAATATTGCAATAAAAAACAGGATGGAAATCATTTTAGCAACCATTAAAATAACGCCAATAGGCGCGAACCGCCTGCCGTTACTATCCCCACCGCATCACAATTCATAGGTTTTTAAGATGCTTTCGGCCACCTCGCGTTTGGTTTGCCGCAGATCCATCGCCTGCTTTTCAATATAGCGGTGCGCCTGCGGCTCGGTCATCAGCCGGCACTGAATGAGCGCGCACTTGGCGCGGTCGATAATCTTAATCTCCTCCATGGCGATTTGCAGCCTGCGGTTTTCTTTTTGCAGCGCCAACACATGGTGGCGCGCCGTGTTGAGCAGCTTTAACGACTGAAAGAAGAAGGGGCGCGACACCGGCTTTGGAATGACGAAAACGCCGTCGTCTTCCACGCGGGCCGCCACGTCGTCGGCGCGCTCGTTTTTGACCAACATCAGCACACCGGCCCCCGACTGCCGCGCGGCGAGACAGGCCAGCTCGTGCCCGTATTCGTCGGTCAGCGGTGCGTTGATAATGACGGTATCATAGTCCAAATCGGCCAGCAGCCGTCTGGCCTCCGACCCGCTCGCGGCGGCGGTTGCGCCAAACTGCGCTTGCGGGGGCAGCAGCTCTTCTATAAAGCGCCGCCCCTCCTCCGATGAAGAGACAATCAAAACCTTTTCCAAGCCGCTCACCCTCTTTCACAACGCCCGATACTGTCGGCGTTTAATACCGCTCAAAATACATCTGCTGCTCGCATTTGTTTTTGTACTCGGCGTTGTCGAGGGCGGCCTGCTCGCGGCGTTTGGCTGCCACAAACCGTTGCAGCGTCGCCTGAGGCAGTACCTTTTGAATAAACACGCTCTGCTCGGCCAGATTCAGCGCTTCTCCGAGACTGGCGGGCAGCTTTTCGTATTGGGTCAGCGCCTCGGGCGTCAAAGAGGCGCTCGCGGCGGGCGGCAGGCAAATGCCCTGCTCAATGCCGTCGAGCCCCGCGTGCATCAGCAGTGCAAAGGCGATATACGGGTTGCAGGTCAGGTCTGGCGAGCGCAGCTCCATGCGGGTGTACGCGCCGTCAACCGCCGGAATGCGGATGAGATGCGCGCGGTTGGAATGCGACCACGCGACATACTGCGGCGCTTCAAACGCGCCGAAGCGCCGGTAGGAATTGGTGGTTGGGTTTAAAAAGGCGGTCATCTCGCGCACATGCGATAAAATACCCGCGATAAAGCGCTCGGCCTCGGCACAGTGCCCGCGCTCGCGGTCAACAAAGATGTTGCGACCGTCCTTAGCCAGCGACAGGTTGATATGCATCCCGCTGCCCGCCGCCCCCTCGAGCGGCTTTGGCATAAACGAAGCGTACATGCCGTTTTGCGCGGCCATCTCCTTGACGACGCCCTTAAAGGTGATGAACTGGTCGGCGGTGGTCAGCGCGTCGGCGTAGCGAAAATCGATCTCGTTCTGACCCGGGCCCGACTCGTGGTGGAAGCTCTCGGGAATGACGCCCATCTTCTCAAGCGTCAGGCAGATGTCGCGGCGGATATTCTCCCCTCGGTCGGCGGGCGGAATATCCATATAGCCGGCGCGGTCGATCGGCTGCCGGGTCGGGTTAGAGCGCTCGTCGAGCTCAAACAGATAAAACTCATATTCGGGGCCGACCTGACAGCTATATCCGAGTCTTTCGGCGCGCGTGCAGGCTTTTTTAAGCAGCGCGCGGCTATCGCCCTCAAACAGGCTGCCGTCGGGGTGCCGCACCTCGCAAATCAGGCTCACAGCGCCGCCCCTGCTCGGCCGCCACGGCATGGCCGCGAGCGTCGAAGGATCGGGAACCAAAAACAGATCGGCTTTGTCGGCGTTCAAAAAACCCTCGACGACCGAGGCGTCGAAGGAGATGCCCCCCGCAAAGGCGCGCGGTAGCTCGTCGGCTGTAATCGAAATACTTTTTTGCGCGCCGAACAGGTCGCAAAATGCCAGACGGATAAATTTTACGTCATTTTCCCGAACATATTGAAGAACCTCATTTTCGGTGTAAATCAACCAAATCGCCCCCTAATGTGTGGTATTGTAGCATAGATTGCATTTTGAACGCAAGTCGATATTTGCAGGAGTATCAACAAAAAACTTCAAAAATTCTGTTGACAAATTACAAAGCCGCCGCTATAATAATAGCATACCAGCAAAGACGCTGTGGGCTATAGGGCCCATGGCGTCTTTTGTTTTTATATGCGCAAACTCGCGCTGATAGGAGGAACTGACGATGACAAGCGTACCGGAAATGTTCGGCAGCCTGGTTTTTAATGACAGCGTTATGCAAAACAAGCTACCCAAGGCCAGTTATCAGGAATTTCACCGCCTCATCAAGGAAGGCAAGCCTCTCCCCCTTGATCTGGCCAATGTAATCGCAAACGCCATGATGGATTGGGCGGTGGAAAAGGGCGTCACCCATTTTACCCATTGGTTCCAGCCCATGACCGGCATCACGGCTGAGAAGCACGACAGCTTCATCACGCCATTAAAGCATGGCGGCGTGATGATGGATTTCTCAGGCAAAGAGCTAATCCGCGGTGAGCCGGACGCCTCGTCTTTCCCGTCGGGCGGCCTGCGCGCGACCTTTGAAGCGCGCGGCTACACCGCGTGGGATCCCACCTCCCCCGCCTTTATCAAGGACGGCACGCTGTGCATTCCCACGGCATTTTGCTCCTACGGCGGCGAGGCGCTCGATAAGAAAACCCCGCTCATGCGCTCGATGGAGGCGCTCAATGTTCAGGCGCTGCGTATTCTCAAACTGTTTAACACCCCTGCCGACCGCGTGTTTAGCACCGTCGGAGCCGAGCAGGAATATTTCCTTATTAATAAAGAGCTGTTCCATAAGCGCCGCGACCTTGTTTACACCGGGCGCACGCTGTTCGGCGCGAAGGCCCCCAAGGGGCAGGAGATGGAGGATCATTACTTTGGCGCGATCGACCCGAGTATCCTCGCCTTTATGAAGGATCTCGACGAAGAGCTCTGGAAGCTCGGCATCCTCGCAAAAACCGAGCATAAGGAGGTCGCCCCGGCCCAGTACGAGCTCGCGCCCATCTTTTCGACCACCAACATCGCCACCGACCACAATCAGCTGACGATGGAGCTGCTCAAAAAGATTGCGCTGCGCCACAATATGGTCTGTCTGCTGCACGAAAAGCCGTTTGCAGGCGTCAACGGTTCGGGCAAACACAACAACTGGGCGCTTGCCACCGACAAGGGGCTAAACCTGCTTGAGCCCGGCGACTCGCCCGAGCAAAACGCCCAGTTCCTGCTGTTTCTGGCCGCGGTCATCAAGGCGGTCGACGATTATCAGGACCTGCTGCGCGTGTCGGTCGCCTCGGCCGGTAACGACCACCGCCTTGGCGCGAACGAAGCGCCGCCCGCGATTCTTTCAATCTTTTTGGGCGACCAGCTCACCGCGATTCTTGACGCCATCGCAAGCGGTGCCGCCTACAACGGCAGCGTCCCGAAGGATATGACCATCGGCGTCAATGTGCTGCCGCGCTTCCCGAAAGATCTGACCGACCGCAACCGCACCTCGGCGTTTGCCTTTACCGGCAACAAGTTTGAGTTCCGTATGCCCGGCTCCAGCTTCTCGATCTCGGGGCCGAACGTCGTGCTCAACACCATTGTTGCTGAGTCGCTGTGCGCGTTCGCGGATATACTTGAGGGCGCCGAGGACTTCACCGCCGCGCTGAACAAGCTGATCAAAAAGACGGTTAAGGCGCACCAGCGCATCATCTTTAACGGCGACGGCTATTCTGAGGAGTGGCAGAACGAAGCGGCCCGTCGGGGGCTCTTAAACCTCAAGAGCACGCCTGAGGCTGTCCCGCACTTCATCGCTGAAAAGAATATTTGCCTATTTGAAAAGCACGGCGTTTTCACCGCCGCCGAAATGCACTCCCGCTGTGAGATTCTGCTCGAAGGCTACTGCAAGACGCTGGATATCGAGGCCTGCACCATGTTGGATATGGCCCGCAAGAATATTCTGCCCGCCGTACTTAAATATACCCGAAAGATTGCCGAGGGTGCCGCCGCCAAGAAGGCCCTGTCGCCCGCGCTCTGCCGCAAGACCGAAGAGGCGCTCGTGTCAAAGCTGTCGCTGCACGCTGCCGCTTTAAGCGACAAGCTCGACGCGCTCGACGCACAGCTGCTTGAAGCGAAGAATTTCACCGATCTGGTCGCGTGCGCCAAATTCCACCACGACAGCCTCGTTCCCACCATGTGCGAGCTGCGCGTGGTCGCCGATGAGCTTGAGATGCTCGTTGATGAAAACGCTTGGCCTTTCCCGACTTATGGGCAGCTTTTGTTCTCGGTCTAATTATACGGCCTGTCCATTCTTACAACAACCTCCTCTTAAACTCCTTTCCGAGTTTGTCTGCAACGGAAAACACCGCTCTTTCGGGCGGTGTTTTCCGTTGCAGACAATATCAAGAGACGGCCGGTACCGTTTTATTAAGACTGCTTGATCAGGTTTATCAACTTGTGAACGTGATCGCTTTTGTTTCTTCCGGCCTCGTAGCAAACACTTTTTAGCGCCATATTGTCGGTTTTCATAAATTGCTGGTGATATTCCTGAAACGCCTTATGTTCGTTGATCAGCAGCTGGCGCAGCGCGAACTGATACGGCCCTTCCATTGTGCGCGGATAGGTCTGGGGGGTGTAGTCCTGGCCCGTCAGCGCCACATAAATCTGCAAAAATTTCTCGGCATTTCGGCGCTCGTTTTCGGCAATCTCCAAAAAAATTTGGCGTTCCGTCTCATTTGGCGCAATATCCGCTATCGCGCGGTAAAGCGCTTCATAATTGAGCTCACTCTCAATATAATCCTGAAGACGCTGTGGTAAACTATAATCCACTGCTATCCCTCTTTCTATTAGTTATTACATTATATTAAAAGCAAACGTTGCGGTGCGCTTAGCACATAAAATGATCGCCATATTAATAAAACAGCTTGCTTTTTTATTTTGGCCATGCGCCATTGGCGCGCCATTTATAATATTAATAATTATGTGCGATGACGCTTGACATTTCTTAAAAAAATACATATAATGAATCAAATCAATTAAATTCGCCCAAATGCGGTGAAGGGAACAGTACCTGCGATAAAATGCATTTTCAGAGAGCTGCCGGTCGGTGTGAGGCAGCAATGCGGGCGCAGCGAATATCCTCCCTGAGCAGTCGATCGAACGCCAGACGGCTAATAGACTCGAACGTTTAACACGCGTTATTGTGTTCGGTATTCGGCAGATATTCTGCCCGATGCCCGAGTGAGCGGCCGCTTATTTAAGCGGCAATTAAGAGTGGTACCGCAGAGTGCATATTAAATGCCTTTGTCTCTTGAAAAACAAGAGGCAAAGGTCTTTTTGTTTTTAAAAGCTCTTAAACCGAATTTGCGGCGAAAACGACAGGAGAATGTATGATGAAAAATCAAAACGGAAGCTATCTCGTCACGCTGCTCACCAACGACACCACACTGACGCTGGCGCGTTTCACCGGCGTGCTGGGCAGCTGGGGCTGCGCGCTCGAAACGCTGGTCATGTCCAAGGACCGCGTGCCCGGCCTTCATCGCCTGACCTGTGTCTTTATCGCCGATGCTTATCAAGCCTTGCGCATTGCGAGCCAGACCTCGCGCCTTGAGCAGGTGACCGAGCTGCAGCTGGTCTCGCAAAATCCGCTGTGCGACGTTGGTCCGCTAAAGGTGCGCATTACCTGCGACGGCCTTAGCCACGCCGAGGCCTGCCGCCTGTGCGACCGGCACAGCGCGCTCATCTCGGGCCGAACCGAGCACGAGATGACCATTGAGGCCGAGTCGAACCCCAAGGGCTTGGCGATGTTCTTAAATGATGTCGCCCCCTATGGCCTGTTGCACGCCGAGGTACCGAATGTCTCCTACTTCCCGCTCGAAAGTCAGGCGTTAGCCAGCGGCGCTTGTTAAGTCCATCGCGTTGCGCGCGCTGACGCATCACAGCCTGTATTTTATCAGCCGGTGGCTGGGCCGAGTCTATTGCTCGGCACCAGCCATCGGCTTTGCCATTTATTCGGCTCATATTGCTTTTCGGTCTGTAATGCGATAAAATAAACTATATGTAGCTTTAAGGCTTGTTTTATTGTGCAATTTTTATCGGGGCAGGTGTTTATTTTGGCGAAAAAAATCTTGTTTTGCGCATCAACCGCCTCGCATATCAAAAATTTCCATACGCCCTATCTGTCGGCCTTTTCAGACCTCGGCTACGACGTTTTTACCGCCACGGGCGACAGCATGCCGGTTACGGGCGTTAAAAAAAGCTTTATGCTGCCGTTTTTTAAGAGCTTTTTCAGCTTTAAGAATATCCGGGCCATCTTTTCGGCGCGTCGGCTACTGCTAAACGAGCGGTTTGATATCGTCAGTCTGCACACCACGCTGGCGGCGGCAGTGGTGCGTGCGGCGTTGCTCACTCTCCCGAAGGGGCAGCGTCCTCGCGTCTTTTATACCTGCCACGGCTATCTTTTTAACGAAAACGACGGCGTTTCGCGGTTAAACTATCTTTTACCCGAGCGCCTCTGCGCCGGTGTAACCGACGTGCTCATGGTCATGAACCGTGAGGATGAGCGCATTGCGCGCCGCGACCGCCTCTCGGGAGGCAATATCTATTATATAAACGGTATGGGACTTGCCCCCGGCCGCTTTACGCCGCCCACGCCTGAACAGCACACCGCCGCCAAAGCGGCGCTGGGCTTTTTGCCTGAACAACTGCTGTTTGTATATATCGCGGAATTTTCAAAGCGCAAAAACCATTGTCAGCTTTTGACTGCTTTTGCATCGGCCGCCCGCTCAAGACCCGAGCTGCAGCTACTGCTGGCCGGTACCGGGGCGCTGCTTGAGGACTGCCGAACGCTGGCAGCCGGGCTTGGCGTCGCCGGGCAGGTGCATTTTTTAGGCTATGTCAACGATACCCCCAAACTGTTGGCGGGCTGCGATTGCTGCGTCTCAACCAGCCTCATAGAAGGCCTGCCGTTTAATATTATGGAGGCGCGCGCCAGCGGCCTGCCGGTTATCGCCAGCGACATTAAAGGGCACCGGGAGCTGGCCGAATCAGACCCTGATCTGACATTGTTTGATTCAACCGACGCCCTGTCGAGGCTGCTTGAGCGCGCACAGCCTGCCGGACGACGGGCTGCCGATCTGTCACGTTTTATGCTGCCGCAGGTACTACCGCAGATTATGGCCATCTACCTTGGCGAAGCGACGCCGGGTCATCAATAAAATCCTATGAAAGCAGGTGTGGAATAAAATTGCTGCCTTATATTATTTTGCTGATTATTTCAGGTGTTTTAGGTATTTTTATCTGTGAGCGCAAGCCCTCGCCCAAAAAGGAACTGATCGTTTTAGGCATTATAACGCTGCTGATGTGCGTTATGGCCGCGCTGCGCGGAGAGAACGTCGGCGTTGATTACGACTGGGTCTATCGGGACTATTTTTTAGCCGCCCGCGCGCACGGCTTTGCATTTTTGTTTTCGGCTGAAAACCTGTACCTTGTCGAGCCGGTCTATGGGCTACTCAATCAGATCGTCGCGCTCTTTACTGAAAATCCGATGGGGTTGTGGTGGACCGCTTCGGTCGTCATCATCCTGCTGCGGGCTGTTTTTATCTGGCGGTATTCCTCCAAAATATGGCTGAGTGTCTTTTGTTACATCGGCCTGGGCTTTTTCACCTACGCGCTGTGCACGCTGCGGCAGGAACTGGGCATTTCGGTCGCGATGTTTGCGCTGCCATTTTTGCAGCGGCGCAAGCCGTTGCCCTATTTTGCGATTATTCTGCTTGCGGGCTTGTGCCACACCAGCCTGTTCGTTCTGCTGCCGGTCTACTTTTTTGTGGCTATACCGCCCAATAAGTGGATGATTGGCCTGTACGCCACGGCCTTTATGGCGGTTATCTTCTTCTCAGAAATCTTTTTAAAATGGATTGTCGTATTGGTGCCGCGTTTTTCGACCTACACGCCCGATTCTTATTACCTTCAGGGCCGCAATATCAACACCGTGATTATATGGATTCTTATTTTACTGATCGCCGCGCTGCTTTACAAAAAGCTGCTTGAGCGCGATAAAAGTAACCTTGTGTCTTTTAATCTGTTTCTCTGGGGAACGCTGATCATGACGCTGACCATGAAGCATTTTGTGTTCCAGCGTGTGGCGTTGGTTTTTTTGCCGTTTTCGGTTATGCTGATCCCCGAGATGGTGCAAAGCATGCTGCCCACGCCCGCGCTACGCAATCTGCCGGATAACGCCAAGGGCAACAAAATGAACAGCCAGCAAATTGCGGCGCAGAAGCATAAGCTTAAGGATGCCACCAGAATGTATTATTCGATCATGGGCCTGCTGATGCTGCTCGTCATTTTGGAGTATCTGTTCCTGCTGCACGCCAATCGCCTGCTGCTGGTACCTTATACGCCGTTTTGGATGTGAAATGTAAATGGATAAAAAAAACCACCGCCTGTTTAATCTGCTGCTGCGGCTCGCGGATATTGTAACCTGGCTGGTTGCGATAGCCGGCGCCTATATCCTGCGTTTTCATCTGCTGCCGCACGCGGTGTACCATAATATCAATCTTGTTTATTACCTGCGGGCCATGCCGGCGCTCGTCTGCGGCTATATGGTGCTGTATCAGGCCAGCGGATTGTATGACCCCTTCCGCAGAAGAACGATTCTCTCGGAGACGGGCAAAATCATTGCGGCCAACTTTTACGGTCTGGCCGGTATTTTTCTTGCGTTCTTCTGGATTAAGGAAGTTCACATCTCCCGACTAGTCATTTTATTCTTCGGCATTTTAAGCAGCGTTCTGTCCGCCTGCACCCGTGCGACGGGGCGGCTTTTTCTCCGTTCAATGCGGCGGAAGGGCTATAATATCAAGCATATTCTCATGGTGGGCAGCAACGAGATCGCCGCCGATTTTTACCGCAAGGCCGCCGCCAACAGAAATTACGGCTATGTCGTCGACGGCTATCTCAACGACCGTCCGTCGGACTATCGCTGGCAGGCGGAATATCTCGGCTCCATCGACCGGCTGGCCGAGGTGCTTGAGAGCCGCCACCCCGACGAGGTGCTAATCTCGCTCGATTACCACCAGTTTTCACTGCTCAGTCAGGTGATCGCCGTCTGTGAGGCGCGGGGCGTCAAATCGTCACTGCTGCCGTTTTACAGCAAATATCTGCCTGCGCGGCCCAAGGTTGAGGTTTTTGAGGATATCCCGATCATCAACCTGCGCCATATTCCGCTCGATAATCTGTTTTTAGCGGCTCTTAAACGCGGGTTTGACATCATCGCCTCATTTTTGGGGCTGATTGTGCTTTCTCCGCTGCTGCTGGGCACCGCCGTTTGCATTCGGCTGACCTCTCCCGGTCCGGTCATTTATAAGCAGGTTCGCATCGGTAAAAACCGGCGGGAATTCGTCATGTATAAATTCCGCTCAATGCGCACTGAAAATAACGCCGATACCACGACTTGGGGCACCAGAAGCGACGACCGGCGCACCCACTTTGGCGCATTTTTGCGTAAGTTTTCAATTGACGAGCTGCCTCAGCTTTATAACGTACTCAAGGGTGACATGAGCCTCGTCGGCCCAAGGCCTGAGCGCCCGTTTTTTGTCGAGCAGTTTCGCGACGAGGTACCGCTTTACATGCTCAAGCATCTTGTGCGCCCCGGCATTACCGGCTGGGCGCAGGTCAATGGCTGGCGGGGCGATACCTCTATCTTAGAACGCATCCGCTGCGACATGTACTACATAGAGAACTGGTCGTTTCTTCTGGACATCAAAATTTTGTTTATGACCCTATTTAAAGGCGTTGTCAACAACAGCGAGGTGCTTTGACATCCTCTCAATGCGCCTCGCGGATACTTTTGACCATATTATATAAAGGGCGGCGGGCCCACAACGCCCGCCGCCCTTTATATAATATCTTGAGAAATGGTGCCCGCGGACTTTGTCCGCGCTCTTGCCCAAAGAAGATATAAAACATCGAGTTGTGAAAATTGATTTCATTATCTTCCACAACCCGATGTTTTCGTTATCAGTTTATTTATGCACGCGCCTCACACAGAGCCCGCGCGGCGCGCGCCGGATGTCCCACCTCGCGCAGCCCCCCGTCTTTTTCAACCACAAAGAAATTCACATGGGTAAACCGGCTCCAGATACGGGTGGTAACCGAGTCCCCCTCCTGCGGAATACCGGTCAACAGGTACGAGACTTTATTGTCCTTAACATAGTGTATAATCGCCTTGGCGACATCGTTGGCGTATAACAATGCCATTTCTGCGCCATTTTCTTTAGAAACAGAGAAAAGATACTCCATCGATTCGGGGTCTTGGGCCGCTTCTGAGCGCACAACGTTAATAACTGAAAGCTCAGTGCCTGACAGGTTGGCCAGCATTCTGCCTGCACGAATGATGCGGTCGCACTGCCGCTGGTCGGTCACGCAAACCACTGTTTTTGTCCGTGGGCCTAAAATGCGCTCCTGCGTCTCATTGATTGACACTGCCCCACCTCCTATGATTATACTATAGCATAAATTTTTTATTAATTCTTTATTTTCTGTAAAGTTTAGCTTAAATTATTAATAACTTTGCTTTTATGATTTCACTTTATGAAGCCTAGTTTTCTTTTTTACCATAACTTCTGTAATTGCAGGCGCTAAATCCTTGACTAGACGCCATTGTTGGTATACAATTATTTTATATGTTGCGGTAATCTTTTTCGGGAGGTGTTTGCCCTTGCCGCGAAGTCAATACGTTTCTAGCGCCGTTATCCGACGGCTGCCCCGTTATTACCGTTTTTTAGGAGAATTGCTTGAAAAAGGTGTCTCGCGCATCTCTTCGAAAGAGCTTGCCGATTTAATGAGCCTCACCGCCTCACAGATCCGTCAGGATCTTAACTGTTTTGGCGGCTTTGGCCAGCAGGGTTACGGATACAATGTGGCGCTGTTGCATTCTGAAATACGCAAGATTCTGGGCCTTGACCAGAATTTTCAGGCCATTCTGATCGGTGTTGGCAATCTGGGGCGCGCTTTTGCCACCAACATCAATTTTGACGGGGCCGGATTTCATCTGTGCGGCCTGTTCGACAAAGACCCTGAGCTGATTGCCTCGGGCCGCACGATCAGGGGTCTGACGGTGCGCAGCGTCGACGAGCTCGAGCAGTTCTGTCAGGAAAACACCGTCGATATTGCGATTCTCTGCGTACCGAGTGACGCAGCCCAAAGCATGGCCGACCGGCTGATTGCCTGCGGCATCACCTCGTTTTGGAACTTCACCCATTTTGATATCAAGGTGGCGCACCCCGAGGCGATTGTTGAAAACGCCCATCTTGTCGATGGCCTGATGGCTTTGTGCTACATGATCAACGACCTGAAGAAAAGCGATTAGGTCAAGCGGCTGGCGCTTGAAGATTCTCGCGTAAAATAAAACAGGGAAGCCGACTGGCTCCCCTGTTTTTTTATCGGTGTGACGGCGTTGTATGCGCCAGCAGCGCGTCAGAAAGGGCGGCCAGCTGCGGCAGTGTCAGCCGCTCGGCCCGGATATTCGCGTCGAGCGCGCACTGCGTCAGACAGTCGGCTATCGTCGCCTTGGGCAGGCCGAGCGCCGAACTCAGCGCATTGCAGACCGTCTTGCGGCGCTGAGAAAAAGCGCCGCGCACAACGGTGAACATAAACGCCTCGTCCTGAGGCGTTACCGGCGGCGCCTTGCGGATATCCAGCCGGATGACCGCCGAATCGACGTTAGGCGCCGGCATAAACGATCCCGCTGAGACCGAAAAAAGCTGCTTGGGTTCGCTGTAATAGGCGATGGCGGCTGAGATTGCGCCGCATTCCCGCTCGCCGGGGGCGGCGCAGAGCCGCTGAGCGGCCTCCTTCTGCACCATGACGGTGACCGCCTCGACCGGCAGCCGCGCCTCTAGGAGCCGCATCAGAATCGGCGTTGTGATATAATAAGGCAGGTTCGCGCAGACGCTGACCGGCATGCCCGCGAAACGGTCGGCGATGATGCCCGCGAGATCAACCTCCATGACATCGCCCATGATAATCTCGACATTGTCAAATTCCTCAAGCGTCTCGGCGAGAATCGGCTTTAGGCGGGCGTCGAGCTCAATGCATACCACCTTATCGGCACGGCGGGCCAGCTCGGCGGTCAGCACGCCGACGCCGGGGCCGATCTCGAGTACGCCGCAACCCGGGGCTGCCCCGCCCTGCTCGGCCATGCGCGGACACACCGAAGGGTTGATTAAAAAATTCTGTCCCATGGCTTTAGAAAAGGTAAAGCCGTAACGTAGAAGCAGGTCGCGCAGATACGCCCTGTCGGTAAGCG